>JAXDHQ010000019.1:0-10386 GCA_034664395.1 Solirubrobacteraceae bacterium | reverse complement strand
TCCATGCCCTGCTCGGGAGCAACGGCGCCGGCAAGAGCACGCTGGCCAAGATCATCGGCGGCGTCGAGCACCCGGACGCGGGCGACGTCGTCTTCGACGGTCGCTCGATCGTGGGGCTCAACCCCGCCGAGGTGGCCGAGCGCGGGGTCGCCGTCGTCCACCAGGAGCTCGAGCTCTTCCCCGACCTGTCCGTCGAGGAGAACCTCGCGTTCTTCGGGCGATACCCGTCGCGGCGGGGCTTCGTCGCGCGCCGTCGCATGCGCGCCGACGCCCGGGCCGCGCTGACCATCCTGGGCGACCGGCAGATCTCGCCGGAGTCGCTCGTGGCGGAGATCTCGGTCGCCGAGGCCTGGCTCGTGGCGATCACGAGCGCGCTGGTTCGCCGGCCGCGGGTGCTCGTGCTCGACGAGTCGACCGCCGCGATGGCGGCGCGTGAGGCGACGATCCTCTTCGAATTCCTGCAGGAGCGATCGCGGGAGGGCCTCGCGGTCATCCTCGTCAGCCACCGCCTGCAGGAGGTGCGCGCCGCCGCGAGCCGCATCACGGTGCTCCGCGACGGGCGCGTCGTGGACACCGTCCCGGCTGACACGCCGCGCGTCGAGCTCATCCGGCTGATGTTCGGCCAGGCCGAGGTCGCCAAGCGCCGGGCCGAGCTCGAGGCCGACGAGCCGGCGGCGGCCCGTGCGGACCCGGCCGCGACGGACGGGCCCGCGCTGCTCGAGGTCACCGGGGTCGCCGCCGGCTCGGCGCGTGACGTGACCTTCGCGCTCGCCCCCGGCGAGGTCCTCGGCATCGCCGGCGCCGTCGGCTCGGGGCGCAGCAGCCTCGCCCAGGCGGTCGCCGGCGTCCTGCCCCTCGCCGGTGGCACGATGAAGCTGCGCGGCGAGCCCTATCTGCCCAAGTCCCCGAGCGACGCCGTCCGCCGCGGAGTCGTGCTCCGGCCCGAGAACCGGGACGCCAACGGCGTCCTGCCGGGGATGTCGGTGCGCCAGAACATCTCGATCTCGGTCATCGGCCGGCTCGGTCGTGGGCCCCTGGTCGACCGCGAGGAAGAGCGGGCGATGACCGCCGCGGTCATCGAGGACCTGAGCATCAAGGGCAGCTCGGAGCAGGAGATCAGCACGCTGAGCGGCGGCAACCGGCAGAAGGCGCTGCTCGGGCGCGCCCGCTGCGTCGGCGCCTCCGTCCTCGTCCTCGACGAGCCGACCCGCGGCCTGGACTTCTCCGCCCGCGCCGACCTCGAGGACACGATCGGCGGCTTCGCCCGCAACGGCAGCGCCGTGATCGTCATCTCGTCCGAGTTCGACGAGCTCGCACGGCTCGCGACCAGGGTGGTCGTGATGCGCGACGGCGAGATGGTGCCGTTCGAGCTCCACTCGCCGGGGGTCGCCGACGAGGGAGCCATCGCCCAAGCTTCGTATGGAGGAGAGGTGTCGTGAGCGGTTCCGTGGAACAGGCGCCCGTGCGTCCGGATGTCGAGCGGCCCCGGGCCGCACGGTCGGCGGCGGACATCGGACAGGGGCTCGCGCGCTGGGCCACCGTGGGCGCGCTCCTGGTGATGGTCGTGGTGTTCTCGGCGCTGAAGCCCGAGGACTTCGCCACGTGGGAGAACATCCGCTCGATCCTGAGCCAGGGCGCGATCCTCGCGATCATCGCCGGCGGGTTGACGATGTGCCTGATCTCGTGGGACTTCGACCTCTCGATCGGCGCCATGGCGACGCTCGGCGGCCTGGTGTCGGCCCTCCTGGTGGCGCACGGGCTCCCGCTCGGCGTCGCGGCGCTCATGACGGCGGGCCTGGGAGCGACGGTGGGCCTGATCAACGGGATCGTGGTCGTCAAGCTCAAGGTCTCCGCGTTCATCGGGACGCTGGCGATGATGTCGATCCTCGGGGGCGTGGGCCTGTGGTGGACGGCCGGCGTGCCCGTCCCGATCACCGACGTTCCCTTCATGCGGCTCGCCTTCACCGAGGTGGCGGGCGTCCCGATGCCCGTCCTGGTCGCGATCGGCTGGTACGCCCTGCTCTGGGTCGTGCTCGAGCGCGGCAAGTTCGGTCGCAAGCTCTACGCCGTCGGCTCCAACCAGAAGGCGGCGCGCCTCGCGGGCATCCGCGTGCCCGCGGTGCGCATCGTGGTGTTCACGGTCTGCGCGGCGGCGGCGGCGCTCGCCGGCCTGCTGCTCGCCTCGACCCTGGCGGGCGGCTACCAAGGGGCCGGCGACGCGTTCCTGCTCGACGCCTATGCCGCCGTGTTCCTCGGGGCCGTGACCCTGCGGATCGGCAAGTTCGACATCGTGGGAACGGCGGTCGGGATCCTGATCCTGGCCGTCATGACGAACGGCCTGAACCTGCTCGCGCTGCCCTCCTACGTCATCAGCATCGTGAAGGGCGTGATCCTGATCGCCGGGGTCGCCGCCGCGGGGATCAGCCGCACCGGCCGGACCAGCAACCTGGGGGCATGACGAGATGAGCGCACGACACGACGGGGCGACGCGGGACCACGAGCGCAGCGAGGAGCTGACCCTTCGCGACGCGACGCCGGAAGGCGAGGCGCTGTTCGCGCCGCAGCGGACGATCGAGACGCTCGTCGATCACGGCACGGGGCTGCTGGAGGGGCCCACCTGGCTTCCCGACGAGGAGGCGCTGATCTTCAACGACATCGCCGGCGCGACGACCTACACGTGGTCCGCGGTCGACGACCAGCTCCGGGTGATCCGCCGCAACAACGGGCTTGCCAACGGCATGACGCTCGACCACGCCGGTCGGCTGGTGATGTGCGAGCACGCCGGCAGCGCGGTCCTGCGTCGCGAGGCCGACGGATCGCTGAACGTGCTGGCGTCCCATTTCGAGGGGGCCGAGCTCAACAGCCCCAACGACGTGATCGCGACGCCCGACGGGAGGATCTACTTCACCGACCCGATCTTCGGTCGCGACCCGTACTTCGGCGTCGAGCGCGAGCCGGAGCTCGACTTCCGCGGCGTGTTCCTCGTGCGCGACGACGGTCGTGGGCCGCAGCCCGTCGCGCGGGACTTTGAGGGCCCCAACGGGCTGTGCCTGTCGCCCGACGGGGCGCGGCTCTACGTCAACGACACGCTGCGGATGCACATCCGCTCCTTCGCGGTGCTCGACGACGGCGGGCTGTCCGGAGGCGAGGTGTTCGCCCAGATGCCCGGCGAGCCCAACATCGGCTCGGGCGTGCCCGACGGCCTGAAATGCGACGAGCGGGGCAACGTGTACTGCACCGGACCCGGCGGGATCTGGATCCTGACTCCCGAGGGCGAGCACCTCGGAACGCTCGAGGTCCACGAGCGCGCCGTGAACTTCTGCTGGGGCGGGCCCGACTGGACGTCGCTCTTCATCGCCGGCGCGAACGGCCTCCTCGATCCGGGGACGGACCGGGGCTGGATCTACCGCGTCCAGATGGCGGTCCGCGGCGCCGCGCCGGCCTACCGGGGGGCGGCCCGATGACCGCGATGCAGATCGGCTGCGCCGGCGCGACCGAGCTCGACCGCCTCGACCTCGGGGCGCAGATGACCGAGGAGCAGGTCGAGTACCTCGGCATGGACTGCCTCGCCGAGCGAACCCTGGCGCTCGCCCAGCTCCGCCGGCTGGTCGACCCCGACAGCGGCTACAACAGCGTCCTCGAAGAGCGGATGCGCGGGATGCTCCCGGGCCTGTCGGGCAACGGGATCCGGCTGGCGACGAACATGGGCGCGGCCAACCCGGCCGCCGCCGCGCGGGCCATCGCCGGGGTCGCCAAGGAGCTGGGGATCCCCGGCCTCAAGCTCGGCGTCGTCACCGGCGACGACCTCTTCGACCGGCTGGAGGGGCTGCCCCTGCGCTTCATGGAGACCGGGGGCGGGTTGGACTCGCTGCCCGGCGAGGTCGTCTCGGCCAACGCCTACCTCGGCGCCGAGCCCGTCGCCGAGGCGCTCGACCGCGGCGCCGACATCGTCGTGGGCGGGCGGATCGGCGACCTGTCGCTCTACCTCGGCTGCATGATGCACCACTTCGGCTGGGCGCCCGACGACTGGCACAGGCTCGGCGCGGGCTCGGTCGTCGCCCACCTCATGGAGTGCGGCCGCTACGTGACCGGCGGCGCCTTCGACGAGCCGGCGTGGCGCAAGACCGTGCCGCGGGCCGACGACCTCGGGTTCCCGCTGGCAGAGGTCCTGGAGGACGCGACGGCGACGCTCACCAAGCAGGCGGCTCGCGGCGGCCTGCTGAGCGTCGACACGGTCAAGGCGCAGCTCGTCTACGAGGTCCACGACCCCGGCGAGTACATCAGCCCCGACGTCGTCATCGACGTCCGGGACGTCCGCCTCGAGCAGGTCGGTCCCAACGCCGTGCGCGTGACCGGCGGGACGGGACGGCCGCGCACGGACAGCCTCAAGGTCCTCGTCGGGGTCACGGAGGGGTACATCGCCGAGGGCGAGATCTCGTTCGCCGGGCGCGGGGCGGTGGCCAAGGCGGAGGATGCGCGCGCGATCGTCGAGCGCCGCCTTCGCCGGCAGGGGCTGGCGTCGCGGATCGAAGCGCTGCGGGTCGATCTCATCGGCCAGCGGAGCGTCCTCGGCGACCACACGCGCACGGCGCGCGCGGAGTCCGAGGACATCCGGCTGCGGTTCGCCGCGCGCTGCGCCGAGGAGGCCGTCGCGCAGGCGCTCGCCTTCGAGTTCCAGGACCTGTGGTTCGGTCCGGCCGGGGGCGGCGGGGCGCGGTCGAGCGTGCGACGGATCATCAGCCTGTTCTCGAGCCTCGTCCCGCGCGCCGAGGTCCCGATCTCCGTCCGGGTGGAGGAGCTGTGATGCGAACGCGACTTGGCTGGATCGCCCACTCGAGGTCGGGTGACAAGGGGGACACGGCGAACGTCAGCGTGATCCCGTGGAACCCGCAGGACTACGAGCACCTGCGGCGCACGGTGACCGAGGAGGTCGTGCGCGAGGCGTTCGGCGACCTCGTCCGCGGCGAGGTCAAGCGCTATGAGCTCCCGGGCCCGTGCGCGCTGAACTTCGTGCTCGAGCAGGCGCTGGACGGCGGCGTGTCCCGCTCGCTGAACCTCGACCTGCACGGCAAGGCGCTGTCGACCGTCGTCCTCGAGATCGAGATCGACGCGCCGATCGTCCCGCGCTCCGGAGCGGACCGGGCGTGACCGTGGCGGCGCCCGCCCTCCCGACCACCCTCGCCGAGCTCGTCGGCCGGTCGGACGCGGCCCTCCCGGAGTCCGTCGGCGTCCTCGGCTGTCGCGGCGAGGCCGCGCGAGCGGTGGTGGAGGCGATCCGCGAGCTCGGAGTCGATCGCGTCGTCGTCTTCGCGGCGGACACCGACGCCGGCGAGGCCGTCGACCGGTGGCTGGCCGGCGAGCTCGACCTGCTCCTGAAGCTCGAGACGTCGACGGCGACGCTCATGCGCGAGGTGCTGCACCGCAGCCGCGGACGCTGGTTCGCCCACGTCGGGCTGGTGATGTCCGAGGCGATGGGCCAGGCGTTCCTGGTCGCCGACGCCGGGCTCAACCGCAGCCCGTCCGTGGAGGACCTCGGGCGGATCGTCGACCGCGCCGTCGTCGCCGCCCGGCGGCTCGGCTGCAGCCACCCGACGGTGGCGCTCATCGCGCACCGCGAGACGGCGGACCCGGCGGTGCCCGGCAGCGTGATCCTCGAGCAGGTCCGCGCCCGCTACGGCGACGACCTGCGCCGGCGGGGCGTGACGCTGATCGGCCCGATGGCCCTCGACGTGGCGCTGGACGACCGCGCGGCGTCGACCAAGGAGGCGGCGCTCGCCGCTCCGTGCGACATCGTGATCGCCCCCGACATCATCGTGGGGAACGTCATCTACAAGGCGTTCATGCTCCGCGACGACTGTGTCGTCGCCGGCGTGGCGTTCGATGGAGCCGACGGCGCGATCGCCGTGCCCAGCCGCGCGTCGAGCGCCTCCGAGCGCATCGCGTCGCTGGCCTTCGCGAGCGCGGTCGCCGACCGCGACCCGGTCGGGACTGCCACCGGGAGGCGGGATGCGTAGCCGGGCGGCGGTGCTGTACGAGTGGGGCGCGCCGTTGGAGATCCGCGAGATCGACGTCGCCGAGCCCCGGCAGGGCGAGGTCGCCGTGCGGGTGAAGGTCGCGGGCCTGTGTCACAGCGATCTGAGCGTGATGGAGGGCAAGATCCCTCAGGAGCTCCCGTTCGTCCCGGGCCACGAGGCGGTCGGCCGGATCGAGGCCGTGGGACCTGGCGTCACCGGCGTCGCGGTCGGCGACGTGGTGCTGATGGTCTATCGCGCGGCCTGCGGCACCTGCCGCTACTGCGCGCGGGGACGGCCAGCGCTGTGCGCCATGGCGGTCCAGATCCGTGGAACCGGCAGGCTGCTCGACGGCACGACGCGATACCACGACGGCGAACGCGACCTTCACCACTTCTCGGGCGTCTCGGCGTTCAGCGAGATCATCGTGGTGCCCGCGAGCGCCGCCATCAAGGTGGACGACGACCTGCCGCTGGAGGCGGTCGCCGTCATCGGCTGCGCCGTGCTCACCGGGTTCGGCGCGGTCGTCAACGCGGCCGACGTGCAGCCGGGGGAGAGCGCCGTGGTCGTCGGTACCGGCGGTGTCGGGCTGAACGTCGTCCAGGGCTGCCGCGTGTCCGGGGCCAACCCGATCATCGCCGTCGACACGGCCGAGGAGAAGCTCGCCATGGCGCGGGAGTTCGGCGCCACCCACGCGATCCTCGCCACCGAGGAGGACGTCGCGGCCCGCGTCCACGAGATCACCGGCGACGGCGCCGACTACGTCTTCGAGGCCGTCGGCGCACCGTCGCTCGTGGAGATGGGCCTGACCGCGGTGCGCCGCGGGGGCACGGTCGTCGTCATCGGCGCGCCGGCGGCCTCCGCGCAGTTCGCCGTCAACCAGCTCGCGCTGCTGTCGCAGGAGAAGGTCATCAAGGGCTCGCTCTACGGCAGCTCGAACTTCTGGCGCGACGTTCCGACGATCATCGCCCTGTGGCGGGCCGGCAAGCTCGACATCGACCGGCTCGTGCAGAACCGCTACCGGCTCGACGACATCAACCAGGGCTTCCACGACCTGCACGGCGGCCAGCTCGGGCGCAGCATCGTCGAGATGTCCTAGCCGACGAGATCACCACCACCGAGACGAAGAGGGAGCAAGTGAGCGGCTCACTGGACGGGAAGATCGGCGTCATCACGGGCGCCGGCAGCGGGATCGGGCGGGCGACCGCCTTGGAGATGGCATCGCGCGGGGCGCGGGTGGTCGTGTCCGACGTCGACGACGAGTCGGGGAACGCGACCGTCGCCAAGGTGATCGAGACGGGCGGCGAGGCCGTCTTCGTCCATGCCGACATCGGCGACGGCGACCAGATCGTCGCGCTGATGGAGGGCGCCGCCAAGGCGTTCGGCGGGATTGACATCCTGCACAACAATGCTGGGGTGCACGAAACGTCGCTCACCACTGAGACGTCCACCGAGACGCTCCCCGAGGAGATCTGGGACCGCGTCATGAACATCAACGTCAAGGGCACGTGGCGCTGCTCGCGGGCGGCGTTCCCCTACCTGCGGGAGCGGGGCGGAGCGATCGTCAACTCGGCTTCGGTCGTCAGCTACGTCGCGTTCCCGATGGGCCCGGCCTATTGCACCAGCAAGGGAGCGATCCTGGCGCTCACGCGATCGATGGCGACCGATTGGGCTCAGTACGGCGTGAGGGTGAACTGCTATTGCCCGGGGGTGATCGAGACGAACATGGTCTCGAAGTACTGGGAGGTCGCCGACGACCCGGACCTCGTGAAGCGCGAGCTGGCCGCGGTCGGCCTGATCAAGCGCCTGGGCGGTCCGGAGGAGGTGGCGAAGGTGGTGTGCTTCCTGGCGTCCGACGACGCGAGCTTCGTCACCGGCGCGGCCTACAGCGTCGACGGCGGCATGCTGGCGTGGCGAGGGTCGTCGTAGGTGGCGGCACGCAAGCTCAGCGCGAGGGCGGGCCCAGGGACCCAGCCGGCTGAGACCAAGGCGGGCCGGATCGCCGACGCTCTTCGTGAGCTGATCGCCACGGGACACATCGATCATGGCGTCAGGCTCTACCAGGACGAGCTCGCGGCACAGTTCAAGGCGAGCATCACGCCGGTACGCGAGGCGCTGCGCCAACTCCAGGCCGAGGGGCTGCTCGTCGGCGAGCCGCACCGTGGGGTGCGGGTCGCGTCGCCCAACGTCGACGAGATCGGCTCGATCTACGTCATGCGGCGGCTGGTCGAGCCCTATGCGGCGTGCCGGGCGTCGAAGCGGCTCTCCCGCCTCGAGTACGACCGCGCGCGCCGCGTGAACGAGGAGTTCGGCGAGACGCCCGACGACAGCCCGCAGGTCGCTCGGAGCCTCAACCACGAGTTCCACTTCATCTTCTACAACTCGTGCGGGCTTCCCACGCTGGTGTCCGAGATCGAGCGCCTGTGGACAGGCTTCCCGTGGGCAGCGCTCCAGGTGCGGCGCGGTCGCAAGACGGCGTCGTACGACGAGCACAAGGCGATCCTCGAGGCGATCGTGGCCGACGACCAGGAGGCGATCCGCGCGCTCGTCGGGAGCCATCTGCAGCACGGGTTCGAGACGCTCATGTCCCACATCGGCGTGACCCTGCTGTCGGACCCGTTCGAGGACGGCGAGGACGGCTACGACGGCGACAACGACGGAGCGACCTGGTGGAGACTTTGAGGGCACGCATCACGAGCGTCACCGAGAACTACGTGGACATGCTCCTCGCCGACGAGGAGAACGTGTCTCGCGCGGGCCTGTTCCATCACTTCGACCCGAAGCGGACCCCGCCGATCGGCGAGAACGGCATCGCGCTGCTCGTCGAGCTGGAGTGGGGGCGCTACTCGTACCGCGCGCTGTTCGACACCGGCATGACCGGGCACGTGCTCCTGCACAACGCGTCGGCGCTGGGGATCGACCTGGGCGAGCTCGACCACGTGGTGATCAGCCACGGGCACCCGGATCACTACGGGGGCCTGCGTGGCCTGCTGGAGTCGCGCGCGGCCTCGCTGCCGATCTCGATCCACCCCGATGCCTTCCTGCCGCGCTACCTCCGTCTCGCTTCCGGCGAGGTCGCGCCGTTCTACAACAGCGACCTGTCACCGGGCGCGCTCGATGACGCCGGTGGTCGGGTCGTGAGCCACAAGGGGCCGCTCGAGGTGGGGCCGGGCCTGATCGCCACGGGCGAGATCCCGCGGAACGTCGCGTTCGAGGCGCCGTCGGTGCGGACCGACACGCCGAACGCGTTGCTGCAGGTCAAGGACGCGCACGTCTGCGCCGACGTCGTCGAGGACGACCAGGCGCTCGTGCTCGAGATCGCCGATGGCATCGTCGTGCTCGTCGGCTGCAGCCACGCCGGCGTCGTGAACTCGATCCGGCACGCGATCGAGCTGACGGGCAAGGAGCGCGTGCTCGGCGTGTTCGGGGGCTTCCACCTCGGGTTCCCGGGCGTCCCGGAGGAGAAGACGCAGGCGACGATCGAGTCGCTGCGTGAGATCGGCGTCGAGATGCTCTGCCCGATGCACTGCACGGGAATGCACGCGATGATGGAGATGC
Organism: Solirubrobacteraceae bacterium; assembly: GCA_034664395.1. Taxonomy (GTDB): domain Bacteria; phylum Actinomycetota; class Thermoleophilia; order Solirubrobacterales; family Solirubrobacteraceae; genus JAOPZW01. Next base: position 817 of record JAXDHQ010000019.1, on the reverse strand, counting down.
GGCGGGCGCTGCCGGAGCAGTTCGTCATGAACTGCACCGGGACGCGCGTCGATTTCGACTCCGCGGCCATCGAGATCCGCACGCGCCCCTCGACGAGCGGGGCCCGGCGCAGCTAGGCGGCCACGGCGACCGCAGACGGCACCCACGGACTGCCTGTCGGTGCCCGCGGACGCGCTCTGCCGCTCGAAGTCGAATCCCAACCCGTGGCCCGTCGCGGACCCGGTCGACGGCGCACCGCGACGTGGTCGGGCGCCTCAGCCGCTCGCTCGCACGCTGTACACCGGCGGCAGGTGCGCGGCGGCGGTGAACCAGGTCGCCCCGGCGTCGGCCGAGCCGAAGACGTCGCCCGACGTCGCGCCGAAGTAGAGCTCGAGCGCCGGGCCCTCGCCGACGCGGTCGAAGGACTGCCGCAGGACCGTGAGGTAGGCGTCCTGCGCGGGCAGGCCGTCGCCGCGCCCCGTCCAGCTCGCGCCGGCGTCGCGCGTCTCGTACACCCGGACCCGGCCGTCGGGCGTGACGCGGTCGGCGTCGGCGGTCAACGGGATGACGTAGGCGCTGTCGGGGTCGGCGGGGTCGAGGACCATCGGGAAGCCGAAGTCGGACGGCAGCCCGTCGCCGATGTCCGTCCAGGTCTCGCCCGCGTCGTCGGAGCGGTACACGCCCCCGTGGAATTGCATGAACATCCGCTCGGGCCGCCGCGCCGCGCGCTGGAGGTCGTGGACGCACAGGTCCATCGTCCCCTCGCGCGCGTCCTCGGGCATGTAGCGGGGGACGAGGCCCCGGTTGCCGTGGCGCCACGTCGCGCCGCCGTCCTCGG
>JAXDHQ010000018.1:0-25176 GCA_034664395.1 Solirubrobacteraceae bacterium | reverse complement strand
GGTCGAGCGTGCCGCGCCCCACCGGAAAGCGCGCGTGGGCCGTCTCGAGCGCGCGCCCGACGGCCGCGTCGGGGCTCAGGGCGGCGTCCAGCCAGGCCACGTCCGGGCTCGGGACCATGACGTCGCGGGCCTCGCGATGGGCGAAGTCGAAGACGTTGTGGAGCATCTCCTCCTGGGCCTGCGGGATGACGCCCGCGCTCTCGGCCTCGTCGACGAGCGCGCGCAGCTCCTCGGCGCTGCGGATCGACTCGCCGGCGACGACGTCCTGGATGCCGAACGGCCTCAGGCACACGCGCGCGGACTGCTGCAGCACCCACACCACGGGCCGCAGCACCACCTGGAGCACCTGCACCGGGGCCGCCACCAGCATCGCCAGCGTCTCGGCGCGGTCGAGCGCGAGCGCCTTGGGCACGAGCTCGCCGATCACCACGCTCAGGTAGGTGACGACGCCGAAGGAGAGGACGAAGCCCAGCGGCTTGGGGATGCCGTCGCCCACGAGCTCGCCGACCAGCGGCTCGGCGACGGCGCCCGTGAGGATCCCGATCGCGGTGATGCCGACCTGCACGGTCGAGATCACGCGCACGGGGTCGTCCATCAGCCGCAGCGCGGCCGCGGCCCGGCGGCTGCCGCGCTCGGCCAGCGGGACGAGCCCCGACCGCCGCGCGGTCACCACCGCGTACTCGGCGGCGACGAAGAACGCGTTCCCCGCGATCAGCGCGAGGACGACGAGGACGCGCAGGAGATCGCTCACGCGACGTCACCGGCTGAGCTGTGGGGACCGGGCACTCCCCCCCAACGTAGGCGATCCGCCGGCGGGCGCCAGCTCCGGCCTCAGTCCTCGATCCGCGCCCGCAGCGCCCCCTTGAACTCCCTGAGCGCCTCGCCGATGCCGTGCAGCGCGCCGACCAGCGAGTCCAGCACGACGTCGATCGCGTCCAGCAGCCTGCGCACGAGGGCCCGCCGGCGGGGCCCGGGCTCGTCGCCGCCGCCGCGGGCGTCGTCATGCGCCGCCCGCACGACCGCCAGCTTGAACTCGAGCGACGCGCCGCTGAGCCCGACGCGGTCGAGCCGCTCGTCGTAGATCTCGCTGGCGATCGCCTTCTGGAGCATCTCCAGCTCGCCGCGAGCCAGGATGTCCTCCCAGGCCGTGGACGCCAGGTCGACGACCGTGCCGCTCGTCGGATCGTCGGGCTCCTGGATCTCGGCGAAGCGCTCCACGACCCAGCCGATGTCGTCGCCGGTCGCGACGACGAAGTCGATCAGCCGCTGCCGGTCCCCGTCGTCCATGGTCAGACGACCCGCACGGCCTCGTCGCCCACCGCGACCACGTCGCCGCGGTGGAGCTGGCGCCCGCGGCGGGTCTCGACCTCGCCGTTGACGGCGACCTCGCCCTGCGCGACGAGCGCGCGGGCGTCGCCGCCGGTGTCCGCCAGGCCGGACAGCTTCAGGAGCTGCCCGAGGCGGATCATGTCGCCGCGGATCTCGATGTCGCGGACGGGCGTCAACGGTCCGACAGCTCGCGGTCCTGCTCGATCCAGGCCACGCCCTGCGCCGTCAGCGCCCAGGTCCCGTCGTCGAGCTCGGTCACGCGCCCGTCGTCCTGCAGGGTGCGCAGGTTCAGCGGCGTGCGCATGTCGCCGCGACCGCGGCCGATGGCGTCGTCGACGTCGGCCACGGGCACCCCGGTGCCCGCTCGCCCGCCGGACCGGTCCCACAGGGCGGTCAGGACGTGGGCGAGGTCGCGGCGGCTCATGCCCCATGTTAAGCGGCTCGCGGCCCCGCGCGCGACGCCGCGGGGCGCAGGCCGTCGACGAGCGCGCCGAGGACCTCGGCCAGGCGCCGGCGGAAGAAGAAGTGCCCGTCCTCGGCGTCGAAGCGCGCCAGGCAGCGGGGCAGCGCCGCCGCCAGCGCGCGGGCGTGCTCGACCGGGACGAAGCGGTCCTGCTCGCCGTGCCAGACGTGCACCTCGCCGAGCACCTCGCGCGGATCGAAGCCCCAGGCCGCGCAGCAGGCCACGTAGTCGTCGATCATCCCGCGCACGCCGCCGCCGGCCGCGGCCAGGAACGACTCGACCGCGGTCGTCCCCATCTCCGTCGAGGTCAGCAGACGGCGGTCCGCCGGCGTCGAGCCGATCCGCGCCAGGCGGGCGAGCGCCGCGGGATGACGCTCGAGCAGGCCCACCACGCGCGTGCCGCCGCGGGCGGCTAGCTCGGGCTGGCGGACGAGCGTGCGCAGCCCGAAGCGCAGGTGCACCGGCATCCAGCGGCCGGCGTGGGGCGCGCACACCGGCGACAGCGAGCTGACGGCCGCGGTCGCCGTCGCCCGGTCGGGCAGCGCGCGGGCACAGGCCAGGGCGTACGGGCCGCCGGCCGAGACGCCGACGATCGCGAAGCGCTCGAGCCCGAGGCGGTCGGCGAGCCGCTCGACGTCGGCGGGGAAGTCGGCGATGCGGCGGCCCGGGCACGGGTCCGAGCGCCCGAACCCCGGGCGGCTGACCGCGATGTAGCGGATGCCGAGCTCGTCGATGAGCGCGTCGAGCTCGGGTGAGCGCCGCACCGCGGTGCCGATCGCCCCGTGCAGGTAGAGGACGGGCACGCCGTCGCGCGGGCCGCCGGCCGCCCACGCCAGACGCCGGCCGTCCGGGAGCGGGACGCTGCCTTCGCTGGTGGCGGGCGCGGGTGCCATCGCTCGTCGAATGGAGGAAAACCCCTGCAATCGGGAGGTTCGACGACGACGGCCGCCGCCGTGTTGCGATCCGGTGAGCGCGCGCTCAGCCGCGGAGCCGGCCGAGCACGTCCTCGAGCGCGGCGCAGAACGCCTCGGGGCGCTCGAGCATCGGGGCGTGCGCCGTGTCGGGCACGATGGCGAGCTCGACGTCCGGCCGGGCGCGGCGGATGACCTCGATCCGCCGGTTCGGGATGACGGGGTCGCGCTCGCCCCAGACGAGGCCGAGCGGCCCGTGCCAGCCCGCGAGCGCCGGGCGCAGGTCCGCGGCGGCCGCGCTGGCCAGGCCGGGCCCGATGCGCGTCGCGCCGACCGAGCTCGCGAGCACGTCGCGCGCGGCGTGCGCCGGCACGCGCGCGCCGTCGCGCGCCACCCCGGCCAGCGCCAGGCGCCGCACCGTGGCGCTGCCGGCCAGCGGGCTCGCCACCGTCCGCCGCGCGACGGCGAACGGCGCCGCCACCGCGCCGAGCGCGGTCGCCAGCAGCCGCGGCAGGGCGGCGAGGCCGGCGGGCGCCACGAGCACGAGCCGGTCGACGAGCTCGGGGTGGCGCGTCGCCAGCAGGAGCGCGAGCGCCCCGCCCATCGAGTGCCCGACGAGGTCGTAGGGCACTGGCACGTCGGCGTCCCGCAGTCCGGCGGCGAGCGCCTCCGTCACCTCGTCCAGCTCGAAGCCCGGTCCCGCCGCCGGCGAGCCGCCATAGCCGGGGACGTCAGGCGCGACGACGCGCCGGCGCTCCGCCAGCGCCGGCATGACCCGCCGCCAGATCGCCGCGCTCGTCCCCGCCCCGTGGACGAGGACGAGCGGTTCGCCGGCGCCCTCCTGGCGTATGGCGAGCATGGCCGTGCAGCGTACGGCGTGCGCCTCCCGGAGGAGACGGCTGCGCGGCGATCGTCAGTCGTGCGGCAGCGGGCGGGTGCCCTCCTCGCGCACGGCCTGCAGGTCGGACGGGTCGAGGCGCAGGAAGCGCAGGATCGACGGCGCGACCTGCGTCGTGCTCACCGGATCGTCGACCGTCGCGGGGCCGTCGTCGCCACGGTCGTCGTGAGACGGGTCGACGACGAGCAGCGCGACGTTGCGGTCGTCCAGCGTCCCGCCGCCGTGCTCGGCGACCTTGGCCTTGCTCGTCGAGTACAGGCCGCCGAGCTTGGGCTGCACGATCGCGTCGGGCACCCGCGGATCCGTCGCCGGGTCGCCGAACCGCCGGCCGAGCTCCGCGTCGCCGATGACGTGGTCGATGAACGCGGCGCTGGTGGCCGGCGCCCCCCGCAGCGTGGCGAGCAGGTCGGCGTCCTTGCCCTGGAACGGGCGCGCGAGCCAGATGAGGGCGACGTCATCCTCGGTCACCTGCGCCTGACTGCCGTCGACCGTCGCGCCCGTCGCCTGGGTCACGAGGTCCGGCACCACGCCCTTGCCGACGCGATGCAGCTTCGCGGGGTCGACCGGCGACTGGCCGTGCTTGGCGGTGATGACGATCTCCGTCGTCGCTCGCTCCCGCCGGGTCATCGCGGCGACCATCCGCGCCAGCGAGGCGTCGACGAAGTCCAGGCCCTGGCGCAGCGCGGGCCCGAACGAGCCGTCGGGCCGGTAGCCGCCGACGAACGGGCACGGCGTCGCCGGGCTGCCCGGGCACCCGGTCGGGTCGAGCGCGGCGGCGGGGTCCGGCAGCTTCTGGGCGACGCTGACGGCCTGGAAGTTCATGCCGAAGATCGCGGGCTCGCCCGGGCCGGCCGATCCGTCGGAGCGCAGGCCGCGGATCTGGTTGACGGTCGCGTCGACCTTGAGGCCGTCGTAGCGGATGGTCGAGTCCTCGCTGTTGGCGAACGGGCTGCCGGTCAGCGGGTCGTTGGCGGCGATCTCGGGCGTGAAGAGGTCGCCGACGCCGGCGCCGCTCGGGCCGTTGAGCAGGTCGTAGGACGGGTGCTTGTCCGACCACGCCGTGGGCCGGCCGGCCTCGCGGGCGACCTCGAAGATCGTGTTCACGCGCAGGAAGCTGTGCGGGAGGAGGGGGTGGCAGTCGCCCGGCGTCCCGCTCAGCGGGAGCTTGGCCGGATCGATTCCGCCGCCGCCGTCCAGGCGCGTGAGGTCGTGGTCGACGGTCTCGTCGTAGACGATCTCCGCGCCGGGCTGGCCGGCGCAGCCGCTGCCGGGGGCGAAGAGGCTGCGGTCGTAGGAGTCGTCGTAGTAGACGCCGGTCGACCGCGGCGTGCCGCCCGTGGCGAGGGCGAGCATGCCCGGGAAGGAGTCCGACGGCAGCGTGGTGAGCGCGTTCGCGTAGGTCGTGCCGTGCCGGGACAGGCGCGCCAGCGTCGATCCGGGCGCCAGGCGGACGTAGGTGGCCAGGTCGGACGCGTGCAGGCCGTCGACGCTGATGAGCAGGACGTGTCGGGCGTCGCGCCCGCGGTCGCGCGCGGCGCTCGAGGACGCCGGCGCCCCCATCGGGATCGTCACCGCGCACAGCGCGGCGGACAGGACCAGCTTCCTTCGCGTCGAGACCAAGATGACTCCTTCGCTCGTGTCGTGGCGGATGGCGCCGGCTGGGAGCACCGCGGGGCGCGCGCGGCGCTCCCAGCCCGACGCACGCTTCTCGGAGGAGAGAGGGAGAAGCGCGATGCCGGCGGACTCCAAGCCACCGGTGAGCTCCATGCTGCCCGCTGCGTCGCGGGCTGTGGTGAACGCCCTGAGAACGTCGTGCGGCAACCGGCGCGGGGCGTCCTGCGCCTTCGCTAAGAGTGTGCTCCGTGATCGAGCCTCCGCTGCACAGGCGCCGTCGGCTGCGCCTCGGCGCCGCCCTGGCGGTCGTGGCGTGCGTGCTGGCCGCCGTGGGGGCGCTCGACGGCGGGAGCACGACGAAGCCCGCCGGCGCCCTCGCCCACGGCCGGCCGTTGCATCCGGCCCGCCCGCCCGCCAGGAGCGCCGTGCGGCTGCCGCTGCGCGAGCGGCTGCTGCGCCAGGAGCGGCGCACCGTCGACGCGATCCTCCGGCGCGACGCCTACGTGTCGGTCGCCGGCCGCCACCGGCGCGAGATGGCGCTGACCTTCGACGACGGGCCGGGCCCGTACACCCTCTCCGTCGTGCGCGTGCTGCGCCACCTCGACGTCCCGGCCACGTTCTTCCAGGTCGGCTTCAGCGAGCACTGGTTCACCGACGCCGAGCGCGCCGAGGTCCGCGATCCGCACTTCGTCATCGGCGACCACACCGAGAGCCATCCCGACCTCGACCGCCTGTCGGCCGCCGCGCAGGCGGCGCAGATCGACGAGCAGGCAGCGGTGGTGCGCTCCGCCGGCGCGCCCGCCCCCCGGCTCTTCCGGCCGCCCTACGGCGAGTTCGACGCGACCACGCTCGCGCTGCTGCGCCGGCGTCACATGCTCATGGTCCTGTGGACCGTCGACAGCCAGGACTACCGCCGGCCCGGGATCCCGGCGATCGTGCGGCGGGTCCTGTCCGGCGCCCGTCCGGGCGCCATCGTGCTCATGCACGACGCCGGCGGCGTGCGGACGCAGACGATCGCCGCGCTGCCCCGCATCGTCCGCGCGCTGCGACGCCGGCACTTCCGCCTGGTCACCGTGCCCCGGCTGCTGCACGACGACCCGCCGCCGGTGCGCCAGCCGCGCATCGGCGGGGCGGGCTGAGCGCGCCCCTCAGCGCCACTCGCCGGTCTGCAGCGGCTCGACCGGGACCTCGCCCGGACGCAGGCGCAGGTCGGCGAAGACGTCGGCGTCCTCGAGGCGCTCGGCCTCGGCGTCGATGTCGATGCCGAGCTCGCGCGCGGCGTCCGCGGCGGCGGCGATGAGGACCACCTCGGCCCCCTCGAAGTCGAGGAAGTCCGGCGGGTTCAGCGGCGCGAACCGGCGGCCGCAGAAGCGCTCGCGCAGCTCGGGCGGGAAGTCGGCGCGGCGGCCGCTCGGCAGGCCCAGGCCGGGCGGCGCCGGGGCGTCGGGGTTGCGCACGGCGACGATGTAGCTGGCCTGCGGCGCGATCCCGAGCTCGCGCTGGACGTCGCCCGGCTCGCGCGGCAGCTCGAGCGCGTAGGCGAGGTGCGTGTGGCCGTCGTGGTCGACGATCGCGTAGCGGCCCTCGCCCGCGGGGCGCGCCTCGGGCTGGACCCGGGGACCGCGCGTGCGCGTCTCGTAGGCCTTGCGCTCGATGTCGTCGCGCATCGCCTCGGGGTCGTCAGCGACCTCGGCCACGAACGCCCACTCGCGCTCGTGCGACTCGGCCCGCGGCAGCCGCTTGCGACCGACGATCAGGCGCCGGTAGCGCGTGCGGCCGTCGGGCTCGAGGATCACGAACGTGCGCTGCACGTCGGAGAGGTCGCGCACCTCGTCCGCGCGGACCCGCGGGCGGTAGAAGAAGAACAGGTCGCCTCGCTCGAGGACCTCGCTCATGTCCTCCTGGATCGGTAGGCCGCTGCGGCCCGGGCGCTAGCCGAGCTTGACCATCGCGTGCTTGATGCGCGTGTACTCCTCGACCGCGTACATCGACATGTCCTTGCCGTAGCCGGACTCCTTGAAGCCGCCGTGCGGCATCTCGGAGGTGAACGGCAGGTGGTCGTTGACCCAGACGGTGCCGAAGTCGAGCTTGCGGATGGCGTCCATCGCCGTGCCGACGTCGCGCGTCCAGACGCTCGCGGCGAGGCCGTAGGGCACGTCGTTGGCCAGCGCGATCGCCTCGTCGGCCGACGCGAAGCTCTGCACCGTGACCACGGGGCCGAAGACCTCGCGCTGGACGATCGCGTCGCGCTGCGTGACGCCGGTGATGACCGTCGGCGCGACGAACGCCCCGACGTCGCCGTGCGCCCCGCCGCCCGTGGCGACGGTCGCCCCCGCCCGCTGGGCCTCCTCGACGAAGCCCAGGACCCGCTCCTGCTGTGCGCGCGAGATGACCGGGCCCATCTCGACCTCGCCGTCGGTGGCGGGATCGGCGACGCGCAGCGACTCGACCGCCGGCACGAGCGCCTCGATCACCGCCTCGTAGGCGCCCTCGGCGACGAGCACGCGCGAGGACGCCGTGCAGTCCTGGCCCGCGTTGAAGTAGCCGCCGAGCCGGATGCCCGCGGCGACCGCCTCGGGGTCGGCGTCGGGGAAGACGATGAGCGGCGCCTTGCCGCCGAGCTCGAGGTGGACGCGCTTGAGCGTGTCCGCGGCGCTGCGGGCGATCGCCTTGCCGGTCGACACGTCGCCGGTGAGCGACACCATCGCCACCTGCGGGTGGGCGACGAGCGCCGCGCCGACGGGCACGCCGTCGCCGGTGATCACGTTGAGCACGCCGCGCGGCAGGAGCTCGCGCTCCTGCGCGAGCGCGGCGAAGCGCAGGAGCGTCAGCGGCGTCAACTCCGAGGGCTTGAGGACGATCGAGTTGCCGGCCGCCAGCGCCGGGCCGAGCTTCCAGATCGCCATCTGCAGCGGGTAGTTCCAGGGCGCGATCTGGCCGACGACCCCGACCGGCTCGCGGCGGATCATCGACGTGTAGCCCTCGAGGTACTCGCCCGTCGCACGCCCCTCCAGGCAGCGCGCGGCGCCGGCGAAGAAGCGCAGGTTGTCGGCGGAGGCGACGTTCTCCTCGCGCGCCTGCTCGAGCGGCTTGCCGACGTTCGCCGACTCCAGCCGGGCGAGCTCGTCGTTGTGCTCCTCGAGCAGGTCGGCGAGCGCGAGCAGCGCCTCGGCGCGGCGCATCGGCGTGGAGAAGCGCCACGTCTCCTGCGCGGCGACGGCGGCCTGCACCGCGCGGTCGACGTCGGCCGCGCTGCCCTCGGGGACGACCGCGATCACGGCGTCGTCGGCCGGGTTGACGACGTCACGCGTCGCGCCCTCGACGGAGGCGACGAGCTCGCCCCCGACGACGTCGAGGAACTCTGTCGTCGTTGTCGCCATCGGATCGGGTCCTCCTGGTGGGTGGGGGCCCATCATCTTCTACGGGCGGGCAAGCCCGGCCCAAGCGCCCGGCTGGCACATGTCGCCGGTCGCGACCGGACGATCTGTCAGGTTGTGCGATCCGTCGTACAGACCGACGTAGCGTCTGACGATCCGGACGTTGCCGTGCAGGCAGACGGGGAGGCAGCATCGTGACGATGTCCGGCGAGAGCGGGTCCACCCGGGACGCGATGCCGCGGTCGGGACCGGTGTTCTGGCTCGAGGAGGCGCTCGAGGCGGAGGACGCGCGCGCCTGCCCGCCGCTGGCCGGCACCCGCCGTGTCGACGTCTGCGTCGTGGGTGGGGGCTACACGGGCATGTGGACGGCGCTGGAGCTGCGCGACCTCGCGCCGGACATCGAGATCGCGGTGATCGAGGCCGAGGGCTGCGGGTTCGGCGCCAGCGGGCGCAACGGCGGCTGGGCGTCGAGCTGGTACGACGAGCTCGACGGCCTCGCCGCGAAGTTCGGCGACGAGGCGGCCGTGTGGCTCGCCGACGAGTCCAGCGCCGCGATCGGCCGCATCGGCGAGGTCGCCGCCGCCGAGGGCATCGACTGCCACTTCCGCCCCGAGGGGACGCTGTGGGTCGCCGGCTCGCCGGAGCAGCTCGCCGTCATCCGATCGGCGGCTGACGGATGCCGCCGCCTCGGCCGGGCCGACCGCATCCAGGAGCTCACCGGCGAGGAGATCGCCGAGCGCACCGGCGCGCGCGCACCCGCCCTGGGCGGCCTGCTCATCCGCGACTCGGCCAGCGTGCAGCCGGCGCTGCTGGCGCGCGGCCTGCGCCGCCTGGCGCTGCGCCGCGGCATCCAGATCTTCGAGGGGACGCGCATGCTCGGCCTGGAGCGCACGCGCCCGGCCGCGGTGATCACCACCGCCGGGCGCATCGAGGCCGAGGAGGTCGTGATCGCCACCAACGCGTGGGCGGCCCAGCTTCGCGAGCTGCGTCGCGCGATCGTCGTCGTGGGCACCCAGATCGTCCTCACCGAGCCGATCCCCGACCGCGTCGCCGAGGCGTGGCGGGCGGGCGCGCTGCTCGGCGACGCGCGACTGTTCGTGCACTACGCGCAGGTCACGCGCGAGGGGCGCATCGCCTTCGGGCGCGGCGGCGGGGCGATCGGCGCGCTGGGCCGCGTCGTCCCCCGGCACTTCGCCGACGACCGCATCGCGGCCAGCGTCGCCGAGGACTTCCGCGCCTGGTTCCCGCAGCTCGCCGACGTGCGGCTCACGCACGCCTGGGGCGGCCCGGTCGACCGCGCGCCCGGCCACATGCCGTTCGTCGGCTCACTCGGCGAGGGCAACGTCCACTACGGCGTCGGCTACTCGGGCAACGGCGTCGGGCCCAGCGCGCTCATCGGGCGGATCCTCGCCCGCCGCGCGCTGCACGTCCGCGACGCGTACACCGAGTGCGTGCTCACCGGCGGCCCGCCCGGATACCTGCCGCCCGAGCCGCTGCGCTTCGTCGGCGCCACGCTCGTGCGCACGGTCGTCCGCCGCGCCGAGGAGCGCGAGGAGGCCGGCGGGCGCATCGGCCCCGCCGGTCGCCTGGCCAAGCGCCTGGTGACGTTCTCGCTGCCGCCGCTGCGCCGCCGGCGCTGAGGCGCGATTGCCCGCGGGGGCGGGCGATCTACTTGTCCCCAGGGAGATCGAGCTCGACGACCGCCCACGACGACCGCGGAGCCACGGGGCCGCAGTGCGACCACGTCCCCGGCGCGTGCTCGAGGCCGGGATCGGCGGCGCCGAGGGCTGGATCTACGTCGTGATCGGGGTGCTGCTGGTCGTCGCGGGCGTCTTCACCATCGTCGGCACGATCACCGACCTCATCCGCGGGAGCCGGGGCCGCCCGGTGACCGACAGTGGCGTGTTCGTCCTCGATCGCGTCCTGCTCATGTTCATCATCGCCGAGCTGCTCTACACCCTGCGGCTCGTGGACTTCGGGGGGCGCATCCTCGTCGAGCCCTTCCTGTTCATCGGGCTGATCGCCGTCGTGCGCCGGATCCTGGTGGTCACCGCCCAGGCCGAGGGAGCGCTGGGCCACCGCCAGGTGACCGACGTGCTCCTGCAGCTCGCGGCCCTCGGGGGCCTGGCGCTGATCCTGGCCCTCTCGATCCACGTCCTGCGGGGGAGCTCATCCGCCCTGGAGCCCGAGCCGTCCGGCGGCCCCGGCGGCCCCGGCTAGCGCTCGATGTTCCTCTTCTTCTCCAACCGCCTCGGATGCCTGGGATCGCTGCTGGTCTCCGTCGTCGCGACGCTGATCCTGCTCCTGCTGCTGAAGGTGATCTAGGGCCCCGCGCGACGCCGAGCGCGGCGGCCGCGGCGAAGAGCACGTCGCGCGGGTACTCCCCTCGACGAGCCCGGTCGAAAGGGCCGGCGAACGCCTAGGGGGCGGGGGATGGACAGCGCAGGAGCGAGGCGGTCACGAGCTCGCGCTGGCTCGGGCGCCGTCCGCTGGAACGCTTGGGCGGGCTGTCGGGCTCGGGCTCCGACTGGTCAGGAACCGTGTTCGATGGGTGATCCCGAGGATCTGGCTGGGTCATGTTTCCGGTGGGGTCGGCGGCAGGTTGTTCCACCTAGCATGCTAGTACGCCGGCGAGCGCGAGCTGCAAGGGCAGCCGCCGCCGGACCGGTCTGACGGGACGCGGAGGGCTAGTGGAGAGCGACGTGCAGGCGCACGACCACGCCTCCGTCCCGGGAGCGGACCTCGACGAGGTCGCATAACAGGCGAGCCATCCACAGGCCGCTCGCGCCGCCCATGGCGGTGGCGTCCGAGGCCAGCCGGCCCAGGAGCGGATCGCCGCCGGCCGTGCCGTCGTCGTTGACCTCGAAGATCAGCTCGCGCTCCTGGACCCAGGCACGGATCGTGCCCCGGCCCGGGCCGTGGGCGGTGACGTTGGCCAGGACCTCCTGCACCGCCAGGAACGCGTCCTCCAGCGCCCTGCCGCCGACGCCGGCGCGGTGCGCCTGGTCGAGGACGAAGCCGCGGACGCCGCGCAGGTCGGCGGTCACCGGATGGTCGGCTGTGGCCCCCTCGTGCTCGGCCAGCGGCTCAGCCTCGAGCTCGCGCGTCAGCGTGGCGACGTCGGTGTACTCGGGGCTCGGCGACGCACTCCCGTCCGCGCAGAGCTGAGGATGGGTGCGGCGGGCGTCGGCGACGACGCGCTCGGGCAGCCGGCTCGCGTCGTACGGGCACAGGAAGCTGATCGGATCCAGCGCGAACGTGGCGTTGATGGCCGCCTCGTAGCGCGTCCACTCGCTCATCGGCGCGGCCAGCTCCCCGTCCCACGCCACCTCGCCGATCACCCGGACGCGGCCGCGGTCGGCGTGCTCGAGGTAGCGCTCGTAGCTCACCATCGTGTGGGCCGGAAGCTCGTACCACTCGTGCGCGTCGCGGAACTCGACCTCCGCGGCGTCCGCCCCGAGCGCTCGGCCCAGCGCGTCGGCGTTGTGCGTGGTCGTGACCGCGAGCACGCGCTCGCCCCGCTCGAGGCCGGTCCGCACGAACGGCACCGTCGACGCGAGGAACTCCTGCTCGTCCGCGTAGATCAGCGCCTGGTGGACCAGGCCGTGCGCGCCCTCGAGGTAGCCGAGGTAGCGCGCGACCGACATGCGGACGTGGTGCTCGGCGGCCGCGCGCGCGCTCTTGGCCGCTCCCCGGCGCACGGACTCGAAGACGTCCTCGTGCTCGGCCACCGAGTTGCGAAGCTGCTCGTCGGACACCGGCAGGCGGCCGAGCTGGTAGCGCAGCGGCGCCCACACGCTGCGCAGCGCGTCGGCCAGCCGGGGCATGCCCGACGCCGCGGCGACGCCGAGGTGAAACCGCTGATAGAGCTCGTCGTAGGCTGGGCGGTCGCCGCGCTCGGCCGCCCGCTCCAGGCGCCGCAGCGTGGCCTCGAGCTCGGCGAGCGCGTCGTCGTCGGCGTGCTTGGCCGCCGCGGCCGCGGCCAGTCCCTCGAGCGCCTCGCGCACCGCGAGCAGCTCCTCCACGGCGCCCGTGCTCTGGCCCACCACCCGGCATCCGACCTGGGGGATGATCTCGACGAGGCCGTCGGCCTCGAGCCGCTTGAGCGCCTCGAGGACCGGCGTGCGGCTCATGTCCAGCTCCTCGGCGAGCGCGTAGGTCGACAGCGTGTCGCCGGCCTGCCAGCGCCCCCGGTTGACCTCGGCCACGAGATACCGGTACGCCCGCTCCGTCCGCGTCGTGCGGCCCGACTGCGCCATGGCCGTGTCAGCTCCCCCGCACCGGCGGTACGGTCGTTACGCTCACAGTGTCACGAATATTCGTTAAGGTGAGACTTCTAGCATACTAAGGTGTGACAGGTTTTGCGTCAGAGCGCAAGGCATGAGCGGTAGATCGCCGAAGGCGCTGGGCGACGTCGACGTGCTCGTCTGGGAGCCCCACCCGGGACGAGCGCTCGCAATCCTCCGGGAGGCCGCGGGCAGTCCCCTCGCGGCGTGCGAGCTGGCCCATCCCGTCACGCCGATACGCATGCTGGAGCTCGTCGTCCGGTGAGCCCGCCGGGGGCGCGCAATCGGCGCTGCACGGGGTCCGTCGGAGCGCCTGGGCGCAGCGGCCGTGGGGTAGACTCGCGGCGGTGCCGAGCGCGACCTGCACGCACGGCCGGTTCGCGCACGACGCGCTGCTGTACCGCACGCTAGAGGAGTTTCAACGGGGTGTGGGGGGCTTCGTCGACGAGGGGCTGGCCGACGGTGAGCCCATCCTGGTGGCCGTCCCGGCGCCGCGGATCGCGGCGCTGCGCCACGGCCTGGGCCGCGCCGCCGACGCGGTCCGGTTCGTCGACATGGAGGAGCTGGGACGCAACCCGGGTCGCATCATCCCGTTCGTGCGCGAGTGGGTCGACGGGCACGGCGGCCAGCGCGTGCGCTTCGTCGGCGAGCCGATCTGGTCCGGGCGACGGCCGCGCGAGATGGTCGAGGCCACGCGCCACGAGGGCCTCATCAACCTCGCCTTCGCCGACGCGAACGCCACGATCCTGTGCCCCTACGACGCCGAGCGCCTCGAGCCCCGCGTGCTCGCCGACGTCGAGCGGACCCACCCGACCATGCTCTCGTTGAGCGGGGACCGCTACGCCAGCGCGCACTACACCGATCCGCGCGTCGTGTACCGCACGACCGGGAGCTCGCTGCCCGCGCCCGCGGAGCCGTTCAGCGAGGTGCCGATCACCTACGACCTCGCCGGCCTGCGCCAGTTCATCGAGGCGCACGCGGTCGCCGGCGGCCTCGAGCGCGACCGCGTCGACGACCTGCTGCTCGCGGCCAACGAGGCGGCGACCAACGCGCTGATCCACGCCGGCCGGCCGGGCACCGTGCGCATCTGGGAGCAGGACGCGCACCTCATCTGCGAGATCACCGACGGCGGGCGGATCACCGACCCGTTGGCCGGGCGCCGCCGCCCCGACGCCACCCGCCCGGGTGGCCGCGGCCTGTGGCTGATCAACCAGCTCTGCGATCTCGTCGAGCTGCGGCCCGGACCGCCGGGCAATACGTTGCGGTTGCACATGAGCCTGACCTAAGGTCGGGGTCATGGGGCCCGTGGCCGCCTTCGTCACCGGCCGCCGCACCACGTGGCTGGTCCTGCTCGGATGGCTGGCGCTGGCCGCCGTCTTCGCGCCGCTGGGCGCGAAGGTCTCGCAGATCACCGACAACCGCACGGAGTCGTTCCTCCCCAAGAACGCCGAGTCGACGCGCGTCCTGAGGCTGTTCGCGCGTGAGTACGACGGGTCGACGGTCGACGGGCTGATCGTCTACCGCCGGCCGGGCGGGCTGACCGCGACCGACCGCGCGCGCATCGCGGACGACGCCCGGCGGGCGGCCGCGAGGCTGCCGCTGGTGAGCGCCCCGGTGGTGCCGTTCGCCCCGGGGGCCCCACCATCGCTCGTCGCGCCCGATCGCTCGCTGGCCTACACGATCGTCGCGGTGCCCGACGACAACGCCAAGCTCGCCGACTGGGGCAAGGAGCTGCGCGGCGTCGTCGCCGGACGCGATGGACTGCAGACGTACGTCACCGGCGCGCTCGGCATCAACGCGGACTTCCAGGAGGTGTTCGGCAACGTCGACACCAAGCTGCTCTTCGCCACGGTGCTGCTCGTGCTGGTGCTGCTGGGGGCGATCTACCGCGCGCTGGTAGTCGCGCTGATCCCGCTGGTGGTGGTCGGCGTCGCCTATGCGATCGCCTCGGGCCTCATCTACCTGTACGGGCGCTCGGGCGCGACGGTCAGCCAGAACGCGACCACGATCCTCGTGGTGCTCATGTTCGGTGTCGGCACCGACTACTGCCTGCTGCTGGTCTCGCGCTATCGCGAGGAGCTGCGCCACGCGCGGGACAAGCACGAGGCGATGGCGCACGCCATGCGCCGCGCCGGGCCGGCGATCCTGGCCAGCGGGCTGACCGTCGTGCTGGCGATGCTCGTGCTCCTCGTCGCCCGCCTGGGCTCGACGCAGTCGCTCGGTCCGGTCGCGGCGATCGGGGTGGGGGTCGCCCTGCTGGCCGGCCTGACGCTCCTCCCCGCGCTGCTGGCGATCGCCGGGCGCCGCGGGTTCTGGCCGCGCCGGCGCCTGGTCGCCTTCCAGCCCGACGCCGAGTACCACGAGCGCGAGGGCGCGTGGCGCCGGCTGGGCGACCGCGTCCTGCGGCGGCCGGGCGCAGCGCTGGCCGCCACGCTCGCGCTGTTCGCTGTCGGCGGTCTGGGGCTGCTCGCCTACAAGGAGGACTACAGCGCCAACGGGTTCTTCAAGAAGTCGACCGAGAGCGTGACCGGCTTCGACCTGCTCGCCCGTTCGTTCCCGGCGGGCGCGCTGGCGCCCACGACGGTCGTGGTCGTGCGCGACGGCGGCGCGGTGACCGCCGCTGACGTGGCCGCGGTCCGCCGGCGCCTGGCCACGGTGCCGCGCGTGGCGGCGATCGGGCCGGCGCAGCCCTCGCGCGACGGCCGCGTGCAGCGCTTGTCGGTGGTCTTCTCCGACGACCCGTTCGCGGCGAGCGCGCTCGCCCGCGTCTCGACGATGCGCGAGCGGCTCGCGGGGCTCGGTCCCGGGGTGCACGCCCTGGTCGGGGCCGGCAGCGCGGTCCAGGAGGACTACAACGCCACCGCGGCGCGCGACCTGCGCGTCATCGTGCCGCTGGCGCTGCTCGTCATCGCGGCGATCCTCGGCGTGCTCCTCCGGGCGGTGGTGGCGCCGATCGTGCTCATGGCCACGGTGGTGATCTCGTTCTTCGGGACGCTCGGGCTCTCGCTGCTGTTCTTCCGCTACGTCGCGGGCGACGCCGGCGTCGACGTCTCGCTGCCCACCTACGCGTTCATCTTCCTCGTCGCGCTCGGCACCGACTACACGATCTTCCTCATGAGCCGCGTGCGCGAGGAGGCGCGCGTGGTCGGCACGCGCGAGGGGATGCTCCGGGCGCTGGCCGTGACCGGGCCGGTGATCACGAGCGCCGGGGTGATCCTCGCCGGCACGTTCGCGGTGCTGATGACCCTGCCGGTGACGATCGTCTTCGACATCGGCTTCATGGTCGCGGTCGGCATCCTGCTCGACACCTTCGTCGTGCGGACGATCATGGTCCCGGCCGCGGTCGAGGTCCTCGGCGACCGGATCTGGTGGCCGTCGGGCCCGAGCGGCGGCGGCCGTGCGCTGGGCGAGCGACCCGTGGCGGCGGATCCGGCGCGGGCGGCGTAGGGCGTGGGCCGCGCGCGCTGGCGCGGGTGCGCTCCCGTTCCGCCGCCGTCCGCGCGGGTGCGCGGCCAGGGCATCGAGGGGAGAGAGCCTGCGCAGTCTCGTGACGTTGCTGGTGTGCGCCGTCGCGGGTGGCGGTCGCGTCGCGGCGCTTCTGCACTTTGGCGACGCTGAATGTCGCTTAAGTGCACCAGCGGCCGCGGGTCGAGCGCCGCGCGGGGTCGAGCGCCACAGGGGCGGCGCGATGGCGTGACGAACCGGGCGTGCGCCGGCACATCTGCAAGCTCGCGATGGGGGGTGGGCTCGTTTGAACTCGATAGTCGAGTTGCAGAGAGCCCACCCCCAGCGCCGCGGGCGCCGCTGCGACGGCGGACCCCGACTTCGTCACGAGACGCCCCCGACTTCGCTTCCCCTCGGTGCCCTGTCCACCACCGACGCCGGCAGGGGGGCGTTCCCCTCGTGGCGATCCCCTCGTGGTACTGGACCCCTGTGGCGAAGCTGGGCTTCGCTTAGGCGGTCCAGTGGATCGCGGGCGGCGGCGGCGCGGTCGTGCTGAGCAGCGGCGCCGCAGGGCTGTGACAGGTGACGGCAGCGCTGACGCGGATTGCGCTCGCAACCCGGGGGTGGGCTGGGAAAGCCACCGCATGGGGGGATAAGTCAGCCCACCCCCAGCGCCGCGTGCGCCACTGCGACGGCGGACCCCCGCTTCATCACGAAACGGCCCCGACTTCGCTTCCCCTCGGTGCCCTGGCCGCGAAGCGCCGCGCAGGCCGGCAGCCAACCGCACAGCGCCGCGAAACGCCGTGGCGGCGAACCGCCAGGGACCTACGGCCGCCCCGACGGCGGCCGGAAGACCCGGGCCGCGCGCGCCTTCGGCTCGCCCGGCTTGCGGCAGCCGCCGTGGCCGTTGTTGCCGAAGGCGCAGAAGTGGTTGACGTGCTCGCAGTTGCGCACGCGGAAGGCGCCGCCGAGTCGGATGCGGACGGTGTCGTCGCCGGGGCCGCAGTCGATCGTCCCGCGGCCGTAGAACGCCCAGATGTAGTCGTTGCCCGCCCCGGCGAGGACCGTGGTGACGCCGTGGCTGGGATAGATCCAGTCGTTGCCGTCGCCGCCGCGGAGGACGTCGCGCTGGCTCGTGCCGTTGCCGACCGGGTCCGAGTCGCCCCAGATGATGTCGTCGCCGCCGCGGCCCGAGATCGAGTCCGAGCCGTGGTGGCCGAGCAGCTCGTCGTTGAGCTCGGTGCCCACGCGGCTGTGGCCGGCGTCGTCGAGGACCTGCCACAGGATCCCGGTCACCGCGGGCCAGCCCTTATGGGAGACCTTCTCCCCGCCGCCGGTCGTCCGCCGGCCACGGCCGGGGCCGCACTGCTCGCCCGAGCGCTGCGGCCCGCAGCCCGAGGCGTCGCGCACGGTGCTCGCGGCCTGCGCGGTCGCGCCGGGGCGCGCCCCCGCGGCCCCCGGGGCCAGCGCGACGGCGGCGACGCCGAGGGTCGCCAGGGGCACCACGAGTCGCCGGACCATGCTCCCGAGGGTAGCCATCGCACCCGCGGACGGTCCAACGGCAACCGCCCGCGGGGCGCCGCGCGCCGTTCAGCCCGGCGCCGCCTGGACGCGCGCCTGCAGGCGCCGCATCCCGGCCAGCCAGCGGTCGTAGTCGGCGGCCTTGCGCTGGAAGAACTCCAGCACCTCCGGGTGCGGGAGGACGAGGAAGCGCTCCTGCGCCAGCGCCTCCACGACCACGTCGGCGACCTGCTCGGGCTGGAGCACGTCGCCCGCGGCGGCCACCACGCGCCCGGCCACGCGCTCGTCCTCGCTCGCCGACGGCTGGCCGCGCAGGAGCGGGGTGTCGACGCCCATCGGGCACAGGCAGCTCGCGCGCACGCCGCGGTCGCCGTAGGTCACCGACAGCCACTCGGCGAAGGCCACGGCGGCGTGCTTGGTCACCGCGTAGGGCGCCGAGCCGATCTGCGTGAGCAGGCCCGCGGCCGACGCGGTGGCGAGGAAGTAGCCCTCTCCGCGCTCGAGCCACGACGGGAGCAGCACCCGCGCCGCCCGCACGTGCGCGTGCACGTTGACCTCGAAGCTGAGCTCCCAGTCGGCCACCGGGGTGTCCAGATCGGTGCCCCGCGCCACGCCGGCGTTGGCGCAGTAGAGGTCGATGGGGCCGAAGGCCTCCTCGGTGCGAGCGACGAGTTCGGCGATGGCGCGCTCGTCGGCCACGTCGCACGCGACCGCCAGCGCCCGCGGGCCCGCCTGCGCGGCCACGGCGGCCGCCGCCTCGCCGTCGAGGTCGGCGATCGCGACGCCACGCGCCCCCTCCTCCACGAAGCGCAGCGCCATCGCGCGGCCGATCCCCGATCCGCCGCCGGTCACCACCACGACCCGATCGCCCAGCTCCACGGTCCACCCTCCTCGTCACCCGCCGCACGGCCGGCGCGGGACCGTAGCGGACAGCGCCGTCAGCGGCCGGTGGCGTCGGGCGAGCGGATGAGGATGGCCTCGTGCACCGGCGGGCGCCCGGTGTACCAGTAGGTGAACCGCGCGACGCGGACCGTCAGCGCGTCGTGCCCGAGGACGCGCCGCAGGCGCCGCTCCAGCGAGGCCGGGTCCGCGTCCGTCAACCGGATCACCTGCTCCATGGTCAGATGGTCGGCGGTCGCCGGCGGCCGGCGTAGCGACCGGCCGTCCAACCCGCGCCCGCGATCTTGGGCCCGCCGGTCGACGCGGCCGGCCCCGGCCCGGCGAGATGCTGGCCGCCATGGAGACCAACGGCCACGGACAGCTCGCGTTCCTCGTCGATGCCGGCGTCACGTACGCCGGGCCCGACGGCGGCGCGCCGGTGGCGATGAGCGACGAGTTCCGCATCGCCGCGCCGGGCCCGGCGGCCGCCGAGACCGCGGCCGTGCAGCTCGTGAAGGCGGCCGCCGGGCGCCGGCGGCGGGTCGTGCACGAGGCGTGGGCCCGCGTCCGCGCGGACGCGGCGCCGTAGGCTACGTCCCCTCGACGAGCGGGATCGACGCGCCGCGCGCGCGGCGCTCGGCGCGGGTCACCGGCAGCGTGCGGGCCACGAGGAGCATCGGCAGCGGCAGCGCGGCGATCAGCCACATCACCGCCGACAGGCCCTCGGCGTCGGCGAGCACTCCCATCACGGCCGCGGCGACCCCGCCGACGCCGATCGCCAGCCCGAGGGTCACGCCCGACGCCAGGCCCAGGCGCGAGGGCAGGTACTCCTGGCCCATCACCACGGTGACCGAGAAGGTCGCGATCGTCGCCAGGCCGACGAGCGCCAGCACGGCGCCGGCCAGCAGCGGGCTGGGGCAGAGCACGAACGCGACGATGAGCGGGACGAGCAGCGCGGTCGAGCCCACGAGCAGCCGCCGGCGCCCGACCCGGTCGACCACGCGGCCGCCGACGAACGTCCCGACGGCTCCCGCCACGAGCATGGCGGTGAGCGCCGCGTTGCCGGCCCCCGCGCTCGTGCCCAGGTGGGCGATGAACCACGCCGGCACGAAGGCCTGCAGGCCGAAGTAGATGCACGAGCGCAGCCCGATCACGCCGCCGAGCGCCAGGAACGGACCCCACGTATCGGGATCGGCGTCGGCCGGATCCGCCGTGCGCGCCGCATGCTCGACCTGGGCGGCCGCGACGCGGCGCAGGCGGCCGAGCTCGAACGCGAGGACGGCGGCGACGATCGCGGGCAGGATCGCCAGCAGCAGCGTCGCGTGCAGGCCGAGGGTCAGCACGATCGGCGTGACGAGGATCGGTCCGAGCGCGAAGCCGGCGTTGCCGCCGAGCGAGAACAGGCTCATCCCCTGGCCGCGCCGGTCGCCGGAGACGTGGTTGGCGAAGCGGGCGGCCTCGGGGTGGAAGGCGGCGACGCCGACGCCGCTCAGCGCGACCGCGCCGGCGGTCGCCGCGTAGCTGGAGGTCTCGCCCACCAGCGCGACGCCGAGGCCGGCGAGCAGCACGCCCAGGGGCATGAGCCACGGCAGCGACAGGCGGTCCGACCCCACACCGAACAGCGGCTGGATGACCGAGGAGCCGACGCTCGTCGCGGTGATGAGCGCGGCGGCCGCCCCGTAGGACAGCCCGCGCTGGGCGACGAGGAACGGCAGCAGCGCCGGCACCGCGCCCTGCGCCATGTCGGCACACACGTGACCGGCGGCGAGGACGGCGAGGCTGCGGCGATCCATCGCGCCGTTCACCGGGACGCGACTCCCTCCAGCGCGATGCGCAGCACCTGCTCGCGGGCGCGCTCGGGCGCCCAGCCGTGGCCGCGGCGCAGGTGGCGGTAGCTCCAGCCGACGAGGTTGACCAGGACGGTCGCGGTCTCCTCGGGGTCGGCGGTCACGAGCGTGCCGTCGGCCATGCCGTCCTCGAGCAGGCGCCGGATCGGCTCGGTGAACGCGGGGCGGCTGAGGCCGCGCGGGCCCTCGTCGTGGAAGATCGCGTGGTGGTCGGACTCCTCGAGCGCCACCAGCACCTCGAGGTGGGCCTCGACCGCGTCGCAATAGCCGTGCAGCGCCAGGCGCAGGCGCTCGTCGGCGGATCCGCTCGCGGTCAGCGCTGGCCACATGCCTGAGCGATAGGCGATCTCCAGGCGGTCGGCGAGGGCCCGCAACAGCGCCTCGCGGGTCACGCCGCGGCGGTGCAGCGTCATGCGCGACACGCCCGCCTCCTCGGCGATCCGCTCGAGGGTGGCCCGCTGCCAGCCCCAGCGCTCGACGGCGCGGTGCGCGCCGGTCAGGAGATCGTTGTCGACCGCCATCTGTTACATGAGCGTAACACGCACGCGGTGCCGGTGATCGCGTCGGGAGCCGCGCTCTATCGTGTGAACGATGACCTCCAGCATCGGCGTGGCGCGGCGGCGCCTGGACGGCGAGGCGAAGGTGCGGGGGGTCACGCGCTACGCGGCCGACCTGCCCGTCCTCGGCCTCCTGCACGGACGCCTCGTGCTCGCCGCCGAGGCCCATGCGCTGATCGCGTCGATCGACACCGAGCAGGCGCGCGCCGTCCCCGGCGTCGTCGCCGTCCTGACCGCCGACGACCTGCCGATCGCGACCGGCGGCCCCGGCCGCGCGCGCGAGCCGCTGGCGCGGCGCGAGGTCGTGTACGCCGGCCAGCCGGTGGCGCTCGTCGTGGCCGAGTCCGAGGCCGCGGCCGCCGACGGCGTCGAGCTCGTCGTGGTGGAGTGCGAGCCGCTGCCCGTCGTGCTCGACCTCGAGGCGGCGATGGCGCCCGGCGCCGATCCGGCGCGTCGAGACCGCGCGGCGGGCGACGGCGAGGACGTCGGCTCGGCGCACGCCGCCGTCGGCGGCGGCGAGGACGAGGCCGACGAGGAGGACCTCTCCGACAACGTCCTCGGCCGTCAGCGGCTGGCGGGCGGCGATGCCCCCGGCGCGCTCGCCGGCAGCGACGCGCGCGCGTCCGCGCGCTTTCGCACGAGCTGGGTCCACCAGGGCTACCTCGAGCCGCAGGCCGCCACCGCGTGGCTCGAGCCCGAGGGCGACCTCGTCGTCAGCGCCGGGACCCAGGGCGCCTTCGCCGCCCGCCAGCAGCTCGCCGAGCTGCTCGGGATGCCGCTCGACCGGGTGCGCGTGCGCCCGGCGCCGCTGGGCGGCGCCTTCGGCGGCAAGCTGCTCGTGCTCGAGCCGCTCGCGGCGGCCGCGGCGGTGAAGCTGCGCCGCCCCGTCCGCCTGGCGCTGACGCGCAGCGAGGACATGGCCGCCGCCAACCCGGCGCCGGCCGAGCTCATCGAGCTCGAGGCGGGCGCCACCGGCGACGGGGAGCTCACCGCGGTCCGCGGCCGGGTCGTGTGCGACCGCGGCGCCAACGACGAGTGGGGCGCCGAGGCGATCTCGTCCCTCCTCGCCGCCGGCCCCTATCGCTGGCGCGCACACGAGCTGCGCGGCTACGGCGTCGCCACCAACCGCGTCGGCATGGGCGCCTACCGCGCCCCCGGCGCCCCGCCGGCCGCGTTCGCCATCGAGTCGCTGATCGACGAGCTCGCGCACGACCTCGGCCTCGATCCGATCGAGCTGCGCCTGCGCAACGTCCTGCGCGAGGGCGACGTCGGCATCGACGGCGTGCCGTTCCCGCCGTTCGGCGGGAACGCCGTCCTCGAGCGCGCCCGCGAGCACGCGCTGTGGGCGCGGCGCGGCGATCTGCCCGACGGCGAGGGCGTCGGCGTGGCGCTCGGGTACTGGCCCGGCGGCCTCGAGCCGGCCGCCGCCATCTGCCGCCTGGACTCCGACGGGCGCCTGACCGTGGTCACCGGGGCGGTCGACATGTCGGGCACCGAGACCGTGTTCGCGACGATCGCCGCGGAGGCGTTCGGCGTCGCCGCCGACCGCGTGCGCGTCGTCGCCGCCGACACCTCGGCGTCGCCGTACGCCGGCGTCAGCGGCGGCAGCAAGGTGATCTACACCGTCGGTCGCGCCGTGCAGCGCGCCGCCGACGAGGCGCGCGAGCGGCTGCTCGCCGTGGCCGCCCACGAGCTCGAGATCGCCCCCGAGGACCTCGAGATCGTCGACGGCACCGTGCGCCCGGTGGGCAGCCCCAGCCGCGCGCGCGGCCTGGACGAGATCGCCTCGAGCGTGCTCACCTTCGGCGGGCGCCACGAGCCGATCGAGGGCCACGGCGGCTCGGCCCAGACCAGCCGCGCCCCGGGCGCGGCCGCGCACCTCTCGCACGTGCGCGTCGACCGCGAGACCGGCCGCGTGAGCGTCGTCGAGCACGCGGTCATCCAGGACGTCGGGCGCGCGCTCAACCCCGCGCTGGTCGAGGGCCAGCTCCACGGCGGCGCCGCACAGGGGCTCGGCTGGGCGCTGCTGGAGGCGCTCGAGCACGACGAGGCCGGCCAGCTCCGCACGGGCACGCTGATGGAGTACGCGATGCCGTCGTTCGACACCGTCCCGCCCATCGCCACGGAGATCGTCGAGGTGCCGGCGCCCGACGGGCCGTTCGGCGCCAAGGGCGTGGGCGAGCCTCCCGTCATCGCCGCCCCGGCCGCGGTCGCCAACGCGATCCACGCCGCGGTCGGCGTGCGCCTGCGCGAGCTGCCGATGAGCCCGCAGCGCGTGTGGGCGGCGCTGCGGGGCTGACTCAGGCCGCCGCGTCGCCGAGCAGGCGCTCGACCAGCACGCAGTCGCGCCACTCGCCGTCGAGGCGCCCGTGGCGGCGCTGGACGCCGACCTCCACGAAGTCGCAAGCGAGATGCAG
Organism: Solirubrobacteraceae bacterium; assembly: GCA_034664395.1. GTDB lineage: Bacteria > Actinomycetota > Thermoleophilia > Solirubrobacterales > Solirubrobacteraceae > JAOPZW01. The sequence goes on along the minus strand of JAXDHQ010000018.1, from coordinate 1,633 downwards.
CGCCCGGCTGGCGGCGTTGGTGGTGAGGATCCGGCTCGTGAGCTTGTGCATGCCGCGGCGCTCGGCCTCGGCGCACAGCTCCGACAGCAGCGCGCGGCCCACGCCTCGACCGCGGGCGTCCGGGTCGACGTACACGCCGTGCTCGCCCACGCCGGCGTAGGCGCAGCGGTCGGAGACCGGGGTCACCCGCGCCCAGCCCGCCACGCGGCCGCCGACGACGGCGACGAGGAACGGCAGCCCGCCGTCGAGCCAGGCCTCGACCTCGGCCGCCTCGCGCGGACGCGTCTCGAACGTGGCCTGGCGCTCGGCGATCCCGTCGTTGTAGATCGCCGCGATGGCGGGAGCGTCGTCGTGGCGGGGCGGGCGCAGGCCGATCATGGCCGGCAGCTTGCCGCATGGCCGGCGCGAGGGCCTGCGTAGAGTGCAGGCATGGAGCTGCGCACGCTCGGCCGTACCGGCGTCAAGGTCAGCCCGCTGTGCCTCGGGGCGATGATGTTCGGCGCGTGGGGCAACACCGACCACGACGACTCGATCCGGATCATCCACCGCGCGCTGGACGCCGGCATCAACTTCATCGACACCGCCGACGTGTACGCGCGCGGCGAGTCGGAGGAGATCGTCGGCAAGGCGCTCGCCGGCGGCCGTCGCGAGCAGGTGGTGCTCGCGACCAAGGTCCACGGGAGCATGGGCGACGACCCCAACCAGTTCGGCAACTCCCGCCGCTGGATCACGACCGAGGTCGACAACAGCCTGCGGCGCCTGCGCACGGACTGGATCGACCTCTACCAGATCCACCGTCCCGAGTCCGACACCGACGTCGACGAGACGCTCGGCGCCCTGACCGATCTCGTGCGCGCGGGCAAGATCCGCTACTTCGGCAGCTCGACCTTCCCCGCCGACCAGATCGTCGAGGCCCAGTGGGTGGCCGAGCGCCGGACGCGCGAGCGCTTCGTGTGCGAGCAGCCGCCCTACTCGATCCTCGTGCGCGGCGTCGAGGCCGACGTGCTGCCCGTGTGCCAGCGCTACGGCATGGGCGTGATCACGTGGAGCCCGCTGGCCGGCGGTTGGCTGACCGGCCGCTACCGCGCCGACCGCGAGCTGCCGACGTCGCATCGGGCCGACCGCATCCCCCAGCGCTACGACATGTCGCTGCCCGGCAACCAGCGCAAGCTCGAGGCGGCCGAGGCGCTCGCGCGGCTCGCCGAGGACGCCGGGATCTCGCTGGTCGACATGGCGATCGCGTTCGTGCTCGAGCATCCGGCGGTGACGTCGGCGATCATCGGGCCGCGGACGATGGAGCAGCTCGAGTCGCAGCTCGGCGCGGCGGACCTCAGCCTGCCGACCGACGTGCTGGACCGCATCGACGAGATCGTCCCGCCGGGGACGACGCTCAACCCGACCGACGCCGGCTGGCAGAACCCGGCGCTCGCCCCGGCGGCGCGCCGGCGCCGCGCGGGCTAGACCCGCGCCAGCACCGCGCGGGCGCGCGCGGGGTCGCCGACCTCGCGGACGAAGGCGGTGAAGCCGAGGGGCAATCCCAGCGTCGCCGTGATCGAGAGCGCCACCGCGACGAGGTGGCCGTCGCCCCGCAGGGCCGCCACCTCGATGCCGACGGGCGCGAAGTCGCAGCCCT
>JAXDHQ010000017.1:0-25213 GCA_034664395.1 Solirubrobacteraceae bacterium | reverse complement strand
CTTAAGGAGGAGGTCTGCCAACAAACAGTTGCGACGATGAGCGGCCCGGTTACGTCGCCGACTTCATGGCGATCATCGTGCGCCTGGCCGGCGAAGGCATCCAGCACCACGGGGTCCTGCTCACCTGGGACGTCGCCATGCCGCGGTCACGCAACACCGTCGGGGTCTACGTCCGCGCGCTGGACGATTACCTGCGGGCGCACCCCACCGTCGACGCGCTGCCCGATCGCGTCGACTGGCTGCACCCGCGTACCTAGAAGGGCTCAGTCGCCGGAGACCATGCGGCAATAGCGCCGCCAATCCGGATCGATTGAGTCCAAGACCAAAGCGACCTCGCGACGCGCCTCGTGGATATCGCGTCGGCGCGGGAACGGGATCTCCACGACGTCCCGACCGATTCGCTCAGCCGAATCAGGCATGAACCGAAAGCGCTGCGCCAATCGCGCCGTCAACCGCCGGCATCGATCGCGGTGCCCCGGTACCAGGCGAAAACGAACCTCGAGCACGACCACCGTCCGTGGCATCCCGCGATCATCTCAGCCGGAGCCACGGCCCCGCGAGCAGGCACTTCGGACGCCGGGCACCCAGCGGCCTGGCAGCCGCTAGAGCGACCCGGCGATCCGCCGGCCGCGCGCGTCCCAACCCGCCGACAGCATCGCTACCACGGCGGGCATGACTGTCACCACCCACGGCGATGAGCCGCTCGTCATCGCGCTCACCGTCCTCTACGAGGACGAGCTCGATGGACGCGTCATCGCTCACCTTCCCCAGGTGCTCGGCGCCATCGCGCGCGGCGCCGACAGGGCTCATGCCCGCGCCGCGGTGCGCGGCGTCCTGTGCCAGCTGATCGTCAGCTACCTCGAGCCAGTCGACGTCCTCGACCGACTCCTCGACCCCGAGCCGCTGCGCCTGGTGATCGAGCCCTGAGCGCATGGTCGCCCGGCGTCGATCCCCGCATTCCCACCCGTCTCCCGAAAGGAGCCTGCATGTCCACGCCCGCTTCGCCGTCCGCTGCCAACGGGGCGCCTCCGAGTCTGCCGAGCGAGCGGCGGGTCGGCCCCATGACCGACCCCCTCGCCGTCGGCCAGGTCATGGCCCGCTCGGGCCTGTTTCCCGACATCACCCGCGTCAGCCAAGCCGTGGTCAAGATCCTGGCCGGCCGCGAGCTCGGCATCGGCCCGTTCGCGGCCATGTCCGACATCCACCTGATCGACGGAAAGCCCGTCGTCGGCGCGCGCATCCTCGCCGCGCTGGTGCGCCAGTCGCCCGTCTACGACTACAAGGTCGTCGAGTGGACCAACGAGCGCTGCGCGATCGACTTCTATCGCCACGGCGAGAAGCTCGAGCCGACCGTCACGTTCACCGAGGACGACGCCCAGCGCGCCGGCCTGGATCGGCCGACGCGCTCGGGCAAGCCGTCCAACCACACGAAGTTCCCGCGCAACATGAAGTTCGCGCGGGCGATGTCCAACGGCGTCGGGCTGCACTGCCCCGACCTCACGGCCGGCACCCCGGTCTACACCCCCGACGAGCTCGGCGTCGAGGACCCCGACGCCGACATCGCCCCGGTCACCGAACCCAGTGAGCTCGCAGACGCGGAGCCTGCGGCCGGGGTTGACAGCGACCAGGAGGAGGCCGAGGTCGTCGCTGAGCGCCCGCGGGCGCTCACCGACGCCGCGAGCGAATGTGCGGTGAGCGTGGACACCGTGATCGAGCTGTGTCGCTTCTACTACGACCGCGCCGAGCTCGAGGTTCTGTCCTCGGTGCAGGCTGCCGAGATGGCCGACCGCCTGCGCTACGCAGTCGGCGTCGGCCTCGACGACGGCAAGCTGCGCCGCCTGGCCGGGCGCGGATTGGCCATGGAGGATCGCGCGGCCGCCGCGCGCGCCGCCGACGTGTGGCTGACGAGCCGGTCGCCCGCGGCGAGGAGCAAGCGCGCTCGCCGGTCCTCCAGCTGACCGCCGTCGCACCTCGCTCAACCGCGAGCCGGGGCGACCCCTCCCCCAGCTCCCTCGCCGTCGATCCGCGATCGGGCGCATCCGCGCACCACTGACCGCGACGGCACGTTGGACGCCTGTCCCAGCCCGGCCTCTTGGTCGGAGCCGGGGATAAGGACGCGTGACGCGAGGCGGCGCCACGCGTCTCCTTCAATCCGGAAAGGAGGCGGCATGTCCGCCGCCACATCGTCCCGTCCCGCCCTGCGCGGCGACGAGGAGACCCTCTACCGCACCCACCACACGCGCCTGCTGCAGCTGGTGGCCATCGACGTCAGCGCGCGTCCGCAGGTCATCGAGGACGCGTGCGCGTTCGCCTGGGCCGAGCTGATCGCCCGCCAGCCCGAACGGACGAGCATCGTCGGCTGGCTGCGCGTCGTCGCGCGCCGCGAGGCCGTCCGCCTCGCCCGCCACGACCGCGTCACCGTCTCGCTCAGCGGTCTCCGAGCCGACGACCCAGCTCCGCGAGCGGCCCGGGACACCTCGCCGCCCGACGCCCCCTACGCGCACTGCGAGGTGCTCGAAGCGCTCGCCGCAGTCGCTGCGCTGCCGGAGCGCCAGCGGACGTTCCTCAGCCTCAAGCTCGCCGGCTGCACCTACGACGAGATTGCCCAGCACCTCGGCGTCACGTGGCGAACCGTCGATCGGCGGCTCGTGCGGGCGCGGGCTGCACTCCGCGCTGAATCGGCGATCCGATAGCCAGGCGCCCGCATCCCCGTCTGTGCGCTGGGCAGGCGGGGGTTCGTCACTGCGAAGGGTCTCGACACAGGGACCTTTCGCATTTAAGCGGTCGTTCGCCGCCGATGCGGACGGTCGACGATCAGCTTGTGCGGGTGCGGGCAGCCCTGCGCGCCCTCGACGATGCGTGGCGGCTATCGGCTGGCACGCCACGCCCGCTCTGAGTCCCGTGCGTCGCGGCGATCATCGAATGGTGCGCGGGCATGCCACGGCGCTGGGCTCCAGCCGGAGGCTAGGCCGAGTAGCCCCGGGCGGCCTTCTTGAGCTTTCCGTCCTTGGAGAGCTGCGCCAGCCGGGTCGCGACCGAGTTGCGATTCAGTCCGAGCGCCCTCGCCACGTCGCTGGCCGTCGAGCCGGGGTTGGTCGTTACGTAGTCAATGACCCGCTGACGGATCGCCCCGCGAGCGGCGGCGGTCCGCGGCCGAGCCGGCGTACGACGGTTCGACGGCTTGCGTCCACCGTTGCCCTCCCCGGGAGCGGGGGCACCGATGGCCTGCAGCGCGGCGCGTAACTTGGCTTCCTCTTGCACAAAGGGGCGCAGCTCCTGCATCCGCGCACGAATCTCACCATGAACGCGTGTAAGAAGGTCGGCCATATGCTGATCCTACCCTCCGTCGGCCCGTAGGCACGCTGCGTTGAGACGCGGCGTGCCTGCCGGCGGAGCGCGCCGCCCCTGCCCGTCGCACGACCGGTACCGGGCCGTGCGCCTGGGGCCTCGAGGCCGGAGCCATGTTGACCTCGGGCGCCGAAGTGCCACAAGGATGTCGGCATTGGGTGGCCACCTTCCGCCTCCCCCCGAGTCCCTGCCCACCGCTCGCTCACGCGGCCGTTTGCATTTAACGCAGGGACCGATCCGGCCACGACGGCACGTCCGCCTGCCCAGCTCCTGGCAAAGTTCGGCGCCAGCGTTCGCCAAGAGTGGATCTGGATCCGCGACCAGGTGAGCCACGAGCGGCTGCCTATCGGAGGTTGCGCGCCGACGTCCCGGCGATGCTCATGCGGGGGCGTCGGTGTCCGGCACGAGATAGAGATTCCGCGAGACGGTGACCGTGTGACGTTGGCTCCGGGCGCCTCCGCTCCAACGCCACCCCGGCTCCCCCACGAGGCGACCGCCATGATCTTCTTGCCACTTCCGCAGCCAACGGCTCGTCAGTAGCAGCGCGGCGCCGTGGCCGGCGCTGAGACCGCCCACGAGGTAGGGCGCGCCCAATCCGAGTGCAATCGCAGCGAGGATCGCGAGCGCTACGGACTCCCCTAGAGCGATACGACGGACCGTGAGCCAGACAGGCTCTCGCTCGGACGTCCGCAGGGGCGCCAGATGACCGACCGACCGCCGCAGGGAGCGCCGGACCACGACGTACATCCAGGCGCCAAACCAGACGGCGCCGACCAGCCACCCTGCGACCGCCGCGGCCGGCTCGTCCACGGTCACCGCGAAGACGCCGAGGGCGACGCCACCGAGCAACTTGGACCACCCCATCAAGCGGTACTCGAAGACGGGAGATGCCAGCGGTTTGGCGCGGACCTGGCTCACAGGCGCTGGGCGGCCACATGCTGGGTTGGCGGACTTGACATGGTCAGGCGTCAACGACAGTGCGAGCCATCGTCATCCTGCATGGCGACCATATCCGGGTTGGATCTCGGCACGGGATCCCCTGCGTCACCGCTGGCCAAATGACGCCCTCGACCGAAGCGATTGCCCACCTTCGCACCTAGCCGCAGGGGGCGAGCATCCGGGCCTCCCGACCTAAGACCAGTATGCGCCTCATCGTCTTCCGTCACCGCGTGGCCGCGTTGGCCGCCGAGCGTGTGTACTTCGCCGCGCAGATCGAGGTCCTCGAGCCCGACCACCCCGACCGCCGCTTCGTCGCCGCGCTGTGCCTCTATAGCCACGCGGTCGCCACGGGACAGGTCGGCCGCCCCTACGACCAGCGGGATGCCGAGCGCTTCGCGCGGGCCCTGCTCATGCCCGAGCAGAGCTTTGAACCCCTGGCCGGATGCTCTGACGCCGAACTGGCCGAGCGCTTTACCGCGCCACTCGATCAGGTCCGCGCCCGTCGCGAGGACGGTGCCCCGTCGCTGTTGTAGGGACGAAAGGACGCGCCGAGTCGGTCGCCGAGCGCTTCGCGCCCTGGGCTTGGAGTTCTACGGGCCGCCGGTCTAGCATCGCCTCGCGCAGGGTCGGGTCACAACTGGAGGGCAGCATGTTTCGAATCGGCTCGGTGGTCGTCGTTGCGGTGCTCGCGATGGGTTCGACTGCGCCCGCAACTTCGGCGGCAACGTGCTCGGACTACTCAACCCAGGCCGACGCCCAGCGAGCGATGGACACGCGTGACGCCGACGGCGACGGCATCTACTGCGAGAGCCTTCCGTGCCCATGCCTGAAGCCGGGGCAGAGCGGTGGAGGCGGCGGCCAGCCCACACCGACTCCGGCGCCCAAGCCGCGCAAGCGCGCGCAGGTGATCGCCGCGCGCATCACCAGCGTCGTCGACGGCGACACGATCAAGGTCAAGGCGTTCGGGGCCGCGCGCGACGTCTACACCGTGCGACTGCTCGGCATCGACACGCCCGAGACCAAGAAGCCCGGCACGCCGGTCGAATGCGGCGGCACGCGCGCCACCGCCTCGATGCTGCGGCTGTCCTTCACCGCCCCGACCGACGGAGACGGCGACGGGCTCGAGGACACCAAGGGCGGCGACGGGCGTCGCGTGACCCTCACGACGGATCCGACGCAGAGCACGTTCGACCGCTACGGGCGCCTGCTCGCCTACGCCACCACGAAGGGCGGCACAAACCTCCAGACCACCCAGCTATCGCGCGGCTGGGCGACCGTCTACGTCTTCGGCGTCAAGCCATTCCAACGCGTCGCTGCCTTCCGCGCGGCCGAGCGCCGAGCGCGTGCCGGCGCTCGCGGGGCGTGGAGGCTCTGCCGCGGCAACTTCCACACGCCGGCATAACGCTCGCGCTCCAACGGCCGGCGATCGAAGGCTTGCGTCGTTGGCGCTACGCCCAGGGATGTCTGGCGGCCCCGCATCTGTTGTGAACCCGGCTGTCCCGACCAACGCCGCGCGGGCGGAGTCAGAGATATGGCTCAGGTTTGCGCTCACCCATCCCGGCGCCCGGACCATCGCGAGACGACGTCGCAGTATCTGGCCGAGCTCTACCTGCGCGCGACCACAGCGGTCGAGCGCCGCTACCGCCACGAGCTCACCGTGTCAGCGCTCGCTCGAGCGCTGGCCACCTCCCCACGTCAGCTTCAGCGCGCCTACGACGAGATCGGCCTGACGAGCTTCGCTGCCCAGCTGCGCGCGGTGCGACTGCGGAACGCGGCCGAGCTGCTCGCCCACCAGTCGCTGACGGTCACCGACGTCTCCCGGCTGGTCGGCTACCGACAGCCGTCGCATTTCGTCAAGGCTTTTCGGCGCCGCTATGGCGTGACGCCCGGGGCCTTCCGCCGGCGCCACCACCACCGCCGCCGACGACACGCGGCCCGCGCCGCGCTGCCGGCGTTCGCGACGCTGCCAGCGCGCAGAACCGGTCGCGTTGAAATTGGAGCGCACCACGCGGCGAAGGGGACGCGTCTGGCGGCCCACGACGATCCTCACGGCCCGAACTCAGACGACCCGCCGGCGGAGCGCTCGATGCCGAACTCGCTGCTGGCCTGAGCTGCTGCCGAGGAGCGGTGGGTCGTGGACGTCGCCTGCGCGCGCGTGACGGGCGCCACGCGTTGGGGCGCCTGGGCGGCGGTGGCGAGCACCGGCGCATGCGTCGTCTGGCGATGGCGCTGGTGCGTCTTGGACGCGTGGCGATGCTTGGTCGCCTTGGTCACAACGCGGTGATGCGCCGCGGGCGTCGGAAGGCCGAGCAGACCGGTCTGCTGGCAGACCGCGTAGCTGCCCGCCGCCCCGGCGGCGCAGAGCGCCGCGATGCCGAGCTTGGTGGCTCCTATCCCCAGCGTCGCGCCTCCCCCCGCGAGCCCGGCTCCGCCCCCACCCACCAGCCCGGCACCGCCCCCCGCCGCCGCCGCAGCCCCAGCGGCGCTGGCCTTGGCGGCCGTGGCGGTCTCCCCGGAATCCCAGAATGGCAGCAGGCGCCGCAGCGCCTGACCGATCAGACCCAGGCGGTGCACGAGCTCGCCGTCAGCGAGCACCGGCACCGGCAGTACGGACGCGACGCCCCGGGCGACGCGATCGAGCTCGGCGACGGTCTGCGCGCAACCCGGGCAGTTCGCCAGGTGGCGGCGCACGCGTTCGGCCTGCTCGGCGCTTGCGACGTCCGCAACGTACGCGTCGAGATCGCCTAGGAGGCCTCGGCAGCGCTCGCCCTGGTCGTACTCGACCGTCAGCGCCCTCAGCCGCGCCCGCCCGCGCTGCGCGACCTTGCGGAACTTCTCCGCCGACCAGCCAAAGCGCGCGCAGAACTCGGCGCAGCCCATGTTCAGCGCGACCTGACAGGCGAGCACCAGACGCTGATCGCTCGTCAGCTCGTCGGCGAGCTCGTGTATGCGCCGGACGTCGAGGCGGGTTTCCAGATGCCGGGCGACCTCGGCTTTTGGATCGGCCATTCGCCCCAGTTCGCCGTCTGTCGCGCCCCCGTGACGCAGCGAGTCGTGCAGCGCGGCTTCAATCGGGCTACGTCCGAGTACCGCGCGGCGGCGATCATGGATGCGCGAGAGGAACTTCTGCTCAAGCGCGTTGGCAACGTGCGCCGCGCTGACGAACGCACGCGGGTGCGCGCGAGCGCGCGCGACCAGCTCCAACGTGGCCTGGCTGAGGCAATCCTCGAGGTCCTCGCGGCCAAGCCGGTGGCGATGCGCCCTCAGCAGCACGTCGCGCCTAGCGACCAATACGCGTGCCACCGCTTCGGCCGGGTCGTCGCGGGCCGTGCTGAGGTCAGCCACGAGGCAGTCGAGTGAACACGGGGTCTCGCATGCCCCTTGCTCCGACCCAACAGCAGCCGGCGGGACACCAAACAGTCCCTTGCTGTCGTTGCGGTCAGGTCGGGAATCGTGCACGGCTGCGGTCGCCAACCGGTCGCTTGCTCGCTGGGCTCGCGCTTAGGGTAGGCATGTGGTCCGTCCCTGTCTACGGGCATCCGAAGCATCGAACGGCGGGAGCTATCGCTGTCGACGAGCTTCGCTATTGCCCAGGTCAGGACCTCAGCGCGACGCGGAAGGCGTCATCTTCGACGGACCGAACGCAAGGTGCGTTCCATCACCGCACCCACCGCAACGACTAGACACACGAACGCGACAGTCCCCCAGACGGTGTTGACGCCCCAGCCTATGAGTTCGAACACGCCGATCGTAACCGCGATGCTAGCCACCACAAGGCCTCCGGCTTCCAATCTGCGTGCCAAGGTGTGCCTACGGGAGACGGGGCGGGAAGCCGATCACGTTGGCGACGCAGGCATAGATCGCGCCCTCAACGCCGAACTTAGCCGCTAACCGTGGCCCGACGTATGGAATCTTCGACAAAATGAAGGCCGCGCCGGCCCCTACGCCACAGTTGATCAAGGCTCGGTCAAGCGCCGTGACCTTCTCGCCACATCTTCCTGGTAGGCAACCCACGGGGTAGTAGCCTGCCCCACACGACGCGTCCGTACAGCTCAGGCCGGCGGGATCAGAAACGTTGACGGGATCGTTTCCCACGTACGCGTAGCGGTTGGCCTGCTCATAGCTCAGGGGATCGTTGAGCGGGTCCTCCTGGGTCCAGCGGTCCGTCCGCGGGTCGTACCACCGCTGTCCGTAGTGGTAGAGCCCGGTCGCGGCCAGGAAACCGCCAGCGAACTTGAAGCTGTTGTCAAGGCTGCCCGAGGTGTTCGTGAAGCCGAACGGGTCATAGGTGTAGGTGACTGGGCTGTTCTGGGCGCTGTCGGTCAGCGTCACGGTGGAGCCCAGGCCGTCGAAGACGTAGTAGTACGTGGCGCCGCCGGTGGTGTCGGAGATGAGCTGGCCGTCGGGCTCGCGCGTGTAGTAGGTCTTGACGCCGGCCTCGTCGGTCTCCTCGGTCAGGCCGAGCGCGCTGTTAGTGAAGAAGGTGCTGCCCTGGCTGACCATGTCGGCCTGTCCGGGGCCCTCATAGCCGTAGCTGGAGGGCGTGACGCCAGCGTAGTTGGTGCCGGCGGTCTCCTGGTCGCGGACGTTGTAGGTCAGGCTGCGTCCGGCCGTGCTCGAGGTCAGGTTGCCGTTCTTGTCGTAGGTGTACGTTGCGCCGCCGCCGAGCAGCGGGTCGCCGGTCGACGAGCTGAGCTCGTTGGAGGCGTCGTAGGTCGTTGTGGTCGTCGTGCCGTTCACGACTGCCTTCGTGCGGTTGCCGTTGAGATCGTAGGTGTAGGCCCGGTCGTCCGTCACGGTCCCGGCCGAGTTCTTCCTGACGGCATGGGTGAGCTGGTCGCGGCCGTCGTAGGTGTACGTCGTGGTGCTGCCGCTCTTGTCGACGACGGTGCGTCGGATGTCGTTCGGCGCCCCAGTGCCGGTCGTGTAGGTGTAGGTGAAGTCGCTGATGACCGTCCCGGTGCTCTTGGTCGCCTTGATCTCCTTGAGCTTAGAGGTCGCGTGGGCGGTCGCGTCGTTGACGTAGGTGTAGGCGAGCTTGACGCCGTTGGGGTAGGTCGTGCTGGTGCGGCTGTTGTTGGCGTCGTAGACGAACGTCGTGACCTTGTTGGCTGGCTCGGTGACCGTCTTGAGGTTGTCGGCGGCGTCGTAGGCGTAGGCGATGCTGCCGCGTGAGTCGGTCATCGACGTCATGTTGCCCGCGTTGTCGTAGCCGTAACCGACGGTCTTGGCGGACGCCGTCTGCTGGCTGATGAGGCGGTTCAGCGCGTCGTAGCCGTAGCTCGACGTGCCCTGCCCCGTCGTGAAGCGGCTGGTCGTGTTGCCGTCGTCGTCGTAGACGTAGGTGACCTTGCTGCCGTCGGAGTAGAAGACGCCCGTGAGACGGTCGAACACATCGTAGGAGAACGTCGTCGTGTGCAGGTTGCCGTCGGTGACCGACGTCATCCGGCTCAGGCCGTCGTAGGCATAGGTCACAGTGCCCAGGAGCCCGGGCGGGTCGACGGCGGTCAGGTTGCCGCTGGTGTCGTGCGAGTAGAGGGTCGTGTGGTTGTTGGCGTCAGTTGAGGTCGCGACCGTGCCGTCGGTGTTGCGCGTCAGCGTCGCCGTCGCTGCATCAGGGGACCCCGAGCCGCCGGTCGTCGAGTTCAGCCCGCCGTTGACGTCGTAGACGAGATTGGACAGGCTGCCCTGCGGGTCGGTGTAGTCGGTGGGTTGAAAGCGCGCGATCGGGCTCGTGTCCAGGTACTTGAACGCCGACTGCGCGCCATCGGGGGCGGTGACACCCATCAAGTCGTTCAGGCCGTCGCTCGAGTACGCGAACGCCAGTCCAGCGCCGGTACCCAGGGTCTGGGTCGCCGCGTCACTGTTGGCCGTCCAGCTCTGCGAGACGGCGTGGCCGAGCGCATCGGTGGCCTTGGTGACGCGGTTCTCGCCGTCGAACGTGTAGGTCGTCTGGTGACCGAGCGGGTCGGTCTCGACCGTGCTGCCCGCGTTGTAGGTAAACGTCGCCGTCGGGCCCGTGGTCGCGGTCGCGCTGGCGAGGCGCTTGACCGACGTCACGCGGCCGCTGGCGTCGTAGACGAGCTTGACGACCCGGCCCATAACGTCGGTGACCTGTGTGAGGTGATGGGCGCCGTCGTAGGCGAACGTGGTGCTCTTCAGGGCCGGGTCCTTGTAGCTCGTCAGGTCGCCCGACGCGTTCGTCGAGTAGGCGTAGTCGCGCGCGGCCGTGGTGCCGGTCGCGGGCAGCTTCATGTCGTTGAGGTGGCCGGCGGCGTCGTAGGCGAACGTGACGACGCGACCCTGCGTGTCGGTGATCGTCGTCATCTGGCCGCCGGTGCCGTACGCGATGCTGATGGGGTTGCCGTAGCTGTCGGTCTCCGACATCTCCCGACCAGAGGTGTCGAACGACAGCGCCAGCCCCTGCTGGCGGTTGAAGACGAGCTTGTACCCGGCCGGCGTCTGCGTCTGCGTGAGCGTCGCGTTCAGGCCCGTCGGCGTCGTGAACGGCGCCGCACCGAACGGGGCGACGTAGCCGCTCGGACCGACGAAGCTCGTCGAGGCCCCGCCGTTGATCTTCACGTCAGGACCGATGCCCAGGTTCCACCCGAAGCCCAACGAGCCCAGCGTGCTGGCCCGCAGGCTGTTGTAGAAGCGGTCGATGACCAACTGCAGTCCGCGGCCGTTGACCTGCAGATCGCGCTCGTGCAAGACGAGGTTGCCCGTTGCGACGTTGACCTGCAGATCCATGCGATCGGTCACCTGCTGCGAGGAGAACGTGTAGAGCCCGAGTGCTCCGGAGCCCGGCGAGTACGTCGCCGCCCCGGCAGGCGGGCTCACAACGAAGGTGAGCATCGTGACGACGACCACTGCGGAGCTCCGTCGAACCACCGAACGAACGCGCATCGCACCTCTCCTCCTTGGGGTGAGCGCGCACCGTAGGGACGCGGGCCCACGGCAGGAAGGAGCGGTGTGACCTACGCCACACCTTCGCCCTGTCGGACTGTGACCAGGGTCACAGCCGACGGTCCGAACAGCTCAGTCGGCACTTCGGGCTCGTCGACCTCGACCTCGAGCTCGAGGCTGAGGGCGGCGATCGGCGAGCGCAGCAGCAGCGCGCTGCTCGCGCAGCTGCCCCACAGCGACGGATTGGCGGGGTCGGTGCAGATCACCCAGCCGCCGGCGCCGCGTGCCAGCAGGCCTTCGCCTCGCAGGCGCCTCAGGGCGCGGTTCACCGACGACCGGTCGGCATGCACGAGCTCGCCGAGCGTCTGCTGGGGAACGTCGATCGACACGACGATGTTGCCGGGCGCGACCTTGCCCCAGCGCTCGGCCAGATGCCAGAACAACAGCATCAGTCGCGCATGGACCTGCGGGACCTGCGAGATCGCGATGACGATGCCCAGCGCCTGCGCGCGTCGTGCCGAGCGAGCCTGCAGGTTGCGGTAGAGCTGCGGCCAGCGAGCCAGCGAGCGCTCGACGGCGCCCCCGAGCTTGATCGCGCGCACCGGATCGACGATCCGCCACTGCATCTCCTCGACCATCGAGAGCGGTCCGCCGTCGTCCTGCCAGGGCATGAGAACGTCTCCGGCACCGAGCAGCTCCACGCTCGCTCGGCCAGCCACCGTAATGCGCCGCGTGAGCAGGCCGTCGACAATCAGCAACCCGAGTGGCGCTGATCGCCGCAGCTCGGGTGCCGGCGTCCACGGGCCAATCGGCAGCCTGAGAACCTCGCCTACGGTGCGAGCCAGGGCCATTCGGAGTTCCTCGCGCGGAACGCCCGCTGCCAGATCCGGGTCGGCGCTGAGCAGGCTCATGACCTCGACGCTCTGTCCCCCCATACCTCCACCCTCCTTGGACGCAATAGGACCGACCCCGGCGGCGCGCGAGATTACTAAGTTGTGACTTTTCGATCAAGCATTTTCAGAGGCCATACGGTGGCGGCGCCTGGACTGGCCGAGCTTCCACTGTCGGCGCGGGTAGCAGCCGCCCTTGCTCTTCCGCTACGACGGACCGCGCTCATGCGCAAGGACCAAGCCGAACGTCGAGGGACTGCCCGGAGGCCAAGCGACCGAGGGCGAAGAACTCGGTCCGCCCGCGACTCATGAGGGTCGTAATGCGCCCCGCTTTCGCCGGCCACGGACCGGCTGAGGTCACACCGCTGGAACGAAGCCATCGCGGCCACGGCATCGGCGCAGGTACGCGCCGAAACGGATCCGGCTCGCGGATAACCGCAACGGAGCGACAAGGGACTTCACGGATGACGCCAACCAACCGCCGGAGCCGAGGTCAGTCGACGCGCGCTGACGTGCAGGGCCCCTACCAACCCAGCCACTGACATGGGCCGCGGACGCCGACCGGGGACCCCCGTAGGGCTGGTAGGGGCCGGTTGCCGCTAGGGCTCCTGGATCATCATGCATCACCTCCTTCGTCGACCGAGCTGGGCGCGGTGAAGTCCCTGCGCGCCACGTAGACCGTCTTCGTGTGACGCTCCTCGTCGGCGACGCCTTCCAGCACGGCGCCGACACGCTGGCCGCGGATGGCGGCGCAGCTCAGCCCAGCCTGCGCGAGCGTGGCCATCACCACGGGCGCCCGCCAGTGGCGCTGGCGATGCAAGCTTCGGCCCCGCCGCCAGAGATCTGCGGACCGGCGCGTGAACACCTCCACGGTTGCCGAAGCGGTGAGCACGTCGCGATCTTCGACGAGCCCGTGGCCGTGCCAGCAGAGAAAGGCGTCGTCGTCTTGGACGACCCATGCCGAGGTGTACGAGCTGCGGTACGTCGCAAGGGTGTTGCAGTCGAAGACGACGACACCGTCCGAGCACAACACCGACGCAAACGAGCGAAACGCCGCCAGGAGCTCGTCCTCGTCGAGGAGATAATTGACCGCGTCGTCGAGGCAGGTCACCACATCGAACGGTCCGATCCTCGGAAGGCACCGCATGTCTGCCTGGAACACGTTGACCCCGGGCGGAGCCACCGCCTGCGCGCGAAGCACCATCTCGGGAGACAGGTCACAGGCCGTCACCTGGTAGCCCCGCGCCACCATCGGCAGAAAGCTCTTGCCGGTGCCGCACCCGACGTCGAGCAGGCGCCGGCCCCTCAGCCCGTGGTCCAGCGCGAGCGCCTCAAGGCGCTCCAGCCACAGGTCGTGGCGGTAATGGCCGGTGAGAAGGTCGTAGTGGTCCGCGAGGACCGCGTAGGCCGCCGCAGCTGCATCGGCCGGGAGCGTCGCCATACAGGTGGGACCCGCTCAGCGCTAGATTTCGTTTCATCGCTAAGGCGATGTGTGCTGGGTGACCACGGCGCCGGGGGGGCATGTCCGGAGCGCTCATGGACTGGTCGTGGGCTCGCGCGCGCTGTCTCCGCGAGGCCCGTCGCGTGCTGGGCGAGACAACAGCAGCCGAGGACGTCGCTCAGGAGGCGCTGCTGCGCGCGTGGCGCCACCGGCACGCTTGTGCCGCGCCCCATGCGCCGCTGCCGTGGCTGCTGGCCATCACCCGTCACGAGGCGCTGCGATGGCGCGATCGCGTCGAGCGCGCGGGCTCAGGTCAGCCCGTCGACGATCTAGCCACTCTTGCCGCCGGCCTGGTGCAAGCTTCGTGGTCAGGCGACGAATCGAGCATCGAACAGCTGGCGGTACGCGACGCGATCGCCGCACTGTCGGCAGATCAGCGTCTGCTCGTCGAACTGCGCTACGGCGAGGACCTCACACAGCAGGAGATCGCCAGACGGCTTGGAACGCCCGAGGGAACCGTCAAGATCCGTCTGCATAGACTCCGCGCTCAGCTCAGAGAGGATCTCAGCGGATGAGCAAAGCCATCATCGACATCGACGATCCGCGCCTGGTCAAGGCGCTCGCCCATCCGATCCGGGTGCGGATCATGGGTCTGCTCGAGCAGCGCAGCATGTCGCCCAAAGAGATGGCCCGCGAGCTCGAGGTCCCGCTGGAGCGACTCAGCTACCACGTGCGTGCACTGCGCGACTTCGGATTCATCGAACTCGAGCGCAAGAGCCAGGTCAGGGGCGCGGTCGAACACCACTACCGGGCCGCCGCGCGGCCACGCATCACCGCTGACGCCTGGCAGGACATGCCGGACATCGTCAAGGAAGCGATGACCGGCGCCAACCTCAGCCAGCTCAACGACGTGATCGCGCGCGCCGCCGCACAGGGGAAGTTCTCGCGTCCTGAGTCCTACCTCTCGCGGCGTCCGGTGTTGGTCGACGAGGAGGGCTTTCGCCAGGTGTCGGCAGCGATCACCCAAGCGCTCGAGCGCATCGCCGCCATCGAGAAGGAAGCGGGCAAGCGGATCAGACGAGGGGCGGCGCCGGAGGTGCCGGCCGTCGTGGTGGCCATGCTCTTCGACGCCCCGGAGCCGGGGCCCAAGCGCAGCCCGACCGGAAGCGGCCGCGCCGACCGGCGCCGGTCGCCCAAGCCCTCCCGAGCTTGAGTCGTTGCCTCTCCAGCGACGTCCCGTGCTCCTTAGTTCCAACTCTCGATACTAGGTCTCGTCCGGCTCGAGTCGTCTGTCGCGAGCAGTCCCTGGCCGAGTGGCGGTAGATGGCCAAAAGACTCACCGCTAAAGAGATCCCTTGCACTACGCTAGATCGCAGCGCTAGGCTGGCCAACGTTCTTTAGCGTCGCTAGAGGACGGCCGAGTTTGAGGCGACGACGAGGGCCTACGGATGCCGGACTTTTTGCCTGACGGCGAGATCACCGTCGACCTTGACGAGATCCAGGGCAACATCCTCGCGGGGTTCAACAAGGATCACGAAGCCCTGTTGTTGCTGACGTTCCGTGACGGTCCCGGCGCACGTCGGTGGTTGTCGGAGCTCCTGGGAGACGTCGCCACGATGCGCGAGGTCTTGGCATTCAATCGCTTGTTCAAGCTGATCCGGGCGCGCCGCTCCACCGAGGACGACACCGACACGATCCAGGCCACGTGGGTCAACGTAGCGCTGACCTATCAAGGGCTCGTGGCGCTGGGGCAGGCCGAGTCCGGTCTGGCGTCCTTCGAGGACGCGTTTCGCCACGGCATGAGCCAGCGCGCCGAGCAACTCGGAGACGACCGCGACGCGGCGCTCCAGCACTGGGTCGGCGAGCTTGGCTCACAGGAGGTACACGGGCTGCTGATCATCGCCTCCGACCGCCGCGATGATCTGCATCGCGCGATCGCCCACCAGATCCGGCGGCTTTCCGCACACCGCATCGCGGTCGTCTTTCAGCAGGAAGGCGCCACCCGCGTCGACAATCCCGGCCACGAGCACTTCGGATTCAAGGACGGAATCTCGCAACCGGGCCTCAAGGGAATCCACCAGCCCAATCCCAACAACCCGGAACAAGGCGACCCTGGTCAGGACCTCGTGCAGCCCGGCGAGTTCGTCCTGGGCTACCCCACCCAGCCAGGACCCCCACCGCAGCCGAGTCCGTCGCCATATCCGCCGCCGTCACAGCCACAACCGGCCGCAGGTGAGCCGTCCAAGTCGGGGCCCGACTGGACCCGCAACGGCGCCTATCTGGTGTTCCGGCGGCTGCGCCAGGACGTCCTGGCCTTTCAGCAGCAGATGCGACAACTCGCGGGCACTGAACAGATCTCGGAGGATCTGATGGGCGCCAAGGTCGTCGGGCGATACAAGAGCGGCGCGCCGCTGGAGGTCACCAAGGCCCAGCCGAGCGACCCCGGAATCGCCGACCCCTCGCTGCTCGACGACGAGCACGTCAACGCCTTCGAGTACGAGCCGGATGATGCGGATGGGTCCCTGGTGCCACGTGCCGCCCACATTCGTAAGGCCTATCCCCGAAACGAAGCCACCCCTGCGGGCGGCGAGCCCGACACGCAGCGCCACCGCCTCCTGCGTCGCGGCATCCCGTTTGGGCTGTCCTTCCGCCACGGGGCTTCTGCGCACTCTCCACGCGGACCACATCCTGAATATCCCGAAGACCGGGGCCTGCTCTTCCTCTGCTATGGCCGGTCCATCGAAAGTCAGTTCGAACTCGTCCAGCAGCAATGGGTCAACGATCCCAACTTCCCCCAGGCCGGCGACGGCGTCGATGGGGTGCTCAGCGAGGGTGACTTCCGTTTGCCCGGAGGCCGACAGGAGCACGTCGCTCTGCAGCGATTCGTGACCATGACAGGCGGCGAATACTTTTTTTCCCCCTCGACCAGCGCGTTGAAGCTCTTGGCCGGCGAAGCCTAAGGAGAGAGGACGATGACGTGGAGACAGGCAAGGGAGCACCGCATGGTGGTGGTCCCAAGCCACGTTGGCGCACCCGGGCGCGGCGCGTTGCGCAATGGATATGGCGAGTCTTGGCGAGCCCGCGTGGAGCCGCAACGATGAATGCTCCCGCCGTCGACGAACCGGCAGCCAAGATGCCTCTCGGGATCTTCATCCTCGAGATGGTCTATCTGGTCGTACTGATCGCGGTGTTGGTCGTGTACAAGACCGACACCGCGCTGCGCCACGCGCTACCGCCGCTCGGACCGCTTCCAATTCAGATCGCCTGGTTCGGCGCCGTGGGTGGCGTCCTGGCCGGGCTTGGCGGCGTGTTCTTCCACAACGCCCGATGGGACCACGCCTACGATTACTGGCACTACTCCCGACCGTTTGTCGCTGGAGTCGTCGGCGCTATCGGCTGCCTGCTGTACTACGTATCGATCCTGGTCGGCAACACGACCGGCATCAAACCGAACGTCACCACGTTCGATGCGCTCGCCTTCCTGTTCGGATTCGCTGATGAGAGCTTCCGCCAGATGGTTGCCAAGCTAACAAAGGTGCTGATCGGGCCGGGCGACCCCGCCCAGGGAGGACCTGTCGGACAGTAGGACGGTGTTGGCAATGGGGTTGAGGTCGCCTGACTTCGCTAGCGCGGACTCGGCCGATGAGATTCCTTCCGGCTCACGCCGCATCCGCACGCCCGCCCCTAGCGCGGTAGATGTCCGCGGGCCGGCGAAAGCAAGCGACGTTGCTCGGGCGAGAAGCCAATTAGCGGGCGCTCTCGGATCGTGCGCCTGTCATCGGTCTGCTTCGGCGGAATTAGCGGGCGACAGAACTGCGGGACGACGCCGGCCGCTGAGCCCCTCCTCGAGCACTGGGCGCGCGCTTAATACCGCTTCGTCGATTCAGCTTGTCGCGCCCCAGCAGGTCGGCGCCTCGTACGATGTGCAGCCATGCCGCCGTGCCCTGAGGGCCAGCCGACGGCGTGGCGGATGAGGATCTTGAATAGGCGTCGTCGGCGCACAGCCGTCAGCACAAGCTCAGCCGCACGCCGATGTCGATCACGCCGCGCACGCTCGGCGGCCCGACGACCCAGACTCCCGCGTCCTACCGCGCTCAGAGTTCCGCGCGAGTTCCCTAACAGCCGGGTCGAGCCTGATCCACTCCGATTTGGAACCTTCCGATCTGGCTTTAGTTAGCCAAGTCCGGTGGGGTTTCGCCGGACTCATAATCCGTCAGATCCAGGTTCGAGTCCTGGCGGGCCCATCCGGTAGCCAAGCCAAATGCCGCCGGCATCCCATGCCTCGGGGGCACTCGAGTTCCACGTCCGTGTTCCCCAGCGGTCTGGAGATGTGTCGGATGGCCGGAAACGCAGCTCGCGAGACGCGCCCCTCAGGTCACCTGCAGGTCAAGGGCGACCGCCCGATGACCAACCGACATCCATGACATCGCAGGAGCAGACAGACACCCGCGACGGCCGCCGGCGCCGGATTCCTGTGCTCAGCGTCGTGCTGTGGGTGCTCGCCACCTGGCTGGTGGCCGCCGCGCCGGTGTTGTACGCCGCGTCGGGGGCTTCCGACGACGCCACGAACGTCGGGCGAATCAGGGCGGGCGCCGTTCCCCTCCTTCTGGCCTGGGCGCCGCTCGCGCTGTCCTTCGGACTCCTCCGGCGCTCGCGGGGAGGCCGGATGGGCCTCGTGCTCGGAGCGGCCGCGGCCCTACTGCTGATCCTCGTCGCAGCCGCCGTACTCGCATACGCTCGCCACACGACAGCGATCTTCGGAAACCGAGCCTGGGCGCTCTACTGGACGGGATCGTTCGCTGCCTGGATAGGGCTCAGCGCCGCATACGCCGTGGCCGCATCCAGACGATCCGACTCCTGAGCTGCGTACCGCTGGACTGGGCGAGAGCTCCGTGCGCACGTCTGTCGATCAATCCAGATCCTTCCCGCGCTGGCTAGCCGGCGACGAGCCAGCGCGTGGGAGAAGCCGCGTTCATCGCGTGGTCGATCCTTCGTGCGAGGCGGTCCAACACGCCCGTATACGGGTTCCAGCGGCGGCGTGGCGGTAACCGGCGACTCTCCTTAGCGCGTCGGGCGCGCCTCCGGGTCAAGACCGCGTGGCTCTAGGATCAGCACGATGGCCCACCAGCCAAGGTTGATCATCCAGGCGCCGCGCGGCGGCGCGGTCGACCGGCAGCTCAGCGCCCACGCGCCCACGAGCGTCGCCAGCGGCGACGTGGTGGTCGAGGTCGGTCCGACCGACGCCGAGGGTCACCTCGACCCGCCCGCCGCTGGCCAGGTCGTGCTCTCGGTGCCATCGCCCGAGGCGCTCGCGCGCGAGGCCGGCGAGGTTCGCCGCACGATCGCGGAGGCGGGCACGGGCACCCAGCCGCTCGTCGTCGTGGTGGAGGCCGCCGAGGAGCTGCGCGAGGACGAGCTGGCTGCGATCCTCGAAGCGGCGGGCCACACCTCGCGCCCGGTGATCCTGCGCATCATGCGCGATGCCTGATCGGCGTCCGCGCAGGCGCCGAGGACGGCGTGACATGCCGCCAACGCGTTCAGGAGCGCGAGAGCCCCAGTCCGGCGATCAGCGGACGCATCGCCGCCTTGATCGTCGCCAGGCTCACGCCGGCATCGCGGCGCAGGTAGCGAACGAGGTGCACGTTGAGCGCGTTCAACAGGAGTTGCGCGGTGACCGCGGCGTCGAGCGCGGGTGAGATCTCCCCGATGAGGCTCTCGACGTGCACCGAGAGCGCGAGGTAGCCGCCGATCGGCGCGCGCCACCGATCCCTCTCGAGCGCCAGCGTGAGCTCGAGATGAGCGTCGTGCAGATCCAGCAGCCCATCGAGGAACGCAGCGAGGCGGTCCTCGGCGGGCGCCCCGGGCCCGAGGGGCGGCGGGCCGAACATGAAGGCGTCCTGGAACGCCCGCAGGTGCTCGTCCATGAGCGCCTCGAACAGGCCGGACCGATCGCCGAAGCGGCGGAAGATCGTCCCCTTCCCGACGCCCGCCTCACAGGCGACCGCATCGATCGACGTTCCCTCGGCCCCACGCTCGGCCAGGACCCGGACCGCGGCCTCGAGGATGCGCACGCGGTTGGCTGCCGCGTCGGCGCGCTCCGGGCGCGCCCCAGCGATCGGCAGCGACCCGGCGTCGTCTACGTCCACGGTCTCATCCGCGCGCGTGCGGCCATCGTGCCGCTGATCCTATGCGTGGCACGCACCTGAACGCCCGTGGCAGACGGGCGTTCAGGTCGGGGCTCGTGCGGTCCCTCAGCCGGTGGCGGGGAAGCGCTCCACCAGCAGATCGGCCTCGCGTCGTTCGCGGACCGTCCTCATCGCCTCCGACCACGATTCGAGCTGGTCGAAGAGGACGACCACCGCCTCGGAGTGCTGGGGGCCCGGCGCGAACGTCGAGAAGTTCTCGAAGTCGGTGAACATGGAGAAGCTGAGCTGCTGGCGCACGTGCGCGATCTGGAGCTCGCTGGCGATGCCGCGAAGGTGCTCGATGGCGCGGGCTCCGCCGAGCGAGCCGTAGCTGACGAACGCCGCCGCCTTGTTGTTCCACTCGGCGTAGAGGTAGTCGATCGCGTTCTTGAGCACGCCCGAGGTGGAGTGGTTGTACTCGGGCGTGACGAAGACGAACCCGTCGTAGGAGCCGATCTTCTCGGCCCACGCCTTGGTGTGCTCGCCGACGTACTGGCCGACCGACGGCGGGATGGGCTCGTCGATGTGCGGCAGCGGGTGGTCCGCGAGATCGACGAGCTCGTAGTGCGCCGCCGTGCGCGCCGACGCCTTGTCGACGACCCAATCGGCGACGGCCTTGCCGTTGCGGCCGGGGCGCGTGCTGCCCAGGATGATCGCGATATGGAGATCGGGTTGCATCGGGCGGACACTACCATAATCGGACCGCTAGTCCGGTTGCGTGTCGTCGACGACCACCTCCGCTTGGTCTAGAGTCGGCTGGAGCGCGCTCGGGCGGGCGCGTCCGGCTCGCGGACAGGGCCTGAGGCCCATCGCCCAACGCCGGTAGGGCCCATCTCACGCTCGCGATCGACTCGGGCGCACGGGCTGCGAGCACCAGCGCCACGGAGGAGATCGTGATGGAGCTCGACCTCGATCAGGCGCGCCGGCGCGCGAAGGAGCTGGTCCGCGCCGCCCGTGCCGGAGACCCCGACGCGCTCGCTCGCATGCGCGGCGACCGCACGCCGCGGCTGGCGGACGCCCAGCGCGCCGTCGCCGCCGACCTCGGCTTCGCCTCGTGGCCCGCGCTGGTGGAGCACGTGGAGGCCGGCGGCGACCGCGAGGAACGCCGCGCGCGGCTGGTGTCGGCGGCGCTGAGCGGCCGTGACGACGTGGCGGAGCGACTGCTCGCCCGCGACCCCGGGCTGGCGGAGGCCGGGCTCGACGCCGCGCTGGTGCTCGGCGAGGCGCGCGTCGTGGCAGCGGCGCTCGACCGCGACCCGGGCCTCGTCGCCCGGGACCTTCCGGGCCGGGGACGCAAGCCGCTCTCGTGCGCCTGCCACTCCGTGTTCCTGCGGCCGTCCTCGCCGCGCGCCCCCGGCGTGCGGCGGGTCGTCGCGCTGCTGCTCGACCGCGGCGCGGACGTGAACGAGGTGCACCACAACGAGTACGGCGCGATGTCCGTGCTCTATGGCGCTGCGGGGGTCGCGCACGACCCCGAGACGACGCGGGTGCTGCTCGACCGCGGCGCGAACTGCAACGACGGCGAGTCCGTCTACCACGCCGTCGAGGCCGACGACACCGCGTGCCTCGAGCTGCTGCTCGCCCATGGCGCGACGGTGCGCGGGACCAACGCGCTCGGCAACGCGATCCGCGACCCGGCGAAGGTCCGCGTCCTGCTCGAGCAGGGCGACCTGCGCCCGTCCGATCCGGAGCTCCGCAACGCGCTCCTCCACGCTGGCGACCCCGATGTCGTGCGGCTGCTGATCGACCACGGCGCCGCGCTCGACGCCCGCGGCGCCGACGGCCGGACGCCGTACATGCGCGCCGCGCGCTTCAAGGACCCGGCGACGATGACGCTGCTGGCGGCGGCCGGCGCGAGCACGGAGCTCGACCCGGCCGCCGAGTTCATCGGGGCCATCGTGCGCGGCGAGCAGGACCACGCGGCCCGCGTCCGCGCGGAGCATCCCGAGCTCGTGCTGACCCACGACGACAAGGAGGACCTGCCGCGCTGGGCCAGCGCCGGCGACGACGCGGTGGTCGCGCGGCTGCTCGACGCCGGCGTGCCGCTGGACGCGCGCGGGATCGACGACGGGACCGCGCTCCACTACGCCGGGATGTGGGGACGGGCGAGCACGGTCGAGCTGCTGCTCGCGCGCGGCGCCGAGGTCGACCTGATGGGCGGCCCGCGCGAGCATCCCGGCACGGCGCTGGCGTGGACGGCGTGGGGATCGCGGGCGCTGCCCGGGGCGGCCGAGCGCCTCGACGGCTATCTCGGGGCGGCGGCGGCGCTGCTCGGAGCCGGCGCGCGGGTGACGGAGGGCATGATCGAGGGGGCCGCCGACGAGGTCGCCGTCCTGCTCGAGGAGGCGGGCGAACGCGCCGGCGTCCTCCGCGCGACCGGCCTGTCCTACCTGCCCGGGCGTCCGATCCGGATCAGCGTGCGCCGGCGCGGCACCCGCTACGACATCGACGACATGGGCGCGGCGGTGGCGATATCCGGACGGCCGCCCGGCTGGTTGCAGGCGGCCGAGCGAGCGGTCGGGGCGCTCGGCTGGAACATCAGCCGCGAGGGCGTGGTCTTCATGCAGGCCGTCGAGGGCCGCGACATCGACGCGCTCGTCCGGCGCACCGGCGAGGCGTCGGCGGCGGTGCTCGACGCCGTCCTCGCGCTCGAGGACTGAGGGCTCACCGGCCGAAGGCGCCCGCCGGGCCTGATCGAGTGGCGACGGCCGCGCTAGCGCCCGAGGTGGATGCCGAGCGCGCGGGGAGCGGCGGCGGCGGCGCGCAGGAGCGGCGAGGGCCGGCGGCCCTCCTCCTCGAGGCGCTCCTTGCGGAGGTTCGCGAGACGTACCAGCGACCCTCCCGTCCATGCGATCGGCTCGAGCGGGACGGGGAGGCGGTCGGGGCGCAGGCGCGGGAGCAACCCGACGTCCGGGTCGCCGGTGGCGAGCGCCGCGAGGCTGCGCGCGGCGAGGTGGCTGGGCCCGACGCCGTTGCCGGTGAACCCGAACGCGTAGTGGACGGGGGCGTTGTCGATCGTCCCAACCTGTGGAAGGTGGCTCGGCGAGACGTCGATCGGTCCACCCCAGGCGTGCGTGACGCGCCGCTCGCGAAGCTGGGGGAAGACGCGGAGCAGGTGAGCGTGCGTGGCCTTGGCGACGGCAGGGTCGACCTCCGTGCGCCCGCCGAGACGTGCGCCCCACGCGACCCTGCCACCGCCCCAGCCGAACGCGATGCGTCCGTCGGGCGTCGTGCGGAAGTAGTGGACGAACGTGCGTCCGTCCGTGATGTTCTCGCCGCCACGCCAGCCGACTTCGTCGATGACGTCGGGCACGGGCTCGGTGAGCACGAGGTGCGACGAGGTCACCGCCAGGCGGGTGCGCAGCGGCCGGACCCCGCGCGCGGCGGCGTTGATTGCCAGGACGGCGTGCCGTGCCCGCACGAGCCCTCCCGCAGTGCGAGCCTCGACGCCGGCGGGGCTCACGGCCAGCCCTCGAACCCCCGTGTGCTCGAAGATCCGCACGCCGCGCTCGATGAGCACTCGGCGCAGGCCGAGCGCGAGCCGCGCGGGCTGGACCGTGGCGTCGTCGGGGACGAGCACGCCGCCGCGGAAGACCGGCGAGTCGCAGCGGGACCGCAGCTCGTCGGGCGTCAGGGCGCGCACGCGGTCCGCCACGCCGAGCTCCTCGGCGGCGTGGACGGCGGCGCGTCCGGCCGTGTCCTGCGCCGGCGCGGTCGAGGCCGTCAGCGTGCCGTTGCGGGCGAACCAGGCGTCGACGCCGTGCTCCTCGCACCACGCGCCGATCGCGGCGACGGTCTCCGACGACGCCGTGGCGAGCCGCACCGCGTCCGCGTCGCCGAGCCGCTCGCGCAGCGCGTGGAGGCTGTGCCACAGCGTCTCGCAGAAGCCCCCGTTCCGGCCGCTCGGGCCGTGACCGCAGACGTCCGCCTCGAGCAGCACGATCGACGCGGCGGCCATCCGATCGAGCAGATGCCAGGCGGTCCACATGCCGGCATATCCGCCGCCGACGATGACCACCTCCGCCTCCGTGACCTCCGACAGCGCCGGCAGCGCCTCGACCGGTCCCGCCTCCTCGAGCCAGTAGCCGCGGGCCGTGTGCCGGACGTCGAGCGTCGTCACACGACGACCAGGTCGTGATCGAGCCGCGAGAGGCTCTCCGACCCGTCCTCGACGCACAGCACCGTCTCCCCCAGCTTGATCCCGAAGCCCTCGTCCTGGAGCGACAGGTTCGGCTCGATGGAGAACGACATCCCGGGCGCGAGCGTGTGCGGGTCGCCGGCGACGAGCATCATCGGCTCCAGCCAGCCCGGCGGGTACGCCACGCCGATCGAGTACCCGAGGCGGTGGCACCGCCGTCGAGCGAGGTCATGGCGGTCGAGCACCTCCAGGCACGCGTCCTCGGGCTCGCGGGTCGCCGCGCCCGGACGCGCCGCGGCGATCGCGGCCTCATGCGCCTCCTTGAGCTGCGCGGCCACCTCGGCGACGCGCGCCGTCGGCGCTCCGATCACCGCCGTGCGCATCACGATCGCGTGGTAGCGGTGCATGGACGCGCCCAGCTCGATGCACACGACGTCGCCCTGGGAGATGGAGCGGCGCGTCGCCATCGCGTGGACGAGCGCGCTTCGCGGGCCCGACACGACCATCGGCGGGATCGCCGCGTACTCGCTGCCGACCTCGCCGAGGGCGTGGGCGGCCACGCCGGCGACCTCCGTCTCGGACATGCCCGGGCGCAGCGCGCCGATCGCGCGCGTCATCGCGTGGTCGGCCATCTGCGCCGCCTGCCGCTGATAGAAGATCTCCTGCGCGCTCTTGACGAGCCGCAGCTCCGGCACGATGTCGCCGGCGTCGACGAACGTCGCGCCGGGCAGCCGCCGCTTGAGCTCGTCCCATTGCGCCGGGACGATCGTGAACGCCTGCATCTCGACACCGACCCGCTTGTCGGCGAGCCCGCGCTCGTGGATCGTCCGGGCGAGCACCTCGATGGGGTCGACCTTGGCGATGTCGTAGAAGACCCCGTCCTGCAGCCAGCACGTGTCCCGGAAGCCGGGCTCCTCGGTCGTCCTGGTGTGGAGGATCGGCTCGTCGTCGGAGAGGTCGACGAGCAGGCCCTGGGCCCACAGGTAGCCGATCGTGTCGAACCCGGTGAGCCAGTGGATCGAGTCGGGGAGCGTGACGATGAGCGCGTCCACGCCGCGGTCGCGCATGCTGGCCCGTGTCCGGTCCATCCGGTCGCGGTACGTGGCCAGGTCGAACGGCAGCTGCATTCGGTCTCCTCGGATTCAGGGCTGGACCGCGGCAGAGGCGTCGTCGTCGGGGACGAGCACGACCTCCTCTGGCGAGGCGTGGAACTCCGCCGGATCGCCCACGGCGAGGTCGCCGTTGTCGCGCGCGTCGACGCGGGCGACGATCGATCCCACGTCGGGCACGTCGAGGACGATCTGGCGCTCGTCTCCGAACAGCAGCGTCTCGGACACCGTCCCGCGCAGGGGCATGGCGCCCGGCT
>JAXDHQ010000016.1:0-9848 GCA_034664395.1 Solirubrobacteraceae bacterium | reverse complement strand
AGACCGAGATCAGCGAGCCGCCGAAGCCCAGGCCGATGAGCGCGTCGACCGCCTCCTTGGGCGTGCGATCGAAGACGGCGGTCAGCAGGCCGTAGTAGCCGGCGACGCCGAACAGCGCGAGGCCGACGACGAGCAGACCGGTGATGGCGCCGCCGCGGAACGCGACGTCGAGCGCCGGGCCGACGCCGCCGCGGGCCGCCTCGGCGACGCGCGTGTTGGCGCGCACCGACACGTTCATGCCGATGTAGCCGGCGGCGCCCGACAGCAGGCCGCCGATGACGAAGCCGACGGCCACGTAGCCGTTCTGGATGAAGATGAGCGCGATGGCGAGGATCACCCCGACTGCGGCGATCGTCGTGTACTGGCGGTTGAGGTAGGCGCGCGCGCCCTCCTGCACCGCGTTGGAGATGCGCTGCATCTCGGCGTTGCCCGGCGACAGCGCGAGCAGGGACCGTGCGGTCAGCAGGCCGTAGGCCACGGCGAAGCCCGCGCAGATCAGCGCGACGATGACGCCGTGGTCGGTCAGGAATTGGCTCAAGGTTCGGAAGTCCTTCGGCGATGTGATCGGATACGCGTCACGGCCTCGACGGCACGCGGACGCGTGAGCGAACGGGCAAAAGGCGCCCGCGAGGGCGCCTGACCCAGCTCAGAGGGCGCGCACTCTATCGAGGTCGGTGACGGAAGCGCGGCCCGGCGGGCCTCACTGTCCGGGCACCCACAGCCGGCCGCTGCGCTGGGCCGGGCCCGCGTCGCCGGACTCCGGCGGCGGCGGCTCGCCCGCCGGCGGGGGCGCCTGCGCCGGCGCATCCCCGGGCTCGCCCGCCGGCTGCCCCGGCGCCTCGCCCGGCGGCTGCGCGTAGGCCATCTGCAGGCGCGAGACGGCGTCGCGGATCTGCGCCGCGTCGGGGCCGAGCACGCCCTCGACGAGCGGTAGCAGCGCGCGGATGCCCTCGATCGCCTGCTGGAGCTGCTGCGGGTCGCGCTCGGCCTCCTGGCCGGGCACCAGCCCGGCGCGCAGCGCTCCCAGGTTGACCAGCGACAGGACGGTCTGGACGATGACGTCCTCGACGCGGATGCGCCTGAGCTGCTCCTCGTAGGCGGCGCGCAGCTCCTCCTCGGTCGGCTCGCGATCCATGCCGGGCGGAATCGGACCCTGCTGCTCGCTCATGCGGTCTTGGCCTCCTGGACGTAGGTCTGACTGGTCTCGCGCACGGCGGCGCCGAAGACCTCCTGCATGCTCGCACCTGAGTCGATCGCCCGGCGCTGGCGCTGGGCGCCGTTGAGCGCGGGGAAGCTCGGCTCGATCCCGAGCTCGGCCCGCACCGGCGCGGTCCACTGCAGCAGCCGCTCGGCGGCGGCCGCGGCCGGGAACTCCTCGCGGCGGTCGAGGTCGATGAGGGCGCCGTCCTGCCCGTACCGGATGGCGCGCCAGAAGTTCTCCTCGACCATGCGCCGCGGCGGGTCGGCGAACGGGACCCGGTCGTCGTGGTCGCGCAGCGCCTGCAGCACGCAGGCGACGATGAGCCCGGACAGCGCCTCGGACTCGGTCGCGGTGCTCTGCGCGTCGCAGATGCGGACCTCGACCGTCCCGAACGACAGGTGCGGGCGGATCGACCACCACACCTGCGTGTACTCGACGATCGACCCGGTCGCCATGAGGAACTCGATGTAGTCGCGGTAGGACTGCCACGATCCGTAGGCGTCGGGGATGCCGCAGCGCGGGAAGCTCTTGGTGAAGGACTGCGAGCGCGCCGAGTGCAATCCGCTGTCGCGCGCATCGAGGTACGGGGAGTTGGCGCTGATGGCCAGCAGCATCGGCAGGACTGGTCGCAGCCGGTCCGAGGCGCGGACGGCGCGCTCGACGTCGCGAGCCCCGACGTGGACGTGCAGCGAGAACGTGTTGTTGCGCCTTGCCACGTACCGTAGGCCGTCGACCACGCGGCGGTAGTGCTCGGTGTCGATGTTGCGCTGCTCGCGGTAGTCGGCCCACGGATGGGTGCCGGTCGCGCCCAGCGCCAGGCCGCGGCCCTCGGCCAGCGCGAACAGGCGCGCCCGCGCGTCGCGCTGGCGACGGACGGCGTCGTGGATGTCGTCGCCGCGGCCGGAGCGGATCTCGATCTCCGAGGAGATGAGCTCGCCCGCGATCGCCCCGGCGAGGACGGGGTCCTCGGCCGCGGCGGCGTCGCGCAGCTCCTCGAAGCGCGGGACGAGGTCGAGGGATCCGGCGTCGAGGACGGCGAACTCCTCCTCGAGGCCGACGGTGCCGTCCGTGGCGGCGGCGAAGAGCTCCTCGGCCGCAGCGAGGTCGATGGCGCTCATGGTCAGGTGAGGTAGAAGTACAGCGCGTAGAGGAGGTCCACGGCGGGGCTGGACGTGTGGACCGTGACCTCGGGCGGGACGTGCAGGAGCGCCTCGGAGTAGTTGAAGATGATCTTGACGCCGGCGTCGACGAGGTCGTCGGCGAGCGACTGGGCCGCCGCGTTGGGCACGGCGAGGACGCCGACGACGATGTCCTCGTCCTCGACGACCTGGCGCAGGTCGCGCACGTCGCGCACGCGCTGGCTGCCGACCGACTGGCCGACCTTCTCCGGATCGGCGTCGAAGATGGCCACGACGCGGAAGCCGTGGTCGGCGAAGATGTCCGAGCTGGCGATCGCGCGGCCGAGGTGCCCGGCGCCGAACAGGGCGATGTTGTGCTGGCCGGCGGTGCGCAGGATCTTGCGGATCTGCGAGACGAGCGAGTCGACGTTGTAGCCGACGCCGCGCTTGCCGAACTTGCCGAAGCCGGACAGGTCGCGGCGGATCTGCGTCGAGTTGACGTGCGTGTAGTCCGACAGCTCCTGGGAGGAGATCGTCTCCTTGCCCATCTTCTTGGCCTGGGTCAGGACCTGCAGGTAGCGCGACAGGCGCGCGGCGACGCCGAGCGAGAGGCGCTCGGGTACGGGCGCCCCGTCGACGTCCGACCCGGTGCCGGAGTTGGTGGCGTCGCCGACGCTCATGGGCGTTGGACTCTAGATGATCGTTTCGGGGTCCCGTGCGGCGAGGCGCGCGCGCAGGTCGGGCTCGTCGACGACGTAGTCGTAGAGCTCGGCGCCGTCGAGCGCGACGACGGGGATCCGCTCCAGATACCGGCGCAGCAGCGCGTCGTCGGCCTCGATGTCGAGCTCCTCGAACGGGTGCCCGATGCGCGCCAGCACCGCGCGGGCGTCCTCGCACAGGTGGCAGCCGGGGCGCGAGTACAGGACGAGGCTCACAGGCCGCGCTCTCCCGTGGCGTAGGCGTCGAGGTCGCCGAACTCCTCCAGCGGGGTCACCCAGCGGGCGGCGGACGCGATCATCGCCGCGTTGTCGGTGCACAGCGCGCGGGCGGGGATGTGGACCTCGACGCCCAGCCCGGCCATGCGCTCGCGCAGCGGCCCGTTGGCGGCCACCCCGCCCCCGACCGCCAGCCGCCGCAGGCCGGTCTCCTGCAGCCCGCGCTCGACGCGCAGCGTCAGCGCCTCGACGATCGCCCGCTGGTAGGAGGCGGCGAGGTCAGCGCGCCGGTCCTGCGCCGCGTCGCCGAGGTCGCGGACCTTGTAGAGCAGCGCGGTCTTCAGCCCGGCGAAGGAGAAGTCCAGGCCGGGCACGCGGGCGGCGATCGGGAAGTCGAAGGCGCCGGGGTCGCCGCCGGCGGCCAGGCGCTCGAGCGCCGGCCCGCCCGGATACGGCAGTCCGAGCAGCCGCGCGCCCTTGTCGAACGCCTCGCCGGCGGCGTCGTCGAGCGTGCGGCCGAGCACCTCGTAGCCGGCGTGGTCGCTCACCCG
Organism: Solirubrobacteraceae bacterium; assembly: GCA_034664395.1. Lineage (GTDB taxonomy): Bacteria > Actinomycetota > Thermoleophilia > Solirubrobacterales > Solirubrobacteraceae > JAOPZW01. The sequence continues at coordinate 6,043 of JAXDHQ010000016.1, read as the reverse complement.
GGCCAGGAACGTGTGGCCGCCCGAGGCGATCCGGCACAGGAACGGCGGCTCGAACGGGCCGCCGTCGCCGACGAGGAAGTTGGCCGCCACGTGGCCCTGGAGGTGGTCGACCGGCGCGAGCGGCAGCCCGCGCGCCGACGCGATGCCCTTGGCGGTGGCCACGCCGACGAGCAGCGCCCCGACGAGGCCAGGACCCTGCGTGACGGCCACGATCTCGGCGTCGTCGAGCGTGGCGCCCGCGCGGGCCAGGGCGTCGTCGACCACGTCGTTGACGAGCTCGAGGTGGTGGCGCGCGGCGACCTCGGGAACGACGCCGCCGTAGCGGTCGTGCACGCCCTGCGAGGAGATGACGTTGGAGCGCACCTCGCCCGCCGCGGTCACCACCGCGGCGCAGGTGTCGTCACAGCTCGTCTCGATGGCGAGGATCATGCGGTCATGCCGCCGGCTACCTGACCGGGCCGGCGTTCGGCACGTCGGCGAGCGACCCGTTCAGCGTCGCGGGGGTGCGCCACATGATGAGCGCGTCCTCGCCGTTGTCCTGGTAGTAGCGCCGGCGCGTGCCCGCGGTGCGGAAGCCGAAGCCCTCGTAGAGCGCGATCGCCGCGGCGTTGGAGGTCCGCACCTCCAGCGTGAAGCGCGCCCGGTCGTCGCCGACGCGGGCGACGAGCTCCTCGATGAGCGCGGTGGCGATGCCCTGGCGGCGCTCGTCGGGATCGACGCACACGTTCATCACGTGCCAGACCGTGTCGTAGCGCGAGCAGATGAGGTAGCCGACGAGGCGGTCGTCGCGCCGGGCGGCCAGGCACACGCCGCCGGGCTTGGACAGCTCCAGAACGAACATGGCCAGCGACCACGGCGTCGGGAAGGCGCGGCGCTCGATGGCGATGACCTGCGGGAGGTCGGCGTAGGTGAGGCGGCGGATGTCGGGCGAGGCGTTCATCGACGGGGCACGGCATCCGGTGGCCGCACGTACTCCGGCAGGAGCGCGTCGCGGTCGACCGGCGCGGCCGTGACGGCCAGCCGGCAGATCGCCAGCGCGCTCACGCGGTGCAGCGCCGACGCGTCCTGCGGGACCGCGATCGCCGGCTCCAGCCGCTCGCGAAATCGTATCGCCCCGTCGCCGACCGCCAGCCATGCGCCGCGACGCGGATCGGCCAGCGCGCCGAGGTCGTCGGGGGCCACGACCACAGGGGCCAGGAGCCGCTCGCCGGCGTGGAAGGCGGCGGCGAACGCCTCGCCCCTGCGGGCGTCGAGGACCGCCAGCACCGGGCCCTCGGCGCCGGCGGCCGCGGCCAGCGCCTCGAGCGTGGAGACGGCGGCGAGGTCGGCCCCGCCGCCCTGGGCCAGCGCCCGCGCGGTGGCGACGCCGATCCGCAGGCCGGTGAAGCTGCCCGGCCCGACGCCGACCGCGATGCGCCGGACATCCGCGAAGGTCCCGCCGGCCGCGCGCAGCGCGCGGGCGGCCAGCGGCAGGAGCTGGGAGGCGTGGCCCGGCCGCTCGCCCGGCGCGGGATCGTGGCGCAGCTCGACCGGCTCGCCGCGCTCGGGCAGCACGGCGACGGCGGTCGCCGGCGTGGCGGTGTCGAAGCCGAGGATCACGGCGTGGCGTCGCCCGCGGACCGCACCACGACGCGCCGGCGGTCGCCCCCGAGGTGCTCGAGGTGCACGCGCGCGGCGACGGCCACGTCGCCCAGGAGGTCCGGCGCGCCCTGCTCGGGCCACTCGACGAACGCCACGCGGTCGGGCGCGACCTCGTCGGCGAGCAGCTCGGGCTCCTCCGCGACCAGGCCGTCGAGGCGGAAGAGGTCGAGGTGGCTGATGGGGACGCGGCCGTCCTCGTAGCGGCGGGCGATCGTGAAGGTCGGGCTCGTCACCGGGACCCGCACGCCGAGGGCGCGGGCTGCGCCGCGCACGAACGTCGTCTTGCCGGCGCCCATCTCGCCCGAGATCAGCACGACGTCGCCGGGCGCGAGCGTCGCCGCGAGCGCCGCGGCGAGGGCCTCGGTCTCGGCCGCCGAGGCGGTCTCAGAGGTGGCCATGGGCGGCGCGGCGGCGCAGGAGGGACACGCCGCGCGATGCTAGCGTCGCCCTCCGCCGTGAGCGCCCCGCGCCACATCCTGGTCCCCAGCCGCCGCGAGCGGCCATGATCGCGGGCCGCCGCAGGCTGGGTGCGGCGCTCGCCCGCTCGGAGTCCGGCAAGGCGGCGGGGCTGGCGGCGGCGACGCTGGCCAACAACGCGATCCAGCTCGTCTTCACCGTCATCTTCACGCGGCTGCTTGGCCAGACCGGCTACGGCACGCTCGCGGCGCTGATCTCGGCGTTCCTCATCCTGCTCGTGGCGGGTCAGTCGGTGCAGCTCGCCGCCGCGCGCGAGGCCGCGCTCGACCGGTTCGGCCACCCGGAGGTCCTGCGCGCGACGGTGCACGCGTGGATTCGGCGGCTGCTGGTGGCGCTGGTGGCGGTGAGCGCCGTGTCGCTGGCTCTGCGCCACCCGCTGGCCGCGCTGATCGGCGTGACCAACGCCCCCTGGGCGGCGGCGGCGATCCCGCCCACCGGCGTCCTGTGGATGCTGCTCTCGGTCCAGCGCGGGGCGCTGCAGGGGCTGCGCGAGTACCGGCCGGTCGCCCTGTCGATCGTCGGCGAGGCGGCCGGCCGCCTGGCGGGCGGCCTGGTGCTCGTCGGCCTGGGCCTGGGCGTGACCGGCGCGCTGCTGGGGACGCCCCTGGCCTTCGTCCTGGTCGCGCTGTGGCTCGAGCGGGAGCTGCGCCGGCGGGTCGGCCCGGTGGCGAGCGTCGACGGGCCGCTGCGGACGCTGCGCTCGCTCGTCGGCCACGGCTGGGCGTCGATCGTGGGGCTGTTCCTGCTCGCCTCGCTGCAGAACATCGACGTGATCGTCGCCAAGCACCGTCTCGGCGGCGACGCGGCCGGCTCCTACGCCGCCGCGGCGGTGGCGGCCAAGGCGGTGGTGTGGGTGGCGATCGGCGTCGGCCTGCACCTGCTGCCCGAGGCCACGCGCCGCGCGGCGGCGGGCCTCGATCCCCGGCCGGTGCTGCTGCGGGCGCTGGGCATCCTCGCTCTCGTCGCCGCGCCGGCCCTGCTCGTGCTCGCCGTCTTCCCCGATCTGCTGCTGCGCCTGGCCTTCGGGCCCGCCTTCACCGAGGCCGCCGGCGCGCTCGTCCTCCTCGGCGCGGCGATGACGCTGTTCGCGGTCACCTACCTGACCGTGCAGTACACGATCGCACTCGGCGGGACGCGCTTCCTGTGGGTGCTCGGCGTCGTGGCCGTCGCGGAGCCGATCCTCCTCACCGGCGCCGCGGACGGGATCGTCGACTTCGCGACGATCGTCCTCGCGGTGCAGTGCGCGGCCGCGGCGGGCGTCCTGGCCCTGGGCCTGACCGCCACCGGCCTCGGACGGCGCCCGCCGCGCGAGGACGCAGGGCCGCGCTGGCGCCGGCGCGCGGCGTCGCGGACCGGCTGAGCGCGGCCCCGGTGCCGGCGGGACCGGGCGGCGCCGCCGCTATGGTCCCTCGCGGTGTCGGCCGTCGCTCTCGCATCGCGCGAACCCTCGGCGCCCGCGGCGGCCGCGCTCGAGGTCCGCGGCCTCGCCAAGCGCTACGGCACGACGCACGCGCTGCGCGGCGTCGACCTGACCGTCGGCGAGGCCGAGCTCGTCGGGCTGCTCGGACCCAACGGCGCCGGCAAGTCGACGCTGGTCAAGAGCGCGTGCGGGCTCGTGCGCCCCTCGGCGGGGACGGTGCGCGTGTGCGGGGTCGCGGCCGGCTCGCCGCCCGCGCGACGCGCGCTCGGCTACCTCGCCGAGCTCTTCCGCTTCCCCGGCTGGGCCACGGCCGACGAGCTGCTGGAGCTCCACCAGCGCCTCGCCGCCTCGCGCGGCGGGGCGGCCGAGCGCGCCGAGCTGCTCGAGCTCGTCGGGCTGAGCGACGCCGCGCAGCGCCGGGTGGAGACGATGTCCAAGGGCATGCAGCAGCGCCTGGGGATCGCCCAGGCGCTCGTCGGCGGCCCGCGGCTGCTGCTGCTCGACGAGCCCACGAGCGCGCTCGACCCGGCGGGCCGGCGCATCGTCCGCGACCTGCTCGGCGAGCTGCGTCGCCGCGGGGTCGCGGTGCTGCTCAACACCCACCTGCTCAGCGAGGTCGAGCGCGTCTGCGACCGCGTGGCGATCATCGACCGCGGCGAGCTGCTCGCGGTCGGCAGCCCCGACGAGCTCGCCCGGGCCAGCGGCGTGGAGGTCGAGACCGCAGCCGGCGTGCGCCGCTTCGAGGGCGCCGGGCGCGAGGACGTGCCGGCGATCGTCGAGCGCCTGGTCGCGGAGGGCGAGCGCATCTACGACGTGCGCCTGGTGCGCTCGTCGCTGGAGGACGCCTACCTCGCCGTCGTGGAGCGCCGGCCGTGAGCGCCGCCCGCGACGTGCTCGTCGTCGCCGGCTACGCGCTGCGGGAGTCGCTGCGCCGGCGCGTGTTCGGCGTCGTCCTGGCGCTGACGCTCGCCTTCGGCGCCCTCTACACGTGGGGCGCGAGCGAGCTGTTCAAGGACGTCTCGCACTCGGGCTTCGGCGACAACGGCTTCGGGCTGGACGCGCGCACGCTGGCCGGCGCCACCCTGCTCGGCCTGTCGATGTTCGGCACGCTGTTCCTCGGCGCGGTGCTCGCCGTCTTCCTCACGCTCGGAGCGGTGCGCGGCGACGCCGAGAGCGGCCTGCTGCAGCCGCTGATCGTCCGCCCGCTCGGGCGCCGCCAGTACCTCGCCGGGCGCTTCGTGGCGGCCGCGGCGGTCGCGTTCGCCTACGTCAGCATCGTCTACGCCGGCGCCGTGATCGTCACCGGCGTGACCGGCCACTGGTGGCCGCAGAGCCCGGTCGGCGCCGGGCTGCGCCTCGCCGCCGGGGTGGTGATCGTCGCCGCCCTGTCGCTGCTCGGCTCGGTCTTCCTGTCCGCGACCGCCAACGGCATCGGGGTGCTCATGGTCTTCGGCGCCGGCCTGCTGGCCGGGCTGCTGGGGTCGATCGGCGACGCCCTGGGCTCCCACACGCTGCAGACGATCGCCAACACCGCCTCGTGGGCGCTCCCGTTCGAGGCGCTGTACCGCGACGCCCTGCGCCTGCTCGTGCAGGACATCCCCGGGGTCACCGGCGCGATCGTCCAGCTCGGCCCCCTGGGCGGCTCGCACGACGCCGGCCCGCTGCTGCTCCCGTGGACGATCGCGTACCTGGCGCTCGTCGGCGTCGTGGCCGCGGCCGCGTTCGCGCGGCGGGACCTGTAGCGGCCCCGCGGGGGCGGCGCGCCGCGCGCGCCGCCCCCGCGGTTGGCCTACGCCGCCGGCTTCGCCGTCAGCGTGAACGGCACGTTCGTCCCCAGCCAGAGCTGGGTGAGCACGTACGCGGTGCCGCCCGGGATCGTGTTGGACTCGTCCGCGGCCGAGGTCGCCGCCGACCCGATGAGCTCGCACTGGCTGTCGAGGAAGTACAGGTCGAGGTCGTGGCCCACGGGGTTCGTGTCCTCGCCCGTCACCGCCACGCTGTGCGTGCCGTCGCCGAAGCCCTTGGGCAGCTTCGACACCCACGCGTCGGCCCCCTGGGACGCCGGCGGCGCGGTGCACGTGCTCGTGAACTCGGTGCCGGTCACGCCGAACACGTTCTGCAGCCCGGTCGGGTCGCCCGTCGACGGGTTGCCCGTCGCGATCGTCCCCGAGTCGGTGAACGGCTTCTCCGGCGGCGCCGGCGACGGGGTCACCGTCGTCGAGGAGCCGGCGAAGACCTGCAGCTCGGCCGCCTGGGCCTGCTTCTGCGTCTCGCCCTGGACGGAGTCGATGAAGAAGCGCACGTAGCCCGCCTGCACCGCCCTGGCCAGCTTGAACGTCTTGTAGTGCAGGTCGGGCGCCACCGGGCGGGGCTTCTGGTAGGTGAAGCCGCCCGTCTGCGCCGTCGTCCACGTCACGCCGTCGGTCGACGTCTGGAACGTGAAGTCCTTGAGCGCGGTGAAGCGCGAGGACGTCGTGTTCTTGAACGCGCTGACCTGGATGGCCG
>JAXDHQ010000015.1:0-65111 GCA_034664395.1 Solirubrobacteraceae bacterium | reverse complement strand
GAAGCTCCCCGGGATCGGTGACCGGCATCAGGCACGCGAAGCGCTCGCACACGTACGCGGCGGCGCGGCCGTCGACCGGCGTGCGTCCCTCCAGCAGCGCGACCGCGGTGTCGCCGTCGCCGGGCCCGCCGGCGAGGACCAGCCGCGCGCGGCGGCGCTCGCGCACGACCGCGGCGAGCGCGTCGACGCCCTCGCGATCGCCGGCCAGGGCGACCTCGCGCCGCGGCGCCAGGTACAGGTCGATCGCCTGCAGCGCGTGCCCGAAGGCGGCCGGGTAGCGCACGGCGAGCTCGTGCACGAGCCGGAGCTGGCCGAGGGCCTGCTCCTCGTAGCCGTGCTCGCCGGTGAGCGCGGCCAGCCGCAGGAGCCCGAGCGCCGCCGACGAGCCGCCGGCCGGGATCGGGGCGTCCTCCAGGTCCTTGCGGCGGGCCACGAGCGCCTCGTGGTCGTCGGCGGTCGAGAAGAAGCCACCGCGCTCGGGGTCGGCGAAGCGCGCGACGATCGTGTCGGCCAGCGCGCGCGCCTCGACGAACCAGCGCTCCTCGAAGGTCGCCTCGTAGAGCACGAGCAGCGCCTCGAGCAGGAACGCGTGGTCCTCGAGGTAGGCGGGCAGCCGCGCGGTGCCGGCGTTGTAGGTGCGCAGCAGGCGCCCGTCGGGCGCGCGCATCGCATCGAGGACGAAGGCGGCGGCCTGGCGCGCGGCGTCGAGGTAGTCCGCGCGGCCGAGCACGGCCCCGGCGTCGGCCAGCGCGGCGATCATGAGGGCGTTCCAGGCGGCCAGGCGCTTGTCGTCGAGGCCCGGGCGCACGCGCTCCTCGCGCGCCGCCAGCAGCGCCGCGCGGATGCGCTCGCGCTGCTCGGGGGGCGGCTCGGGGCCGCGCGACTCCAGGACGTTGGTCCCCTCGAAGTTGCCGCGCACGGTCGAGCCGAACCAGGCGATGGCCGCCTCGGCGTCCTCCCCGAGGACCGCGCGCAGCTCGTCGACCGTCCACACGTAGAACTTCCCCTCGACCCCCTCGGAATCGGCGTCCAGCGCGCTGTAGAAGCCGCCCTCCGGACCGCGCATCTCGCGCAGGGCCCAATCCAGGGTCTCCTCGGCGGTCCGCCGCAGCAGCGCGTCGCCCGATGCCTGGTAGCCGTGCACGTACGCGCGAGCGAGCAGCGCGTTGTCGTAGAGCATCTTCTCGAAGTGGGGAACGGTCCACTTGTGGTCGACGCTGTAGCGCGAGAAGCCGCCGCCGACCTGGTCGAAGATGCCGCCGCCGGCCATCGAGCGCAGCGTCTGCAGCGCCATCGCCGGCTCCTCGCGCGCGAGCAGGAACTCGATGACCGATGCGGAGGGGAACTTCGGCGCCGTGCCCCAGCCGCCCTGGACGCTGTCGTAGCCGGCGCGCAGGCCCGCCAGCGCCTCGTCGAGCGCCGCCGGCGCGATCGGCTCGTCGGACGGCTGCAGGATCGCGCCCCCGGCCAGGCGCGGCGCGATGCGCTCGCCCTGGGCGCGGATGTCCTCGCGCTTGCTGTCCCACGCGTCGGCCACCGCGCCGAGGACCTGGCGCCAGCTCGGCATGCCGAGCCGCGGCTCGGGCGGGAAGTACGTGCCGCCGTAGAACGGCGCCTGCTCGGGCGTGAGGAAGACGTTCAGCGGCCAGCCGCCCTGGCCGGTCATCGCCTGGACCGCCTCCATGTAGATGGCGTCGACGTCCGGGCGCTCCTCGCGGTCGACCTTGACGCACACGAAGCGCTCGTTCATGAGCGTCGCGGTCTCGTCGTCCTCGAAGGACTCGCGCTCCATGACGTGGCACCAGTGGCAGCTCGAGTAGCCGATCGACACGAGCAGCGGGCGCTCGAGCTCGCGCGCGCGGCTCAGCGCCTCCTCGCCCCACGGCAGCCACGCCACCGGGTTGTCCTTGTGCTGGAGCAGGTACGGGCTGGTCTCGCGCGCGAGGGCGTTGGGCATCAGCCCAAGCCTACGAGTCCCGGGTGGGGCGGGAGCGCCGCGGGCCAGCCGGTCGTCGCGCTCATCGCCTGCGCCGCGCCTGCCGTGCGCGTCCTCACCCTGCGACCGCCGAGGCTGCCGGTCACGATCCCGTCGGCCCGGAACGTCAGCCGCCCGCCCGGCGCGGCCGGGCCGCGGACCGTGAGCGTGCCGAAGACGCCGCTGCGTCCCACGCGCCCGCTGACGGTCACGCCGGGGACGTACTCGACGTCGCGCAGGCTGAAGGCGCCCGGCACCGCCGTCGCGCGGCCGGAGCGCAGGCCGACCACCCGGGCGCCGACGGGCGTCGAGCGTCCGGCGGCGATCGCGTCGCCGAGGAACTGCCGGCGGACGTCGGTGATCGTGGCGGCGACCGCGGCGACCGTCTTGAGCGCGGTGGTGCGCCCGGGCACCCGGCTCAGACGCGTCGGCGCCACCGGCGTGGGGGTGAAGATCTGCCTGACGTTGGCGCACGGGGCCACCGGCTGGGCGGCGAAGAACGCGGTCACCGCTGCCTGGGCGCAGCCGCTGAGGTCGCTCCCGAGCACCGAGTGGCCGGTGTAGGGCACGCCGAGGATCTGGGCGCCGGCGATGCGCGACGCCACGACCTGGCCGTCCTCGAGTGGCGTGCGCAGGTCGGCGTCCCCGGAGATGACGAGCGTGGGGACCGTCGGCAGCGGCGTCGGCGGGACGGGCGGCGGGCTCGCGTCGGGCCAGCTCAGGCACACCGGGATCGCCTCGCTGTTGAGCGCCACCTGGTAGTCGAACGGGAAGAAGTCGCCGGCCGGGTGCGCCTTCGCCGCCGCGACCGCCTGAGCGGCGCGGGTGGTCGGGTCGGCGGCGCGGTCCCATGGGAACACCGACTCCTCGCAGCGCGTGGCCAGGAACAGCGCATCGGAGTCGGTCGCGTCGAGGGCGCTCTGCAGCCGCGTGCCGGGGATGCCGGTCAGTCCGGCGGCGCGCACGTAGAGGCGCAGCAGCGGGCGGACGTCCTTCTTGATCGCGCTGCGCATCGCGCCGGGCAGCTCGGCGCGCAGGGTGGGGTTGAGGTCGCCCGCCAGGAGGACGCCGTAGAGCCCGCGCGCGTCGACGCGGACCCGCAGCTTGCGCCCGGCGGGCGTGGTGACCGGGCCGATCAGCGGGCTCTTGGCCGTCTTGGCCGCGAGCGTCGCCAGGTCGCGCAGCGGGTTGTTGGTGATGCCGTTGCATGCGCCGTTGGCGCACAGCTCGGCCAGCGCGCGGCCCATCGCATGGAACGTCGAGACGTTGAGGACGTCCGAGCCCTCGGGCGGCACCACGGAGTCGAGCACGAGCGACTCGACGTTGGCCGGGTACTTGGCGGCGTAGTCCTCGGCGACCTTGGTGCCGTAGGACACGCCGAACAGGACCAGCTTCTGGTAGCCGGACTCGACGCGGATGGCCTCGATGTCGTCGACCGAGTCGGCCGTCCGGTAGAGGCCGCGGATGGGCCCGAGCTGCTCGGCGCACGACTTCGCCGTGTCCTGGATCGACGCGGTCGGATCGTGGAGCGCCGCGCAGTCCAGGCGATTGGACGTGCCGGTGCCGCGCTGGTCGAAGACGACGAGGTCGCGCGTGGCCAGCGCCGGGCCGAGGATGGCGGCGAAGTCGGTCACCGCGGGCAGGGCGGGCTGACCCGGGCCGCCGGCCAGCGCGACGATCGCGGTCGCCGTCGGGTTCGACGCCGCGACGACGCGCTTGACGTTCAGCGTGAGCGTGCCGGGCACCGCGCCGGTGCGGTCGATCGGCACGGGGAGCTGACCGCACTGGAAGCCCAGCGGCTGGCACGCGGCGTAGGCGATCTGCGCGCCCGCCGAGGACGCGAGGACGAGGGTTCCGAGGGCCGCCGCCAGAGCGGCGAGAGTGAACCGGACGCGCATGGGCTGCGCGGACGGTAGCGGACCCCGTGGAGGGCGGGGCGCCACGAGCCGATCCTCTACTGTCCGCGCGATGACCCACCACCGCCACGTCGTCACCGCGCCCGGCGCGCCCGACGCCGCCGGTCCGTACAGCCACGCGGTGCGGGCGGGCGGACTGCTCTTCTGCTCGGGTCAGGTCCCGCTGGACCCGGCCACCGGCACGCTCGTCGATGGGTCGATCGGCGACCAGACGCGCCGCTGCCTGGAGAACCTGAAGCTCGTGTGCGCCGAGGCCGGCGCCACGCTCGACGACGCGGTGCGCATGGGCATCTACGTCACCGACATCAGCACCTTCGCGCAGGTCAACGAGGCCTACGGCGCCTTCTTCGGCGACGAGCCCCCGGCGCGCAGCACGATCGGGGTGGCGGCGCTGCCGCTCGGCGCCCAGGTGGAGATCGATGCCGTCGTGGCGCTCGCCGGCTGAGCGCCCGCCGCCATGTCCGACACGGTCCACAGCGCGGTCACCGCCGCCGACGTGACGGCCGCCCGCGCGGCCATCGCCGACGTGGCCAAGCACACGCCGGTGCTGCCGTCGATCACCCTCAGCGAGCGCTGTGGGGGCAAGGTGGTGCTCAAGGCCGAGAACCTGCAGCGCACCGGCTCGTTCAAGCTCCGCGGCGCGCTGAACAAGCTGGCGGCGCTGGGAGACGGGTGCACCCGCGGGGTCGTCGCCGGCAGCGCCGGCAACCACGCGTGGGCGCTGGCGCAGGCGGCGCAGGTGCGCGGCGTGCCGTGCGAGGTCTTCATGCCCAGCGAGGCGTCGCTGTCCAAGCTCGAGGGCTGCAGCGCGCTGGGCGCGACCGTCCGCGTCGGCGGCGCGTCGGTCGACGAGTGCGTCGCGGCGGCGCGGGCGCGCGCCGACGAGGCCGGCATGGCGTTCGTGCACCCCTTCGACGACCCCGACGTCGTCGCGGGCCAGGGCACGCTGGGCCTCGAGCTGCTCGAGGACGTCGACGACCTGGCCCGGGTCATCGTCCCGGTCGGTGGCGGCGGGCTGGCGAGCGGCGTCGCGATCGCGGTGAAGTCGGCGCGCCCCGGCGTCGAGGTCATCGGCGTCCAGGTCGACAGCGTCGCCGCCTTCCCGGAGTCGCTGCGCCGCGGCGTGCCGGTCGAGGCGACGGCCCGGCTCACGATCGCCGACGGCATCGCGGTCAAGCGCCCCGGCGAGCTGACGCTCGCGCTCGTGCGCCACTGGCTCGACGACGTCGTCGTCGTGCCCGAGGACGACGTGGCCGAGGCCATGGTCCTGCTGATGGAGAAGGCCAAGCTCGTCGTCGAGGGCGCGGGCGCCGTGGGCGTCGCGGCCCTGCTCGGCGGCCAGGCCACGACGGCGCCGAGCGGGACGACGGCCGTCATCCTCAGCGGCGGCAACGTCGACGCCGGGCTCCTGGCCTCGATCGCGCGCCGCCACGAGAGCGAGGCCGGCCGGCGCCTGGTGGTGTTCACGCGCGTGCCCGACCGCCCCGGCTCGCTGGCCCGCCTGCTCTCGCTCGTGGGCGAGGCGGGCGCGAACCTCGTCGACGTCGAGCACCTTCGCGAGGGCCTCGACCTCCACGTCCGCGAGACCGCGGTGCAGCTCGTCCTCGAGACTCGCGGGCGCGACCACGCCGAGGACGTGCTGCGCCAGATCGGCGACGCGGGCTACGAGGCCCGCGTCGTCCGCTGAGCCGGACTACTCCGGCGTCACGTACGCGCCGCTGAGCCCACCGTCGACGAGGAAGCTCGCGGCGGTGACGAAGGACGACTCGTCGCTGGCCAGGAACAGTGCCGCCGAGGCGATCTCCTCGGCGCGCGCGAAGCGGCCCATCGGGACGTGCACCAGGCGCCGCGCGGCCTGCTCGGGGTCCTTGGCGAAGAGCTCGCGCAGCAGCGGCGTGTCGACCGGGCCGGGGCACAGGGCGTTGACGCGCACGCCGCTGCGGGCGAACTGCACGCCGAGCTCGCGCGACATGGCCAGCACGCCGCCCTTGGAGGCCGTGTAGGACACCTGCGACGTCGCCGCGCCCATGACGGCGACGAACGAGGCGGTGTTGATGACCGAGCCGCCGCGCTCGTTGTCGAGCAGGTGGGGGATGCCGTGCTTGCAGCAGAAGAAGACCGAGGCCAGGTTGACGTCCTGCACGCGACGCCACGCTTCGTAGGTCGTGTCGAGCACCGAGGCGTCGTCGGGCGGCGAGATGCCGGCGTTGTTGAACAGCACGTCGATGTGCCCGTACTCCTCGCGCACGCGCGCGTACAGGTCCCGGACCGCGTCCTCGTCGGTGACGTCGCAGGTCAGCGCCAGGTCGCCCGGCGAGCCCGCCTCGAGGTCGACGCCGACCACGGTCGCGCCCTCGCGCGCGAACGCCTCCGCCGAGGCGCTGCCGATGCCGCCGCGGGCGCCGGTGATGACGCAGACCTTGCCCTCCAGGCGCATCTACGTCGACTCCGTCGCGTAGTAGACGGTCTTGACCTCGGTGTAGGCGTCGAGGGCGTGCGGACCAAGCTCGCGGCCGTAGCCGGACTGCTTGAAGCCCCCGAACGGCGTCGAGACGCGCACCGAGGTGTTGGAGTTCACCGACAGGACGCCGCTCTCCACGGCGCGCGCGACCCGCAGGGCCTTGGCGCCGTTGCGCGTCCAGATCGATCCCGACAGGCCGTAGATCGTGTCGTTCGCGAGCGCGACCGCCTCGGCCTCGTCGCGGAACGGGATCACGGCGGCCACCGGGCCGAAGATCTCCTCGCGGGCGGCGCGGTCGTCGTTGGAGACCGGGCAGAGCACGGTGGGAGCGAACCAGAACCCCGGCCCGTCGGGCGCCTGCCCGCGGATGGCGATCGGCGCGTCGCCGTCGGTGTACGAGGCGACCTGCTCGCGCTGGGCGGCGCTGATGAGCGGCCCCATCTGGGTGGCCTCGTCGAGCGGATCGCCCACCCGCACGGCGGCGACCGACTCCTCCAGCGCCTCCATGAAGCGGTCCAGCGCGCTGCGCTCGACGAGGATGCGCGAGCGCGCGCAGCAGTCCTGCCCGGCGTTGCCGAACACGGCCATCGGCGCCGTCGCCGCCGCCTGCTCGAGGTCGGCGTCGGCGAAGACGATGTTCGCGCTCTTGCCGCCGAGCTCGAGCGTCACGCGCTTGATCGTCGCCGCGGCGCCCGCGGCGATCGAGCGGCCGACCGCGGTCGATCCGGTGAAGGCGATCTTGGCCACGTCGGGGTGCTCGACCAGCCGCCGGCCGCACTCCGAGCCCGGCCCCGCCACGACCTCGACGACCCCCTCCGGCAGCCCCGCCTCGAGCACGAGCTCGGCGAAGCGCAGCGCGGTCAGCGGCGTCAGCTCGGCCGGCTTGAGGACGACCGCGTTGCCGGCGGCGAGCGCGGGCGCGAGCTTCCACGACGCGATCGCCAGCGGGAAGTTCCACGGCGTGATGAGCCCGACGACGCCCAGCGCCTCGCGCACGGTGAAGCCCAGGCCGCCGGCGACGGGGATCGTGTCGCCGAGCAGGCGCTCGGGCGCCCCCGCGTAGTAGCGGAAGGTGTCGACGACCATGCCCATCTCGCCGCGGGCGTCGCCGATCGGCTTGCCCGCGTTGCGGGCCTCGAGCACCGCCAGCTCCTCGAGGTGCTCCTCGAGCACGTTCGCCAGGCGGTGCAGGAGCCGGGCGCGGTCGGCGGGCGCCACCGCGCGCCACGCCGGAAAGGCGGCGCGGGCGCGGGCCACCGCCGCGTCGACGTCGTCGGCCGTCGCTCGCGGGATCTCGGCGAGGACCCCCTCGGTCGCCGGCTCGATGACCTTGAGCGTGGACGCCACTACGACGTCTGCGGCGCGAGCGCCTGACCACCGACGCCGTCGTCGCCGTCGCGCGGCCCGCCGAGCTCGGCCTCGAGCTCGCTGATCGTGTGGCGCGGGCCGGTGAACGACTTGCGGGCGCTGACCAGCCACCAGATCCCGACGGCGAGGATGACGCCGCCGGTCACCAGCGGCGCGTAGTTGACCGACGACCACGTGAACTCCTTGCGCCACGGCACGCCGGCGGGCGTCGAGGGGAGGATGAAGACGATCGTGATCAGGGCCACCCAGATCGTGGCGAACGGGTTCATCCAGCGGTACTTGCGCCCGTTGTTCCACGGCCCCGCCTCGAACCGGTCGCCCATGCGCCAGCGCAGGTAGATCGGGATGACGTAGGCGATGTACAGCCCGATGACGGCGATCGAGACGACCGCGCCGAAGGCGACCGTGATGCCCTTGCTGTTGGGGAAGTACGCGGGGACGGTGATGATCGCCGCGCAGATCGCCATGAAGATGACGGCGTTGAACGGCAGGCGCTTGGCGTTGACGCGGCTCCAGATGCGCCACCCGGGGATGGCCCCGTCGCGGCTGAACGCGTAGCACATGCGCGAGGCGCTGGTGAGGCACGCCATGCCGCAGAAGAGCTGGCCGACCGTCGAGATGATGAGGACCAGCTTCACCCACGGGCTGCCCATCGCGCTTTCCAGGACCGCGATCGAGGAGCCACCGCCCTTGGTGACCGCGGCGGGGTCGGCCGCGGCGAACGTGATGGCGAGCAGCAGGATCCAGCCGATCAGCGCGGAGTAGAAGATCGAGCGCCAGACGCCCTTTGCCGCGTTCTCGGCGGCGCCGTGCGTCTCCTCGGAGATGTGGGCGCACGAGTCGAAGCCGGTGATCGTGTACTGCGTCAGCAGGAAGCCGAGCGGCAGGATGTAGACCCAGAACATGCCATCGCCGAAGCCCGAGTTGTTCAGGCGCTCGGTGAAGACGAAGGAGGCGCTGGCGTGGTGCTCGGGGACGAAGACGAGGACGGCGAGGATCGCCGCCACGCCCGCGACGTGCCACCAGACCGAGATCGAGTTGAACATCGCGACGAGGTGGCTCGTGAAGATGTTGACGACGGCGTGCAGCGCGAGGATGACGAGGAAGAGCACGAACGTCCCGCGCAGGAAGGTCGTCAGGTCCGGCGAGTTGCCCTTGAAGAGGCCGAAGTCGTACAGGCCGAACACCGTGTTCATGAACGTCGCGCAGCCGTAGTCCACCGACGCGGTGACCGCGATCAGGCCGATGAGGTTGAACCACCCCGTGAACCAGCCCCACGCGGCGCCGCCGAGCTTCGACGCCCACCAGTAGATGCCGCCCGCCGTCGGATAGGCCGACACGAGCTCGGACATGCAGAAGCCGATGATCAGGATCGGGATCGAGATCAGCGGCCAGCCGATGGAGATCGCGATCGGGCCGCCGTTGTTCCAGGCCTGGAAGTAGGTCGTGAAGCAGCCGGCGAGGATCGAGATGATCGTGAACGAGATGGCGAAGTTCTGGAAGCCGCTCCAGCTTCGGCTGAGCTCCTGCTTGTAGCCGAGCTCCGCGAGGCGGCGCTCGTCGCGGTCCACGATCACGTCAGCGGCCATGCGTTCCTCCTCGTAAAGGACTGCTCATCGGACCTTACGCGGCCCGTAGGACGGAAGTCAACCTGCGCTACAGGCGCTCGAAGCCGCGGAAGCGCTCCCAGTCGGTGACCGCGGCGTCGTAGGCCTCGAGCTCGATCCGGGCATTGTTGAGGTAGTGCTCGACGACGTCGGGGCCGAACGCGTCGCGGGCGATCGCGCTGCCGGCGAAGAGGTCGCGCGCGTCGCGCAGCGTGCTCGGCACCTGCGGGCGCTCGGACGCCTCGTAGGCGTTGCCCTCCAGGGCGGGCTCGAGCTCGAGGCCGGCGTCGATCCCGTGCAGGCCCGCGGCGATGAGGGCGCTGAGCGCGAGGTAGGGGTTGACGTCGGCGCCCGGCACGCGGCACTCGACGCGCCGCCCGGCGCCGTGGCCGACGACGCGCAGCGCGCACGTGCGGTTGTCGTGGCCCCACGCCACCGTCGTCGGGGCGAACGACAGCGCCGCGTAGCGCTTGTAGGAGTTGATGTTCGGGGCCAGGAACAGCGTCAGCTCGCGCAGGCCGGCGAGCATGCCGGCCACGAAGCGGTCGAAGAGCCCGTCCTGCTCATCGAAGACGATCGATCCGTCCGTGCCGCGCAGCGACAGGTGGATGTGGCACGAGTTGCCCTCGCGCTCGTCGTACTTGGCCATGAACGTGATCGCCTTGCCCTCCTGGGCGGCGATCTCCTTGGCCCCGTTCTTGTAGATCACGTGCTGGTCGGCGGCGCGCAGCGCGTCGCTGAACAGGAAGTTGATCTCGTGCTGGCCGTAGTTGCACTCGCCCTTGGAGTCCTCGACGACCATCCCCGCCTCCATCATCGCGTTGCGGATGCGGCGCAGGAGCGGCTCGACCCGAGCGGTGCCCAGCAGCGAGTAGTCGACGTTGTAGCGGTTGGCCGGCGTCAGGTTGCGGTAGGCGCTGTCCCACGCCTGCTCGTAGCTGTCGTCGAAGACCATGAACTCGAGCTCGGTGCCGGCGTAGGCGGCGTAGCCGTGCTCGGCGAGGCGGTCGAGCTGCGCGCGCAGGATCTGGCGCGGCGAGGCGACGACCGGCGAGTGGTCGGCCCAGTGGACGTCGGCCAGGCACATCGCGGTGCCCTCCAGCCACGGCGTCCGGCACAGCGTGGCCAGGTCGGGCACGAGCTCGAAGTCGCCGTAGCCGCGCTCCCAGCCGGACATCCCGTAGCCGCCGACCGTGTTCATGTCGACGTCCACGGCCAGCAGGTAGTTGCACGCCTCGGCGCCGTGGTCGACGACCGAGTCCAGGAACCACGGCGCGGTCAGGCGCTTGCCCTGCAGCCGGCCCTGCATGTCGGTCATCGCGAGGAGGACCGTGTCGACGCCGCCCGCGAGGACGTCGGCCTTCAGCTCGTCGAGGGTCATGGCCGGGCAACGTATCGCGCGGCGCCGCGGGCGTGGAGAAAATGGTCCGGAGGGCGAACCAATGAGTCAGCGGGCCGCCGCCGGGCTGACCCCGGCGGCCGGCCGCTACCGTGCGGGCGGTGTCGATCGCCGCTCCAGCACCCGCCCGATCGAGCGGGCTCGGCGGCATGGGGCCGTTCCTGTTCGCCGCCGCGGCGATGTTCACGGTCATGTACTCGACGCAGGCGATCCTGCCCCAGCTCGGTCGGGCCTTCCACGTCTCGCCGGCCCAGACGGGGCTGACCGTCTCCCTGGCGGTGGGGGCGCTGGCGCTCGGCGCGTGGTTCTGGGGGCCGCTCTCCGACCGCATCGGCCGGCGCGCGTCGCTGGTGCTCGCCAGCGCGCTGCTCGTCGTGCCCTCGCTCGGACTCGCCCTGGCGCCGAGCTTCGGCGTGCTCCTGGCCATGCGCGCCCTGCAGGGGCTGTGCATGCCCGGCCTGCTCACCGTCGGCGTCCCGTACGTCACCGAGGCGTTCGGCGCGCGCATCGGTGCGCGGGCGATGGGGCTGTACGTCTCGTCGCTCGTCCTGGGCGGGCTCGTCGGGCGCGTCGGCGTGGCGCTCCTGACCTCGCTCGTCGGCTGGCGCCCGGCGCTGGCCGCGGTGGCGGCGCTGCCGCTCGCGGCCACGCTCGTCATGCGCCGCCGGCTGCCGCCCGAGCCGCAGGCGCCGCGCTCGGCCGGCCTGTCGGCGGGGACGCTGCTCGGGCTCCTGCGCAACCGCACGCTGGTCGGCGCCACCCTCGCCGGCAGCGCGCTGTTCTTCGCCTTCATGGGCGCGTTCTCGTACATCGACTTCCGCCTGGAGCGGCCGCCGTTCTCGCTGCCGCCGGCCGTCATCGGGCTCGTGTTCCTGCTCTGGCTCATGGGCGCGGTCGGGCCGCACGCCGGGCGGCTCGTCGACCGCCACGGCTGGCGCCGCGTCGCGCTCGGCGGCCTGTTCGCGTGCGCCGGCGGCCTGACGCTGTCGCTCGCGCCGGTGCTCCCGCTCGTGGTCATCGGCCTCGCGCTGGTGACCCTGGGCAACTTCACGGCCGTCGTGGCGGCGCAGCTCGGCGTCGCCAGCGCCACCGACACCGACCGCGGGCTGGCCAGCAGCGTCTACTTCAGCGCCTATTACCTCGCCGGCGCGCTGGGCGGCTACGTGCCGGGGCTGGCGTGGGAGTCGTGGCGGTGGGTCGGCGTCTGGGCGCTGGACATGGTCGCCTACGCGGTCGGCCTCGTCGCGATCGTCGCCGCAGCGGTGGCCAGCGTGCGCCGTCCGGAGGCGCTCAGCCGGCGTCCGGCGTCGGCAGCACCGCGCCGGGATTGAGCATCCCGTCGGGGTCGAGCGCGCGCTTGATGGCGGCCATCGCGCGCAGCTCTCCGGGTCCGCGCACGAGGCCGAGCCAGCGCGCCTTGGCCCGGCCGACGCCGTGCTCGGCGCTGATCGTCCCGTCGCACGCCGCGGTCAGGCGCAGGATCGCCTCGTCGACGCGGTCGTCGTCGGGGTCGGGGCCGAGGACGTTGACGTGGACGTTCCCGTCGGCGAGGTGGCCGAAGAGCACGACGCGCGCCTCGGGGGCGAGCGCGGCGACCTCCTCGCGCGCGCGCCGCGCGAACTCGGGCAGGCGCGCGAGCGGCACGCCGACGTCGAGCTTGTGCGGCACGCCCGCGGCGCCGATGGCCTCGGAGTGGCCCTCGCGAAAGCGCCACAGGCGCTCGCGCTCCTCGGTGGTGTCGGCGACGAAGGCCTCCTCGATGCCGACCTCGCCCAGGGCCTCGGCGAGCTCCTCGGTCGGGTCGGCGCGCGCGGCGCACTCGAGCAGCACGTAGACCGGCGCGCGCCGGAACGGCGGCTGGTCGCGGCCCTCGTGGTCGAGGACGAGCTGCAGGCCCTCGTCGAGGAAGAACTCGGCCGCCTCCAGCGACGGCAGGCGCGGGCGCAGCTCCGCCAGCAGCTCGGCCGCGTGCTCGAGCGACTCCAGCGGCACCAGCGCGGCGACCCGCGCGGCGAGCAACGGGACCAGGCGCCAGCGGACGCGGGTGATCACGCCGAGCGTGCCCTCGCTGCCGACGAGCAGGGCGGAGAGGTCGTAGCCGGCGTTGTCCTTGAGCAGGGACGAGCGGCGGTCGACGACGCTGCCGTCGGCCAGCACCGCCTCGACGCCCGCGACGCGGGCGCGCACGGTGCCGTGGCGCAGGGCGCGCAGGCCGCCCGCGTCGGTCGCGACCATCCCGCCGACGGTGGCGCTGTCGCGTGCCGCGAAGTCGACCGCGGCGTCGAGGCGGGCGGCGCGCGCATGCGCCTGCAGCTCGCCCAGGGTCACGCCGGCGCCGACCTCGACGGTCGCCGCCGCGCGATCGACCTCGCCGAGGTCGCGCAGGCGCGTCAGGCTGAGGACGACCTCGCCGCGCTCGGGAACGCCGCCGCCGACCATGCCGGTGTTGCCGCCCTGGGGGACGAGCGCGACGCCGTGCGCGCGGCACGCGGCGAGGACGGCGACGACCTCGGCGGTGTCGCCGGGGCGGACCACGGCGAGCGCGCGGCCGTGGAAGCGGCCGGTCCAGTCGGTCTCGTACGGGGCGCGGACGTCGTCGTCGGTCAGGACGTGGCGATCGCCGACGGCATCGGACAACGCTGCGAGCAACGTGTCGGTCACATGTAGCATGCTACCGTCCAGCGACACGAGTTCGGAGGAGATGGCGATGACGTCCGGCCGCGACCACGAGACGATCTTCACCCTGGAGGCGACGCCCATCAAGTTCGGGCCCGGCGCCTCCGCCGACGCCGGCTGGGAGCTCAAGCGCCTGGGCGTCACCCGCGCCATGCTCGTGACCGACCCCGGCGTGGCCGCGATCGGCCATCCCGACCGCATCCGCGAGGCGATCGAGGCCGAGGGCATCGAGGTCGTGGTCTACGACCGCGCCCGCGTCGAGCCCACGCTGGAGTCCTTGCAGGACGCGGCCGACTTCGCCCTGGAGGCCGGGGTGGACGGCTTCGTGTCGGTGGGCGGCGGCTCGAGCATCGACACCGCCAAGGTCGCCGACCTCATCACCACGCACCCGGCGCCGGTCATGGACTACGTCAACCCGCCGGTCGGCGAGGGGCGCAAGCCGCCGTCGCCGCTGCGCCCGCACCTGGCGATACCCACGAGCTCGGGCACCGGCGCCGAGGCCACCACCGTCGCGGTGCTCGACATCCCCGACCTCAAGGTCAAGACGGGCATCTCGCACCGCTACCTGCGCCCCGCGCAGGGGATCGTCGACCCCGAGCTCGTGCGCACGCTGCCCGCCGAGGTCACCTCGTCGAGCGGGCTGGACGTCATCTGCCACGCGGCCGAGTCCTATCTCTCGCGGCCCTACGACCACCGCGAGCGGCCGGCGTCGCCCGACGACCGCCCGCCCTATCAGGGGTCCAACCCGGTGGCCGACGTGTGGTCGGCCAAGGCCCTGGAGTACGGCGGGCGCTACCTGCGCCGCGCCGTCGCCGACCCCGACGACCTCGAGGCGCGCGGGCTGATGATGCTGGCCGCCACCATGGCCGGCGTCGGCTTCGGCTCGGCCGGCGTGCACGTCCCGCACGCGTGCGCGTATCCGATCGCCGGGCTCAAGCACACCTATCAGCCGCCCGGATATCCCGACGACCACCCGTTCGTCCCGCACGGGCACTCGGTCATCGTCACCGCGCCGGCGGCGTTCCGCTTCACCTACGAGGCGATGCCCGAGCGCCACCACCACGTGGCCGAGCTCCTCGCCGGCGAGCCGATCGAGAACCCCGGCCCGGACACGCTGCCCGACATCCTGCGCCAGCTCATGCGCGACGTCGACGCGCCGCGCGGGATCGCCGAGCTGGGCTACACCGAGGACGACGTCCCCGCCCTCGTGGAGGGGGCGCTCAAGCAGCAGCGGCTGCTGGTCGTCAGCCCGCGCGAGGTCACCGACACCGACCTCGGCCACATCCTGAACGCGTCCATGACCAACTGGTGACAGGAGGAGAGCCCATGCCCGACGACGTCCGGCTGTACATGTTCGAGTGCGGCACGCTGAAGTGCCACGTCGAGAACATCAAGATGAACCAGGGGCTGGGGGAGGAGTACGAGATCCCCGTGCCGTGGTTCCTGATCGCCCACCCGCGCGGCAACGTCGTCATCGACGGCGGCAACGCGGCCGAGTGCGCCACCGACCCGCGCGGCCACTGGGGCGAGGTGGTCGACGTGTACGACCCGGTCATGACGCCCGAGCAGGCGTGCGTCCCGGCGCTGCAGGCCGCCGGCTTCGACCCGGCCAGCGTCAGCTACGTCCTGCAGTCGCACCTGCACCTCGACCACACGGGCGCGCTGGCCGCGATCGACCAGTTCCCCAATGCCAAGGTGTTCGCCACGCGCACCGAGTTCGAGTACGGCCACGCGCCCGACTGGTTCGCCGCCGGCGGCTACATCCAGGCCGACTTCAACAAGCCGGGCATCGAGTGGGTGCTGCTCGAGGGCACCGACGACGGCTACGACCTCTACGGCGACGGCACGATCCGCATGTGGCAGTCGCCCGGCCACGCCCCGGGCCACCAGTCGTTCGAGATCACGCTGCCCAACACCGGTTCCGTCCTGCTCACCGTGGACGCTGCGTACACGATGGACCACTGGAACGAGCAGGCGCTGCCGGGCTTCCTCGCCTCGACCGTGGACACCGTGCGCTCGGTGCGCAAGCTGCATCGCATCGCCGAGCGGTCGGGCTCGACGGTGGTCACCGGCCACGACCCGGACGCCTGGCCCCGCTTCAAGCACGTCCCGGAGTACTACGACTGAGCGCGGTCGGCGCCAACGGCGGCGAGCGGGCGCTCGAGAGCCTCGCGCTCGAGCGCTCGACGCTCACCGCGCGGGCGTTGGACGCCATCCGCGCGGCGATCGTCGACGGCCGCCTGGCCGCGGGCGAGCGCTACTCGGTGGCCAGGCTGGCCGAGCAGTTCGGCGTCTCGCGCACCCCGGTGCGCGAGGCGCTGCTCCTGCTCGAGCGCCAGGGCGTGGTGCGCTTCGAGCGCAACCGCGGCGTGCGGGTGCTGCAGACCTCGGCGCACGACCTCGAGGAGGTCTTCACCCTGCGGCTGCTGCTCGAGGTCCCCGCCACCGAGCGGGCGTGCGGGCTGCTGACCGATGACGACCTCGCCGACCTGGCCCGCGAGCTCGAGGCGATGGAGGGCCTGGCCGACGCCGGCGACGAGGCGGCGTTCATGGCCCACGACACGCGCTTCCACGAGATCCTGCTCATGGCGGCCGGCAACCGCCGCCTCGCCGCGCTCGTCGGCCAGCTCCGCGACCTCGTGCGCTTCCGCGGCGCGTCGACGGTGGGGCGCAGCCGCGACCTGCGCGCCATCCACGCCGAGCACGTGGAGGTGATGGCGGCACTGCGCGCGCGCGACGCCCCCGCGGCGGCCGAGCGGATGCGCGCGCACCTGCTGAACACGGCGCGGCTGCTCCTGGCCCAGGAGGGCGCCGGCGAGCACCCGCTGGCGTGGGCGCCGCTCGTGCGCGTGCCGCGGCGGCGCGGCTCTACCTAGCGGACGTCCTTCGTCGCTCACCGCGCAGCGCCGCCTCGCGGCTCTCGCCCAGGCCCGCTTTCGCAGTTCTCGCCCAGGCCGCCGCCCTCCAGGTCGCGGCGCCGTTCGTCTGCCGCGCGCGTTCGTGGCCGACAGGGCACCGAGGGGAAGCGATCTCGCGGCGTTTCGTGACGCTTCGGGCCTCCGCCGTCGCAGGTGGCGCCCCGGGGCCGCGCGGGCGACGCCGCCCGCCCGGGGCGCGAAGGGAAGGCAGAGGCTGCGCAGAGTCGTGACGGATGCGGGGATCGCGTCGCTTTCCCTCGGTGCCTCGCCGCGCGGCGCCGCCCACGCGACGCGGAGCGCGCGCGGCGCCGCCACCGCCCGCGCCACCACCAACCTCAGGCCGGCGCCCCCGCCGGGAACAGGCCGCCGAGGATGTGCTCGGTGCCCTCGAGGTGGCGGCGCAGGAGCGTGATGCCGCGGGCGCCCTCGCCGCGGGCCCACGCGTCGACGATCTTGGCGTGCTCGAGGTTGGAGTGGGCGAGGACCTCGGGCGGGTGGGCGATGTGGGCGATGAGCTCCGCCACGTCGGAATGCACCTCGGTCATGAGCGCGACCAGGCGCGGCACGCCGCTGGCCTGGGCGATGGCCATGTGGAAGCCCACGTCGGCGCGCCGGTAGTCGTCGAACTCGGTGGCCGCGTTCATCCGCTCCACGCACCCGCGCATGAGCGCGAGGTCGTCGTCGCCGGCGCGTTCGGCGGCGAGCGTGGCGGCGCCGATCTCGATGGCCACGCGCAGGTCCAGCACCAGGCGCCAGTCCGGGCGGACCGCGCCGGCGGGGCTGCCCTCGGCCAGCGGCGGCTCCTGGACGACGAAGGTGCCGCCGCCGCGTCCCCGCACCGACGTGATGTGGCCGGACTGCACGAGCGTGGTGATCGCCTGGCGCAGCGTCGAGCGCGAGATACCGAGCTGGTCGGCGAGCTCGCGCTCGGACGGCAGCCGCGTCCCGGGCCCGAGGATCCCCAGCCGGATCGCGCTCCCGAGGCGCTCGACGGTCTCCTCGAAGGTCGTCGGGGGCGCCACAGGCTCGAAGACGGCGGCCACGGCCGCGTCGTGCGCCATGGACGACACCGTACCGCTGCGGTGCGAGCCGCGGGGCCGGGTGCAAAAGAGCGCCGCCGCGCCTTTTGCCGCGCATATGTCCAGTTTTCCTGCAGTTCGTGTGCGTTCGAGGCAGACGTGCCGATGAACGGTCCAGTGAAGGCCTCGTTCACACCCCTCGGCGTGTCCGCGCCGCCGTCCGCCGCACCCCCCGCGCCGGCCGCGGCGCCCGAGTTGCGCGACGTGCGCTGCGCGTGCACGGAGTGCGGCGCCCACGTCACGGCGTGGGTCGGCCACACCGTCAGCGGGACCTGCTCGGTGTGCGGGTCGTACGATCTGCGCACGCTGGATTAGCCGTCTCGCTGCACCGGGGGCCGCTTACACTGGCTCCATGGCCACCACCCCGATCCAGCTCGACCGCCAGCGCATCGCGGAGCTGACCGAGCGCGAGGAGCAGCGCCTCAACGAGCGCACCCAGGGCTCGCAGCGCATGTACGACCGCGCCCGCGAGGTGCTCACCGGCGGCGTCGCCTCGTCCTACCAGCTCCGGGAGCCGTGGCCGATCTACCTCGAGCACGGCGAGGGCCCCCGCGTGTGGGACGTCGACGGCAACGAGATGTACGACTTCCACAACGGCTTCGGCTCGATGATCCAGGGCCACGCCCACCCCGCGATCGGCAAGGCCATCGGCGAGCGCTACGTCCGCGGCACGCACTTCGCCGCCCCGACCGAGGACGCGATCGTCGTCGGCGAGGAGCTGGCGCGCCGCTGGGACATCCACCGCTGGCGCTACACGAACTCCGGCTCGGAGTCGACGATGGACGCCATCCGCATCGCGCGGGCGTACACCAAGCGCGACACGGTGATGAAGATCTTCGGCTCCTACCACGGCCACCACGACACCGCGATGGTGTCGATCGGCGTCGAGTACGACCGCATAGGCCCGCACGACGCTCCCGCGTCGCTTCCCTACGGCGCCGGCATCCCGCAGTCGACGGTCGACCAGGTCTTCGCGGTGCACTTCAACGACGCCGAGTCGCTCGAGCGGCGCATCGTCGCCCTCGATCGCGAGGGCCGCAAGCCCGCCTGCGTGATCATGGAGGCGGCGATGATGAACCTCGGCGTCGTCCTCCCGCAGGACGGCTATCTCGAGGCCGTGCGCGACATCACGCGCCGCCACGGCGTCGTGCTCATCTTCGACGAGGTCAAGACCGGCCTGTGCATCGCGGCCGGCGGCGCCGTCGAGCGCTGGGGCGTCATGCCCGACATGGTCACGCTCGCCAAGGCGCTGGGCGGCGGCATGCCGACCGGGGCGATCGGCGGCAGCGAGGAGGTCATGTCGGTCGTCGAGGACGGCTCCGTCTTCCAGGTCGGCACCTACAACGGCAACCCGCTGGGCATGGCGGCCGCCCGGGCCAACCTGCTCGAGGTCCTGACGCCCGAGGCCTACGACCGCCTCGACGCGCTCAACGACCGCATCCTGCGCGGCTGCAGCGAGGTCATCCGCACGTACGACCTGCCGGGCTACGCGGTCGGCGTGGGCTCGAAGGGGTGCGTGACCTTCTCGCCGGTTGAGATCATCGACTACGAGACGTTCAAGGCCAACCAGGACGCCGCGCTCGCCGACCTGGCGTGGCTGTTCAACATGAACCGCGGCATCTTCATGACGCCGGGGCGCGAAGAGGAGTGGACGCTGTCGGTCACCCATACCGACGAGTCCGTCGACCGCTACGTGGCAGTGTTCGACGAGATGGCCCACGACCTCACCGCCTGACTCGGGCCTGTGATCGGTGTAGCAGCGCTGGCGGCCCTGGCCGCCGCGACCTCCTGCCAGGACCCGGCAGGGCCCCTGCAGTGCCCGGACCTCGTCATCGCGCCGGCGACGCAGCTCCGCGCCGAGCGCACGCCGTCGGGGCGCCGCGTCGTGCTGCGCATGGCGAACCGCATCGTCAACGTCGGCTCGGGCCCGCTGGAGTTCGTCGGGCAGCGCGTGTCGCGGCGCGAGATGGTCGCCCGCCAGGTCCTGACCGACGCCGCCGGCGGCCGCTATCGGGTGACCACGGGGGCCGAGCTCTACTACACCTCCGTGCCCAGCCGCGGCGGCTCCTACTGGAAGTTCCAGGACGCCGCGCGCTTCGAGCTGTGGACCGTGGATCCCACGGGCGCGCGGGTCGCGCTCGTGCGGGTGGGGCCCAAGCGCAACTACTGCTTCCGCGACCTCGAGCGGGTGCGCTTCGGCGGCGAGGTCGACCGCGAGCAGGCCTTCGGCGCCTGCAACCAGCGCGCCACCAAGCGCGAGGTCAGGCTCGGGACGTCGGTGGGCTGGGCCGACATCTACCCGGCCTCCTACCCGGGCAACTGGATCGACGTGACCGGCCTGCGCGGCTGCTTCGCGATCGTCCAGCGCGTCGACCCCGAGCGCCACGTGATCGAGTCCGACGAGACCAACAACGTCTCCGAGCGCGTGGTTCGCCTGCCGTACCGGCCGGGGCTGCCGTCGGGCTGCCCGGGCGCGTCCGTCTAGCCGCGCAGCGCCGCCCGGCGGATCTTCCCGCTGGGCGTCTTGGGCAGGTCGTCCGCGAAGTCGACGATGCGCGGGTACTTGTAGGGCGCCGTCTGCTCCTTGACGTGGTCCTGCAGCTCGCGGGCGAGCGCGTCGGAGGGGACGTGGCCGTCGCGCAGGACGACGACCGCGCGCACGACGGCGCCGCGCTCGTCGTCGGGTGCCGCGACGACCGCCGCCTCCTGGACGGCGGGGTGCTCGACCAGCGCCGACTCGACCTCGAAGGGGCCGATGCGGTAGCCGGCCGAGATGATGACGTCGTCGGTGCGCCCCTCGAAGAACAGGAGGCCGCGCTCGTCGCGGGTCACGCGGTCGCCCGTGCGCCACTCGCCGCCCGGCGCGTCCTCGCCCAGGTAGCCGCGGAAGAACGTGGGCACCGTCGCGGGGTCGACGACCAGCTCGCCGTCGTCCACCCACGCGCGGATGCCGGGCAGCGGGCGGCCCATCGAACCGGGGACCGCCTCGGTGTCCAGCGGCATCCCGGTGATCTGGCCGGTCTCGGTCTGCCCGTAGCCGTCGCGAACCCACAGGCCCGTCGCCTCGCGCCAGGCGCGCAGCACCTCGGGGTTGAGCGCCTCGCCCGCGGCCACGAGCCCGCGCAGCGCGGCGGTCGGCCGCGGCTCGGCGCGCTTGGCGATGACGCGGTACTCGGTCGGCGCCATGCACAGCACGGCGACCGGCTCCTCGGCGAGCACCTCCAGGCGCTCGTGGGCGTCGAAGCGGGCGTCGTGCAGCAGCGCGGCGGCGCCGCGGATCCACGGCGCGATGAACACGTTGCGCGCCGACTTGCTCCAGCCGCTGGCCGCGGTGCACCAGACGAGCTCGCCCGCGCGCGCGTCGAGCCAGTGCTCGGCCTGGAGCCGCTGGCCGGTCAGGTAGCGCTGGGCGTGGACGACGGCCTTGGGCTCGCCCGCCGTCCCGCTGGTGAACGTGATCAGGCACGGGTCCTCGGGCGCGAGCTCGGCCGCGGCGGGCGAGGGGCCTTCGGGCAGCTCGCCCCACGGGACCGGGACGGTCGGTCCGTCCCAGCCCGCGTCGGCGAGGACGCCGGCGTTGCGCTCGTCGCAGACGACCACCGCCGGGCTCGTCGCGTCCAGGCGCAGGCGCAGGTCCTTGGGCCGAAGCTGCTCGGTGCACGGCAGCACGACGAACCCCTGGCGGAAGCAGGCGACCATGGCGATCACCCACTCGGGGCGGTTGCCGACGAGCGTCAGGACGACGTCGCCGCGACGCACGCCGAGGCCGTCGAGGTGGGCGGCGAGCCGCACCGACGCGCGGGCGACCTCGCCGAAGCTCCACTCGCGCCGCGTGCCGTCGCGCGCGCGCTCGATCAGCGCGAGGCGCTGGGGGTGGCCGGCCTCGACGACGTCGCGGGCGAAGTTCACGGGGCGGGGGTCGTGGAATCAGTCATCTAGTGGGCCAAAGCCACGCCGAGCCACACGATCGCCAGCGAGACCACGAAGACCAGGCCCTCCATCCAGTGGTCGCGCGGCCGGCGCATGTGGACGACGACGAGCACGCCGGCGAGTGCGACGAGCGCGAGCTTGACGTGCAGCGTCGGGCGGCTCCAGTCGCCGAAGTGCGAGGCCATCGCCGCGCCGGTGACGAGCAGGACCGCGAGCGCGATCAGCGTGCCGTAGCCGAAGCGCCGGGCAACCGCCTGCATGCGGGCGCGGTCGTCGCGCACGACCGGCACCACGCAGGCGGCCAGGAAGAGCTGGCCGCCGACGAAGAAGGCGACGGCCAGGAGGTGCAGCCAGCGGATGCCGTCCCAGAGGGTCATGGTGCCGGGCGCGAGCGTATCGACTGGTCGGTCAGCCAGCGCCCGCCGGTATCCTGCGCCCACCTCGACCAGCAGGAGACGACGATGGCCGTGGAGACTCCCTTCACCGAGAAGACCGATGAGCAGAAGGCGATCTGCGAGATGGTCCGGCAGTTCGCGGACGAGCAGATCCTGCCCAACGCCGAGCACTACGACGCGGTCGACGAGTTCCCCGGGCCGATCGTCGAGCAGATGAAGGAGCTCGGCCTCTTCGGCGTCACGATCCCCGAGGAGCACGGGGGGATGGGGCTCGACCTCACCACCTACGCGATGATCGTCGAGGAGCTCTCGCGCGGGTGGATCTCGATCTCGGGCATCGTCAACACGCACTTCATCGGGTCCTACCTGCTCATGAAGTACGGGACCGAGGAGCAGAAGCAGAAGTACCTGCCGCGGATGGCGACGGGCGAGATCCGGGCGGCGTTCAGCCTGTCCGAGCCCGAGCTCGGCTCCGACGTCCAGGCGATCAAGACCTCGGGCAAGAAGCTCGACGACGGCGCCTGGGAGATCAACGGCCAGA
This sequence comes from Solirubrobacteraceae bacterium, assembly GCA_034664395.1. Classification (GTDB taxonomy): domain Bacteria; phylum Actinomycetota; class Thermoleophilia; order Solirubrobacterales; family Solirubrobacteraceae; genus JAOPZW01. The sequence continues at coordinate 42,846 of JAXDHQ010000015.1, read as the reverse complement.
AGATGTGGGTGACCAACGGCCTGCTCTCGAGCCTCGTCTTCGTCCTCGTCAAGACCGATCCGGAGGCCGACCCCCGCCACCGCGGGATGACGTGCTTCATCGCGGAGAAGGAGCCGGGCGTGAGCGAGAACACCGGCGAGTACGCCGGCTTGGTCGTTCCCCCCAAGATCAAGAAGCTCGGCTACAAGGGCGTCGAGTCGACCGAGCTCGTCTTCGACGGCTACCGCTGCCCGGCCGAGAACGTCCTCGGTGGCGAGGACGCCGGGCTCAACAAGGGCTTCGGGCAGATGATGGACGCGCTCGAGGTCGGCCGCGTCAACGTCGCCGCCCGTGGCGTCGGCATCGCCCAGCGCGCGCTCGAGCTGGCGCTGCGCTACTCGCAGGAGCGCAAGGCGTTCGGCAAGCCGATCGCCGAGCACCAGGCGATCCAGTTCAAGCTCGCCGACATGGCGACCCAGGTCGAGGCCGCCCGCCTGCTGACGCTGCGCGCGGCGCGGCTGAAGGACGCCGGCGAGCGCTCGGACCTCGAGGCCGGCATGGCCAAGCTCTTCGCGTCGGAGGCGGGGCGCTTCTGCGTCGAGGAGTGTCTGCGCATCCACGGCGGCTACGGCTACTCCAAGGAGTACGAGATCGAGCGCCTGTACCGCGATGCGCCGCTGCTGCTGATCGGGGAGGGGACCTCCGAGATCCAGCGCATGGTCATCGGCAAGAAGCTGCTGCAGCGCAACAAGATCTAGCTCGGCGATGCGTCGGTGGTCGGGTGGGGCCGGGTCACCCGATCCGCCTCACGGCTTCGCCCCAGTGTTCGTCTTCGTGGCGCAGGGCACCGAGGGGAAGCAGAGTCGCGGAGTGTCGTGACGCTCTGGGCGTCTTCCGTCGCGAATGGCCGGGCTCGCCGGGGGGTGGGCTCTCCTTGTTTCGCATAGCGAAAGAAAAAGAGCCCACCCCTCCAGCGCCCGCGCCCGCCGCGTGCCCACGGCGCGAAGGGCACGCAGAGCCTGCGCGGAGTCGTGACGGTCATGGTGCTCGCCGTTGCAGACCACACCCCCCGCGCCCCCGGAGGACGACCGCCCGCGCCCCGCAGCGCCACAGACTCCGCTTCCCCTCGATGCCCTCGCCGCGCAGGGCCGCCGACGTGCGCGATCGGGCGCCGCGTTGCGCGCCGCGTCGGGCCCGCGCCGATCAGTCACACTAGGCGGCGATGCTCCGCCGCCTGCCCCACGTCGATCGCGTCGGGATCGAGGAGCGCGCCGCCTGGCTGGGCAAGCGCTCGATCAAGACGACCGCCAAGGCCCAGGGGATCCGCCTGGCCGTGTCGATGGTCGACCTCACCACGCTCGAGGGCCAGGACACCGCGGGCAAGGTGCGCCAGCTCTCGGCCAAGGCCGTCTGCCCGGCGCCGACGATGCCGGAGATCCCGAGCGTCGCGGCCGTCTGCGTCTACCCGGCGCTCGTGCCCACGGTCCACGCCGCCCTCGCCGGGACCGGCGTGCGCACCGCCGCCGTCTCGACCGGCTTCCCGGCCGGCCAGACGTCGCTGGCGATCAAGCTCGCCGAGACCGAGGAGACCGTCGCCGCCGGCGCCGACGAGATCGACATGGTCATCTCGCGCGAGGCGTTCCTAACGGGCGACGACGCGCGCGTCATGGAGGAGATCGTCCGCATCAAGGAGGCCTGCGGGGACGCCCACCTGAAGGTCATCATCGAGACGGCCGAGCTGGGCTCCTACGACCACGTGCGCCACGCCTCGATGCTGGCGATGGAGGCCGGCGCCGACTTCGTCAAGACCTCGACCGGCAAGGCCGCCAGCGGCGCCACGCCCGGCGTCACGCTCGTCATGCTCGAGGCGATCCGCGACTACGTGCAGCGGACCGGGCGCCCGGTGGGGATGAAGGCCGCCGGCGGCGTCTCGACCTCGAAGGCGGCGCTGCACCGGCTCGTGCTGGTCAAGGAGACGCTGGGCGACGAGTGGCTGACGCCCGACCGCTTCCGCATCGGCGCGTCGTCGCTGCTCAACGACCTGCTGATGCAGTACGCCAAGCTCCGGGACGGCCGCTACGGCCGCTCCGAGGACTTCTCGAAGGAGTAGGCGCGATGGCCGCCACCGACACGCCCCGCACGCGGCTCACCTGGGACTACGCGCCCGCGCCCGAGTCCGCCGACCACGTCCGCCTGCGCGACGCCTACGGGCTGTTCGTGGGCGGCGCCTTCGTCGACCCGCGCGACGGCCGCCGCGTCCCGACGATCAACCCGGCGACCGAGGAGCCGATCGCCGAGGTCGCGTTCGCCGGAGCGGCCGACGTCGCCGCCGCCGTCGACGCCGCCCGCGCGGCCCAGCCCGCCTGGGCGGCCCTGCCCGGCCGCGAGCGGGCCAAGTACCTGTTCCGCGTCGCCCGCCTGATCCAGGAGCGCGCGCGCGAGCTGGCGGTCGTCGAGTCGATGGACGGCGGCAAGCCGATCCGCGAGTCGCGCGACGTCGACGTCCCGCTCGCCGCGGCGCACTTCTTCCACTACGCCGGCTGGGCCGACAAGCTCCGCTACGCCGTCAACGGGCGCGACGCGCGGCCGCACGGCGTCGTCGGCCAGGTCGTGCCCTGGAACTTCCCGCTGCTGATGGCGGCGTGGAAGCTCGCCCCGGCGCTGGCGTGCGGCAACGCCGCCGTCCTCAAGCCGGCCGAGACGACGCCGCTCACCGCGCTGCTGCTGGCCGAGATCTGCCAGGAGGCCGAGGTCCCCGCGGGCGTGGTCAACATCGTGCCGGGCGACGGCGCCGCCGGCGCGGCGCTCGTGCGCGCGCCGGTCGACAAGGTGGCGTTCACCGGCTCGACCGCGGTGGGCAAGGAGATCCAGGCCGCGCTCGCCGGCCGCGGCGTGGCGCTCACGCTCGAGCTGGGCGGCAAGTCGGCCAACATCGTCTTCGAGGACGCCGCGCTCGACCAGGCCGTCGAGGGGATCGTCCAGGGGATCTTCTTCAACCAGGGCCACGTGTGCTGCGCCGGCTCGCGGCTGCTCATCCAGGAGTCGGTGGCCGACGAGGTCGTGGCCAAGCTGTGGGACCGCATGCGCCTGCTGCGCGTCGGCGACCCGCTGGACAAGAACACCGACGTCGGCGCCGTCAACTCGGCCGAGCAGCTCCAGCGGATCGAGGCGCTGGTGGCGGCGGGCGAGGAGGAGGGCGCCGTGCGGCGCACCGTCGCCTGCGAGCTGCCCGAGCGCGGCTACTGGTTCGCGCCGACGCTGTTCACCGACGTCGCGCCCGCCCACCGCATCGCCGTCGAGGAGATCTTCGGCCCGGTGGTCTCGGTGCTGACCTTCCGCACCCAGGCCGAGGCGATCGAGAAGGCCAACAACTCGCGCTACGGCCTGGCCGCCGGCGTGTGGACCGACAAGGGCGCCAAGGCGTTCGAGGTCGCCCGGGCGCTGCAGGCCGGGGTCGTGTGGCAGAACACGTACAACAAGTTCGACCCGACGGCCGCGTTCGGCGGCTACAAGGAATCGGGCTTCGGCCGCGAGGGCGGCGCCGCCGGCGTGCGCCCCTACCTGCGCGTCTCATGACCCGCCTGCGCGTCCGCAAGACCTACAAGCTCTACGTGGGAGGGGCGTTCGTGCGCTCGGAGTCCGGCCGCTACGACCGTGCGCTGGGCGCCGACGACGAGCACGTGGCCAACGTCCCGCGCGCCTCGCGCAAGGACGTCCGCGACGCGATGACGGCGGCGCGCAAGGCCGCGGGCCCGTGGGCCGCGCGGACCGCGTACAACCGCGGGCAGATCCTCTATCGCGCCGCCGAGGCGCTGGAGTCGCGCGGCGAGGCGCTCGCCGGTCCCGACGAGCTGGCCGCCGCGGTGGACGTGCTCGTCCACTACGCGGGCTGGACCGACAAGCTGCCCGTCGTCCTGGGCGGCGTCAACCCCGTCGCGGCGCCGTTCCTGTCGTTCTCGCTGCCCGAGCCGACCGGCGTCGTCGGGGTCGTCGCGCCCGACGAGCCGCCGCTGCTGGGCCTGATGGCCGAGCTCGCGCCGGCGCTGGCCGCCGGCAACACCGTCGTCGCCGTGGTGTCCGAGCGCTGGCCGCTGCCGGCCCTGGACCTCGGCGAGGTCCTCGGCGTCTCCGACCTGCCGGGTGGCGTGGTGAACGTCCTGAGCGGGCGGCGCTCGGAGCTGGCGCCCGCGCTAGGCGCCCACCGCGACCTCAACGCGATCGTCGACGCCGCCGGCGACGACGAGCTCGCCGCCGAGCTCGATCGCCTGGCCGCCGAGACGGTCAAGCGAGCCCGCCACGCGCCGGCCGCCGCCACCTACGAGGCTGCGACCGCCGACGCCCTGTCGCGCCTGGAGGCGGTCACCGAGCTGAAGACGGCCTGGCACCCGGTCGGCGCCTGATGCCATATTGCATATAGCGCAATATAGTATTGCGCCATGAGCAAGAAGCGTCCGGGGAGCGCCGAGCTCTTCCCGACCGATGAGCCGATCGCCGCCGAGACGATGATCGGGCGCGACGACGACGTCGAGGCGGTGGCCTCGGCGCTGGCCGGTGGCGCGAACCTCGTCGTTGCGGGCCCGCGACGGACCGGCAAGACGAGCGTCTGCGACGCCGCGCTCGCGGTGTGCCGGCGCGAGGGGTGCTACACGGCCGCCGTCGATCTCTTCCGCATCGCGGACGCGGCCGAGCTGGCGGAGACGCTCACGCTGCGGCTGCTCGCCAACCGCCCGGCGCTGCGGCGGGCGCTGGGGACCGCGACCGCGCGGGCGGGCCGCGTCGTCGAGGCGCTGAGCACGACAGTCGCCTACCGCGCCCGCCAGGACCTAGGCGACGATCTCGAGATCGCGCTGACCGTGTCGGCGCGCGGCGACGAGCGCCGCGCCCTCGCCATCGCCTGGGAGCTGGCCGAGCGCATCGCGGCCGCGGGCGATCGGCGCCTCGTCCTCTTCCTCGACGAGTTCCAGGAGATCGCCAGCGGCCTCTACGGCGACCCCGGGGTCCTCACCCGCCAGATCCGCGCGGTCCTCCAGCGATCGCCGCACGTCAGCGTCCTCTTCGCGGGCTCGATCGAGCACGTGATGCGCGACCTCTTCGCTCCCTCCGATCGCGCCCTGAGCCAGTTCGGCGGCCTCCACGAGCTCGAGCCGATCGCCGCCGAGGACTGGCGCGAGGGCCTGCGGGCGCGGCTGGCGCTCGACCGCTGCACGATCGACGAGTCGGCCCTCGACCGCGTGCTGGGCGCGAGCGAGGGTCATCCGCGCGCGACGATGCTCGTCGCTCAGCACGCGCACGCCGCCTCCGTGGCGGAGCTGCGTCGCCGCGTCGACGACGCAGCCGTGGTGGCGGGGCTCGCGCGCGCCATGCGCGCCGAGCGCCTCAAGCACGAGCAGACCCTGGCCCGCATCCGCTCGATCAACCGCCACGCCCAGCGGATGGCCGAGCGGGTCGCGCGTGGCGCGCCCGTCTACGCCGATCTCAACCCCCGCACGGCGTCGCGCACGCTCGAGCGCTTGCGCGACGCCGGCGTCGTCGAGCGCGGCCAGCAGCGCGGCGACTGGGCGATCGGCGACCCGCTCCTGCGCCGCTATCTGGCCGGATTGCCAGGACCCGGCTGACCCTCCTCCTCGCCCAGCGCGCCCTCGAGGCGCAGCACGCGGCGCAGGATCGCCAGCGAGGAGGCGTAGGTCGAGTCCATTCCGTAGTACGACAGCCCGCGGGCGCCGAGGGTGCGCGCCTGGGTGTAGGGCGTGTCGGACGCGTAGTGGATGATCCCGAAGTCGATCGGCAGCTTGGAGAAGTTGACCGCCTCGCCGACCGGGTAGCGCTCGGCGTCGGCGATCTCGTACACCGCGTTGCAGTACGGGCCGGCCTCCATCTCGACGACCGTGAACGCCTCGCGGTAGTAGAAGTCCAGGTAGGCGCGGTTCTGCAGGAAGGTGCTCTTGACCGTCACCGCGCGCTGGTTGTCCAGGCCCGTGCCGAACATGAGGTCGGGCGCGATGTCGTTGACGGTGAAGGCGTTGTCGAGCCAGTACGTCGTGCCCGAGTGCTCGTCGTGGATGACCGAGGAGATCATCACGTCGCCGACGTCGGCGTTGAGGGTCGCGGCCTTGCCCAGGACGTAGACCCCGCGCAGGTCGGCCGAGTCGATCGCGACCTCGCGCAGCAGGTTGTAGGCGGCCAGGCCGAGGGGGTAGTCGACGTTGACGATCGCGGCCTCGCTGCGCAGCAGGCGGTCGGCGTCGACCGGGCCCAGCCGCGGGTCCAGGCGCTTGGGGTCCAGCCGCGCAAGCGGGATGACCTGGGCGGCGACCCGCATCGCCGTCTTCGAGCGCAGGTGCTCGACGCCGGCGGCGACCTCGGCCTCGTGGCGCTTGCGCCGCAGCTCCGGGCCGCCGGCGTCGAAGAAGTCGCGGGCGACGAAGTACATGAAGTTCTCCCACGAGCCCTCGGTGCGGCCGTCGCGGAAGCGCGCCAGCTCCTCCTTGAGGTCCTCGTCGTCGCCGCGCTCGACGAAGTCGACGAGCTCGTCCTCGCGTTCGCGGGCCAGCCCGGTCACGAGGTTGGAGAGCGCGTGGGTGTTCGAGGAGACGAAGTACAGCGGCGCGTCGCCCACGCGGCGCTCGTTGAGCGCCTCGCGCACCGGCGACCACCAGCGCCGCGTCATGCGCTGGTAGCCGACCTGCGTGCCGCCGAGCATCCGCACGCGCAGCGACTTGCCGTGCTCGGCCATGACCGCCAGGCGGTCCTCGAAGGCGTCGCCCCACGCCTGGGCCAGCCGCGCCCAGTCGTCGGGCGAGCCGCCCAGGGCCGCCGCGCACGCCTCCGGCGTCACCCCTTCGGCCGGCGGCCAGCCCGCGGCGCGCATGCGCCGGCGGATCTTGTTCCACTCGATCTGGAAGGCGACCAGGGTGGGGATGAGGTCGTCGACGTCGGACTCCGAGGCGAGCAGGACCGCGAGCACCTCGTCGCCGCCGTCGTACCAGCGCCGGCGCCGCGCGGGCGCCTCGACCGACTCCCACTCCTCCAGCGGGCCGACGCCGGCGCGCGTGAACGCCGCCGCGTCCTGGCCCATGACGACGACCGTGGTCCGGACGATCGAGTCCGGGAGGCGGCGGATGGCGTAGATGAAGGCGCCCAGGTCGAGCTCGTCGCTGTCGGCGAGCGGGTGCAGCGACGACCCCATCGCCATGTGCATCGACTCCAGAACGCGCAGGCGGGTCTCGCCGCTGGAGCGCAGGAGGGTCGTGTACGTGCGCTGGTAGAGCTCGACCTCGTCGGAGAGGTTCGAGGGCGCGGCGTGGGAGGGACCAGGCTGGGTGACGGTGAGGCGAGCGACGGCCACAGTCCTGGACGTTATTCCTTGACGTAGGGCTGGCCCACCGCGGCCGGCGGGCGCGAGCGCCCGATGACGCCGGCGACGGCGATCAGCGTGAGGACGTAGGGCAGCGCCTGGAACAGCACGGCGCCCGAGGGCGAGAAGGCGGGCAGGCGCTGGGCGAGCGCGCTGGAGAAGCCGAACAGCAGCGCCGCGGCCAGCGCCCCGCCGGGCCGCCAGTTGCCGAAGATGACGGCGGCGAGCGCGATGAACCCGCGTCCGGCGGTCATGCCCTGGTTGAACGAGCCGACGAACGCGATCGACAGGTAGGCGCCGCCCATCGCGGCCAGGACGCCCGACGCCACGACCGCCAGGTAGCGCGTCCGGCGGACGGAGATGCCGACCGTCTCCGCCGCCCGCGGATGCTCGCCGACCGCGCGCAGGCGCAGGCCGCGCGGCGTGCGGAAGAGGAAGACGGCCAGCGCGACGACGCCGATCAGCGCGATCCACGTGAGCAGGTTCGCCTTGCCGATCGCGTCGCCGACGAAGCCGATCGACTTGATCCCCGGCAGCGAGACGTCGGGCACGCGCGGCACGTTGTCGGGCGTGCCCTGGTCGCCGTAGTGGTCGAGGAACACGTAGCCGGTGACGCCGAGCGCCAGGAAGTTCAGCGCCATGCCGCTCACGACCTGGTCGGCGCGCAGGTTGATGGCGAAGAACGCGTGGATGAGCGCCAGGGCGCCGCCCGCGGCCATGGCGACGAGCAGGCCCAGGAACCACGAGTCCAGCAGGTCGGCGCCGAGGATCCCGAAGAACGCGCCCATCAGCATCATGCCCTCGAGGCCGACGTTGATGACGCCGCTGCGCTCGGACAGGATCCCGCCGAGCGCCGCGAAGGTCAGCGGGGTGGCGTAGCGCAGCGTCGCCGCGACGAGCGCCGACCACGTGACCACCGCCTCGAGGTTCCCGGTCCCCGACTGCGTCGCCGCCACCGCGCCGAGGGCGCCGACGGCGCCGGCGGCGATCGCGCCCCATCCGAGGCGCCGCTCCCCGCCGCGCAGCGCCCACGCGCCGGCGGCCACGGCCAGCGCGGCGACGAGGATCGACGGCACCGGCGTGCGCAGCAGGACGGGCGGCAGCGCGATGAACCAGGCGACGGCGCCGAGCGCGATGCCGGCCCAGCCGGCCCGGCGCGGCGGCACCGCGCGCAGGGGCGTCGCGGCGGCGACGGCCGTGCTCATGCGGCCTCGGCCTCCTGCGGCGCGGCGGCGGCGGCGCCCCGGCGCGGCCGCAGCAGCCCGCGCCCGCGGCGTACGAGGCCGAGCACGAGGACGTCGGCGCTCACGATCAGCACGACGAGCCCCTGGATGATGAGCGTCAGGTTCGAGGCCAGCTCGGGCTGGAAGATCGACGGGTCGAGGTTGCGCTGCGACGTGCCGCTCAGCAGCGCGCCGAACAAGAGCGCCGCCACCGCCGTCCCGCTCGCGGTGTTGCGCCCGAGGAGCGCCACGGCGATGCCGAAGAAGCCGATCTGCGAGACCTGGATGTCGTTCGTGGCGACGTGGAACTCCCAGCCGAGGATGTCCATCGACCCGGCGAGGCCGGCGAAGGCGCCGCACACAGCCATGACGAGCACGTAGTTGCGCCCGACGCTGATGCCGCCGTAGCGCGCGGCCTCGGGGTTGAGCCCGACGGCGCGCACCTCGTAGCCGGTGGTCGAGCGGTTCAGCACCACCCAGAAGACGATCAGCATCGCCAGCGCGATGAAGAGGCCGACGTGCAGGCCCTGGAGCTCGGGGTCGCCCCAGAAGACGGGCAGCTTGGCGCTGGCCGCGACGTCGCTGGACACGGGCACCGACTGCTGCGTCGGGTCGCTGTTCTGCAGCGGCCCGTGGAGCGCGAACAGGTAGCTGCCGACCCAGACCGCCACCCAGTTGAGCATGATCGTCGAGATGACCTCGTGGGCTCCGACGGTGGCCTTCAGCAGCCCGGCGATCGCTGCCCACGCCGCGCCCGCCGCCGTGGCGGCGACGATCGTCAGCACGATGTGCGCCACCGCCGGCATCCCGGCGAACGACGAGCCGACCCAGACCGCGACGTAGGACCCGACGAGGTACTGGCCCTGGCCGCCGATGTTGAACAGCCCGCAGCGGAAGGCGAAGGCGACCGCCAGGCCGGCCAGGATCAGCGGCGTCGTGATGATCAGCGTCTGCTGCAGGTTGAGCGCCGCGGTGCTCCGATCGGCGCTCGAGGTCCACGGCAGCAGCCAGTTCAGGCCCGTGCCGTCGAAGATCGCCTTGTAGGTCGAGAACGGGTTGTGGCCCGTCACGAAGATGACCAGGCCGGCGATGAAGAACGCCAGGCCCGCCGTGAGGACGGGCACGAGCACCCCGCCGGCGCGGACGTAGGCGGCCAGCCGGGCGGCCGGCGTGGTCGCCGCCGCCTCCGGGCCGGGCTCGCCGGCCAGCGCCTGGCCGGGCTGGGGCTCGAGGTCGTCGCTCACGGCGCCGTCCTCGACGCGCCGCGCAGGTGGCCCCGCCCGCCGCCGGTCATCGCGATGCCGAGCTCCTCCTCGGAGACGTCGGGCCCGAACTCGCCCACGATCTCGCCCTCGTAGATGACGAGGATGCGGTCGGCCAGCGAGCGCACCTCGTCGAACTCCAGCGACACCAGCAGGATCCCGCGGCCGGCGTCGCGCTCGGCGACCAGGCGGCGGTGGACGAACTCGATCGCCCCCACGTCGAGGCCGCGGGTCGGCTGGGCGGCCACGAGCACGCGCGGGTTGGAGGCGATCTCGCGCGCGATGACGACCTTCTGCTGGTTGCCGCCCGAGAGCGACGCTGCCAGCGAGCTCGGGCCGCCGCCGCGCACGTCGTACTCGGCGATCAGGGTCCGGGCGCGCTCGCGCATGCGGTTCGTGAGCAGCCAGCCGTGCCGGGACATCGTCGGCGTGTTGTACTCGCGCAGCGCCAGGTTCTCGGCCAGCGTGAAGTGCAGGATCAGGCCGCGGCGCTGGCGGTCCTCGGCGATGTGCGACACGCCGTGGCGGACCATCCCGCGCGCGCCGGCGGAGGTCAGGTCGGTGCCGGCGACGACGATCGAGCCCGCCTCGGCGGGCCGCAGGCCGGTGATCGCCTCGACGAGCTCGCGCTGGCCGTTGCCGTCGACGCCGGCCAGCGCCACGATCTCGCCGGCGTGGACGGTGAGCGAGGCGCCGCGCACGGCGGGCAGGTCGCGGTCGTCGCGCACGGCGAGGTCGCGAACCTCGAGCACCGGCTCCCTGGGCTGGGCCGGCGGCTTGTCGACGCGCAGGAGCACCTCGCGGCCGACCATCAGGCGGGCCAGGGACTCCTCGGTCGCGCCCTCCGCGGGGACCGTGTCGATGCGCTTGCCGCGCCGCAGGACGGTCACGCGGTCGGCGATCTCCAGCACCTCGTTGAGCTTGTGCGAGATGAAGACGATGCCGGTGCCGTCGGCCTTGAGCGCCTCCAGCACCCGGAAGAGGTCACGCGCCTCCTGGGCGGTCAGGACCGCCGTCGGCTCGTCGAGCACGAGGATCCGCGCCCCGCGGTACAGGGCGCGCAGGATCTCGACCCGCTGCTGCATGCCGACGCTCACGTCCTCGACCCGCGCCTCCGGGTCGACCACGAGGCCATAGCGCTGCGACAGCTCGCGCACGCGCGCGGCGGCGCCCTCGACGTCCAGGAGGGCGCCGCGCCGCGGCTCCTTGGCCAGCACGATGTTCTCGGCCACGGTCATGACCGGGACGAGCATGAAGTGCTGGTGGACCATCCCGATGCCGAGCTCGATGGCCTCGAGCGGCGATCCGATGGTCACGGGCCGGCCGTCGACGCGGATCTCGCCCTCGTCGGGCCGGTAGAGCCCGTAGAGGACGCTCATCAGCGTCGACTTGCCGGCGCCGTTCTCCCCGAGCAGCGCGTGGACCTCGCCGGGCCTCAGGTCGAAGTCGACGCCGTCGTTGGCGACGATCGACCCGAAGCGCTTCGTGATCCCGCGCAGCTCGAGGGCACTGGCCTGCATTCCGGCGGCGGCTCCCTACCCCTTGACCGTGTCCGGGATGTTGGAGATCGACCCGCTGGAGATCTTGTCCTGGACGGCCTTGACCTGGGCGGCGTACTTCTGGGCGGCGGCGTTGAGCTTGCCGTAGCCGATGCCGCCGGACTGGACGCTGTTGATGACGTCCTGTCCGCCCTTGTACGTGCCGTCCTGGACGCCCTTGATCGAGGTGAGGACGGCGACGTCGACCTTCTTCAGCGCGCTGGTGAACACCTGCGGGCCGAGGTAGGCCTGGTCGGCGTCGACGCCGATGCCCTGGACGCTCTTCTCCTTGGCCGCGTCGAGGACGCCGAGGCCGCACTGGCCCGCGACCTGGAAGACGACCTTCGCGCCCTTGGAGATCTGGTCGAGCGCGATCTCCTTGCACTTCGCCTGGTCGACGAAGTCCTGGGAGTAGCCGTTGAGCGTCTTGATCGACGGGTCGGCGGCCTTGGCGCCCGCCTGGTATCCGGCGATGTAGTGGTCGACCGGCGGGATCTTCAGCCCGCCGATGCTGCCGATCGTCGTCACCTTGTTGTCCTTGGCGTACAGGCCCGAGAGGTACCCGACGAGGTAGCCGGCCTCCTGCTCCTTGAACAGCAGGCCCTCGACGTTCGTGGGCTTGCTCTTCATCGCCGCCGCCGACGAGTCGATGATCGCGAACTTCACGTTGGGGAACTTCTTGGCGACCTTCTCGGTGGCGTCGGCCATCAGGAACCCGACCGCGATCACCATGTCGTACTTCTGGTTGGCCAGCGTGCTCAGGTTGGGCACGTAGTCGGCGTTGGACTTCGAGATCAGCACGCGGCCCTGGATGCCGAGCTGCTTCTCGGCGTCCTGCAGGCCCTTGTTGGCCAGCGCGTTGAACGAGCGGTCGTTGAGGCCGCCGATGTCGGTGACGAGGCCGACCTTGATCTTCTTGGCGGCCGCGGGCGTGGACGCGCTCGAGCTCGTACCGCTCGAGCTGCTGGAACAGCTGCTGCCACAGGCCGCCACCGCGAAGCTGGCGACGGCCAGGATGAGGGCGATCACGGTCGCCCGAGAGGTCCTACGGTGCACTGCTCCTCCTTCGTGCTCCTCGCAGAAACCCGGCCTCCCTGTGCCGGCTGGTCGCCGCAATCTATAGCGGCAGGTCGACCTCATTGGTTAGGACCGTCATAAGTCGGTGGCGCAGCGCGGGCTCGGCGAAGCTCGCCTGGACGGCCGTTGCGGTGAGCTCGACGAGGCCCTCGTCATCGAGTCCGAAGTGGCGGCTGGCCACCTCGTACTCGCCGGCGACGCTGGCCCCGAAGTAGGGCGGATCGTCGGAGCCGAGGGTCAGCGGGACGCCGGCCGCGCGCAGCGCGGGGAACGGGTGCTCGGCGAAGCTGGGGAAGATCCCGAGGGCGACGTTGCTCGTCGGGCACACCTCGAGCACGATCCGCCTGCGGGCCAGCTCGGCCACCAGCTCGGGGTCCTCGATCGCGCGCACGCCGTGGCTGACGCGGGTCACCGGCAGCGCGATCGCGGCGCGGACGGACTCGGCGCCCGCCCACTCGCCGGCGTGGACGGTGGCGCCGAGGCCGGCGTCCACCACGATCCGGTAGGCCTCGGCGAACTGGCCCGGGGGGTAGCCCGCCTCGTCACCGCCCAGCGAGAAGCCGACGACGTACGGATGCGGCCGCGACGCGGTGTGCTCGGCGACGGCCAGTGCGGCGTCGACGCCGTAGTGCCGCACGGCGATGCTGAGGATGCGCGCCTCGATGCCGTGGTCGCGGCGGGCGTCGTCGATGCCGGCCGCGACGCCCTCCCACAGCTCGTTCGCGCTCATGCCGGCCCGGCGCGCGTGGTCGAGTGAGGCGGTCAGCTCGGCGTAGATCACGCCGTCGCGTGCGCTGGCGGCCAGGTACTCATAGGCGATGTCGCGGTAGTCCTCGCCCGTGCGGACGACGCTCGCGGCGAGGTCGTAGGTGGCCAGGAAGTCCAGGAAGTCGCGCCAGGCGAAGCGGTCGGGCGCGGCGAAGACGCCGTCGGGGACGCTCAGGCCGTTGCGCGCGGCGATCCGCCGCACGAGGTCGGGGGTGGCGGTGCCCTCGAGGTGGACGTGCAGCTCGGCCTTGGGCACGGCCACGGCTCAGGCCCCCAGGGTCTCGAGCACGACGGGGTTGGGATCGCCGGCGCGGTCGCCGACCCGGAACGCCTCGCGCAGGGCGAGCGCGGCCCGGCCGGCATCCTCGTCGCTGCGGGCGTGGACGACGGCCAGCGGACGGGTGCCCGGGCCGACGCGCTCGCCGGGCGCGGCGACGTCGGTGAGGCCGACGGCGTGGTCGATGGCGTCGTCCTCGCGCCGGCGCCCGCCGCCGAGGTCGATGACGGCCAGCCCGACGGCGCGGACGTCGATCCCGGCGACGACGCCGTCGCGCTCGGCGTGCGCCTCGCGGACGACCGCGGCGCGGGGGAGGTGGGCGTCGGGGCGCTCGAGCAGGTCCGCCGGGCCGCCGAGGGCCGACACCATCCGCGCGAAGCGCTCGGCCGCGGCGCCCGTCTCGAGCGCCGCGCGCGGGTCGCCGTCGAGGCCGGCGAGCGCGAGCAGGCGCTCGCTTAGCGCCACGGTGACGTCGACCAGCCGCGGGTCGCTCGCCGCGCCGGTGAGGTGGTCGATCGCCTCGCGGACCTCGACGGCGTTGCCCGCCGTGCGGCCGAGGACGCAGTCCATGTCGGTGAGCAGGGCGGCCGTCGGCAGGCCGTTGCCGCCCGCGACCTCGACGATCGCCGCGGCCAGCTCGCGCGCCTGGTCGAGCTCGGGCAGGAACGCGCCGGAGCCGACCTTGACGTCCATGACCAGCGCGTCGAGGCCCGCGGCGAGCTTCTTGGAGAGGATCGAGGCGACGATCAGCGGGATCGACTCGACCGTGCCCGTCGCGTCGCGGATGGCGTACAGGCGGCGATCGGCGGGCGCCAGGTCGGCGGTCTGGCCGATGATCGCGCAGCCCGCGTCGCGCACCGTGGCGGCGAACCGGTCGCGGTCCGGCGCGGTGTCGTAGCCGGGGATGGCGTCGAGCTTGTCGAGCGTCCCGCCGGTGTGGCCCAGGCCACGGCCGGAGATCATCGGCACCGCGCCGCCGCAGGCGGCGACGATCGGGGCCAGCAGCAGCGAGACCTTGTCGCCGACGCCGCCGGTGGAGTGCTTGTCGAGCACCGGGCGGTCGAGGTCCCAGCGCAGGACCTCGCCCGAGCGGGTCATCGCGCCGGTCAGCGCGACGCGCTCCTGCGCCGTCATCCCCTGGGTCACGACGGCCATCGCCAGCGCCCCGACCTGGGCGTCGCTCATCGAGCCGTCGGCGATCCCGGTCACGAGGAACGCGATCTCGTCGTCGCCGAGCGCGCGGCCGTCGCGCTTGCGGCGCAGCAGCTCCTGGACGAGCACTAGGCCAGGCCCCCCACGAACGTCTCCAGGAGGGTGGCGAGGTCGCCGGCGGCGCGCTGGGCGTCGGCCAGCGTCTGCTCGTGGCTGAGCGGGACGTCCGACATGCCCTCGGCCAGGTTGGAGATCGCCGAGACGGCCGCGACGCGCAGGCCGGCGTGCCGGGCGAGGATCGTCTCGTGGACGGTCGACATGCCGACCGCGTCGGCGCCCAGCGTGCGGAAGGCGCGGATCTCGGCCGGCGTCTCGAAGCTCGGCCCGCTCACGGCGAGGTAGACGCCCTCGGCGAGGTCGATCCCGTGCTGGCGGGCGGCGGCGTGCAGTCGCGCGCGCAGCTCGGGGTCGTAGGCGTCGCGCAGGCTCGGGAAGCGCGGGCCGACCGCGTCGTCGTTGGGCCCGACGAGCGGGTTGTGGCCGGTGAGGTTGATGTGGTCGGCGATCGCCATCAGCCGCCCCGGCCCGACCTCGGGGCGCAGCGAGCCGGCCGCGTTGGTGAGGACCAGCGTGTCGGCGCCCGCGGCGCGCAGGGCGCGGATCGGCGTCACGCGCGGCGCCGGGTCGCCGCCCTCGTAGAGGTGGGCGCGGCCCATCAGCACGCACACCCGCACGCCGCCCAGGCGGCCGAGCACGGCGCGCCCGGCGTGCCCGGCGACCGTCGGCCTGGGGAAGCCGGGCAGCTCCTCGTAGCCGACGTCGACCGCGTCCTGCACCGCGTCGGCCACCGCGCCCAGGCCCGAGCCGAGGACGATCCCGACGCGCGGGGCTCCGTGCGCGCGCAGGAGGGCGCCGGCATCGCTCACCCGAGCGCTTCCTCGTCGAACGCCAGCGGCAGCAGCTCTCCGACCGTGGTCGTCCGAAGCGGGCCGCCCGGCCGTCCGAGGTACACCGGCGTGTCGGGACGCGCGAACTCGCGCAGGCGCTGGCGGCAGCCGCCGCACGGCGGGCAGATGTCGAGCTTCTCGGCCACGACCGCGACGGCGGCGATCTCGGTGTCGCCGGCGGCGACCAGCGCGCCGATCGCCGACGCCTCCGCGCACTGGCCCTGGGGGAAGGCGACGTTCTCGACGTTGGCCCCGACGTACACGGCACCCGACGGCGTGCGCAGCGCGGCCCCGACCGGGAACTGCGAGTAGGGCGCGTGGGCGTGGCGCATCGCCCGCTCGGCGGCGGCCAGCAGCGCCTGCGGCCCGTCGAGGAGCAGGTCGGAGTACGAGCCGGCGACGCGCTCGCCGAGCGCCAGCTCCTCGCTCAGCGTCGCGACGAGCTCGTGCTCGCGCGTCAGGTCGGACTCGGGCGGCGCGACGCCCTCGAGCTCGACGAACGCGCCCAGGCCCTCGACGTCGTCGAGGTGGATGCGGACGTCCTCGAAGAGCAGGAGGTGGCGGCGCTTCTCGACGACGACGACGGTGCCCAGGGCGGCGTCGAGCGCCTCGCGCAGCGCGTCGGGGTCGCCGACGGGCGCGAGCCGGTACTCGCTGATGCGCGCGGTCGCGCCGTCGGGCCGGGCGTAGGCGATCAGCCACGCCTCGCGGCCGTCGGGCCCGTCCTGCTCGCGCAGCTTCAGGCGCCCGCGGGCGTCGCCGAAGTACGTGTCGCGCTGGCGCAGGACGCCCTCGTCGGACGCGCCGAGGGCCAGCGCCCGCTCGAGCGTCCGGCCGGGCTCGGCGTCGCGGGCCTTGACCTCCACGTTGCGGCGCGGTTCGGTCACGCGCCGCGGAACCTAACGTGCGTGAGAGGATCGCGCCCTCATGCCCGAGGAGCTGACGGTCGTGGCGCACCCGATCCTCGAGGATCGCCTCGCCGTCCTGCGCGACGCGAGCACGCCCCACGGCGCGTTCCGGCGCGCGCTGCACGAGGCGTCGTCGATCCTCGCGATCGAGGCCACGCGCGACCTGCCGACGGTGGAGCGCCCGATCCAGACGCCGCTGGAGCCGCTCACCGCCCGGCGCCTGGAGGAGGACATCACGATCGTCCCCGTGCTGCGGGCCGGTCTCGGGATGGTCGAGGGGTTCCTGCGGCTGCTGCCCGACGCGCGCGTGGGCCACCTCGGGATGGCGCGCGACGAGGACACGCTCGAGCCGACCGGCTACTTCGAGCGGCTGCCGCCGAGCCTGGGCGAGGGGCTCGTGTTCCTGCTCGACCCGATGCTCGCCACCGGCGGCAGCGCCGTGGCGTCGCTCGACCGCCTGAAGGCCAACGGCGCCCGGCGCCTGCGCCTCATCTGCCTCGTGGCGGCGCCCGAGGGCGTCCGTGCGGTGCACGACGCCCATCCCGACGTCCCGATCTGGACCGCCGCGCTGGACCGCCAGCTCGACGAGCGCGGGTACATCCGCCCCGGCCTCGGCGACGCGGGCGACCGCGTGT
Organism: Solirubrobacteraceae bacterium; assembly: GCA_034664395.1. Lineage (GTDB taxonomy): Bacteria > Actinomycetota > Thermoleophilia > Solirubrobacterales > Solirubrobacteraceae > JAOPZW01. The sequence goes on along the minus strand of JAXDHQ010000015.1, from coordinate 25,726 downwards.
TCGGGACGACGGGGTAGGGGGCGTCTCGCTCTGCGGGGGTCAAACGAGCCCACCCCCGGCGAGCGGGCGCCACGTGCGACGGAGGACACCTCGAGCGTCGCGACTCTGCGCAGGCTCGCTTCACAGCTCCAACCTCTCCCCATCCGCCGGGATCAGGACCTCCACCCCCGCCGCGGCGACCGCGTCGCGCAGCGCGGCGCGCGTCAGCGCGCAGTGGTTCATCGCCTCCATGTGGACGGCCACCACGACGCCGCGGGCCGCGCGCGCGGTGGCGATGACGTCGTCGGCGTCCATGGTGATCGGGTCGCCCTCCAGGAAGCGCGCGGCGCCGGAGTTGACCACGACGACGTCGGGGTCGTGCTCGGCCAGCGCCTGCTCGACCTCGTCGCACCAGATCGTGTCGCCGGCGACGTAGAGGACGGGCTCGCCGGGCGCGCGGACGACGAAGCCCGAGACCGGGCCCATGCGCTCGCCGATCTCGCCGGTGCCGTGGCGCCCGCCGGTGCGCGCCACGCCGACGCCCGCCAGGTCGATCGCCCCGTCGACCGGACGCACGTCCCTGAAGCCGCGACCGTGCAGCGCCGCCTCGTCGCCGGGCTGGCACGCGACGGGCAGGCCGGGGTCGAGCAGCTCGACCGCCACCGGATCGAGGTGGTCGTTGTGCAGGTGGGTGACGAGCACGCCGTCGAGGCGGTCGACGACGTCGCGCGCCGGCACCGGCAGGTCGACCAGCGGGTTGCGGCGCGGGTTCGCCGTGCCCGCCACCGGGTCGTACGCCCCGGCGGGAGCCAGCATCGGGTCGACGAGCAGCGCGAGCCCCGCGACGTCGACGCGCAGCGTGGCATGGCGGATCAGGCCGAGCTCCATGGCTCCACGCTACAGTCACCGCCCATGGCGGAGGACGCGAAGACGCTCATCGACCAGGCGGTCCGGACGTTCCTCGACGAGGTGCCGGCGCTCAAGCCGCTCACGCTCGTGGTCGGCATCGACCTGCACGGACGCGGCGACACGCAGCAGTTCCGCCTGCAGATGCCCGACCTCGAGGTCCGCAAGGACATCGGCGCCGACGCCCGCATCCGGGTCGAGATGCGCCGCGAGTTCTTCAACGCGATGGTCGAGCACGGCGCCCGCGTCGCCGACTGGCGCGACGCCTTCATCAACGGCCACGCCAAGGCCACCGGCGTCGAGCAGTACATGCGCCTGATCATCAACGTGGTCGAGCGCCAGGAGGAGCGCAACCGGACGCGGAAGGCGCGCCACTGAGCACCCCGGCCGCGGACGGCTTCCGCATGCCGGCCGAGTGGGCGCCGCACGAGCGCACGCTGATGGCCTGGCCGTGCCGGCGCGAGCTGTGGGGCGACCAGCTCGCGCGGGCCAAGGCGGACTACGCGGCGACCGCCAACGCGATCCTCGCCTTCGAGCCGCTGACGATGGTGTGCGCGACGGCCGCCGACGCCGACGAGGCGCGCGCGGCGCTCACCGGCGGCGCCGAGATCGTCGAGCTGCCGATCGACGACTCGTGGCTGCGCGACAACGGCCCGATCTTCGTCGTCGACGCCGACGGGCGACGCGCCGGCGTGCACTTCGGCTTCAACGCCTGGGGCGGCAAGTTCGACTCCTGGGAGCGCGACGCCGCCGTCGGGCGCGTGCTCGTCGACCGCCTCGGCGACCGCCGCTACGACGCGCCGTTCGTGCTCGAGGGCGGCTCGGTCTGCGTCGACGGCGAGGGGACGCTGCTCACCACCGAGCAGTGCCTGCTGAACCCCAACCGCAATCCGGGCCTGGCCCGCGAGGAGCTCGAGCAGGGACTGCGCGAGCACCTCGGCGCGACGACCGTCGTGTGGCTCGGGCAGGGCCTGGCCGAGGATCGCGACACCGACGGCCACGTCGACCTCGTCGCGGCGTTCACGCGGCCGGGCGAGGTGCTGCTGCAGTCGGTCGCGCCGGGGCAGCCCAGCCACGAGCGCATGGCCGACAACCGCGCCCGCCTGCAGGCCGCCGGCCTGGAGGTCGTCGACTTCCCGCTGCTCCCGACGGCCGAGGTCGCCGGCGAGCGCGTGGCCGTCTCGCACCTGAACTTCTACCTCTGCAACGGAGCGGTCGTGGTGCCGATGGCCGGCGCCGAGACCGACGGCGAGGCGCTCGAGCGCATCGAGGCCGCCTATCCCGACCGCCAGGTGGTCGGGGTCCCGGGCGCCGTCATCGCCTACGGCGGCGGCGGCCCGCACTGCATCACCCAGCAGGTCCCGGCGGCCGGCTGACGATCGTGCTTGCGGTGGGCACCCGGCGCGGGTTAGCGTCGGCGCACGGTGGCCACCTGGAGCCTGGCGAGCGCGGTACCGCCGCTCGACGAGTGCGTCGAGCTGGCGGCGGGTCGCTACCGGCTCGGCGACGCCGGGGTGCAGCGAGACGTCACGCTGCCCGCGCTGCTCGTCGGCCGCTACCCGGTGGTCAACGCCCACGTCGCGCGCTTCGTGGCCGAGACCGGCCGGACCGTGTCCGGCGTGCTCGCCCGCAAGCTGGCCGAGCCCCAGCTCGCCGACCATCCCGCGACCGACGTCACGTTCGACGAGGCGGCCGACTTCTGCGCGTGGGCGGGCGGGCGCCTGCCGAACGGCGACGAGTGGGAGGCCGCCGCGCGCGGGCACGACGACCGGCCGTGGCCGTGGGGCGACGTGTTCGACCACGAGCGCTGCGCGTGCGTGGAGTCGGGCTGGGGCTGGACCGCCCCGGTGACCGCGCATCCGTCCGGCGCCAGCGCGTGCGGCGCCGAGCAGCTCGCCGGCAACGTCTGGGAGTGGGTGTCCGACCGCACCGAGGACGGCGCCTGGCGCGCCGTGCGCGGCGGCTCCTACCTCGACCACGCCTGGGGGGTGCGCGCCGCCCGGGCGCTCGCCGCCGACCCCGGGCGCGCCACCGCGACGACCGGGTTCCGCCTGGTCGTCGACGACCAGGGAGGGCAGCCATGACCCACGTCCGAGCCCCCGACCGCGCGACGGTGCTGGCCGCGCTGGGGGAGGTGTACGACCCCTGCTGCGCCGACCGGGGCCTGAGCATCGTCGACATGGGCGTAGTCGAGGACGTGCGCGTCGACGGCTCGCACGTCGAGGTCGACCTCGTCCTCACCACCGGCTGGTGCCCGTTCGTGGCGTCGATGTCGAGCGCCATCCCCGACCGCCTGCGCCGCGTCGACGGCGTCGAGACGGTCGCCGTCGAGGTCGTGTGGGACCCGGTCTGGACGACCGACCGGCTCTCCGACGCGGCCCGCGCCGAGCTCGAGATGCCCCTCGACGAGCTCATCCCCTATCGCGAGCGCCGGCTGGCGCACGAGTCCCAAGGAGCGTGACCATGGCCACCACCGAGACCACCGCCGCCGAGAGCGGCGCGCGCGAGCGCAAGGTCAAGGCCTTCGTCTTCGACTGCGTCTGCCACGTCTTCAACTTCGACAAGGCCAACGCGATCGGGCCGCCCGGCGAGATGTTCGACGAGCACCTCTACGCCTTCCACCAGCTCCTCACCCGCGAGGGCGAGCCGATCCTGTCGCGCGAGGAGTTCATGCGCGAGTGGAGCGTCGACGAGATCTACGACATGGTCATCGAGGGCTCGGACACCGACATGATCGTCGCCCAGCCGCTGCCGCTGACCGACCTCTTCCACGACGGCCTGTCGCCCTGGGAGAAGTGCGCCGAGATGGCGGCCAAGCACCCCGACCGCGCGGTCTTCTGGGGATCGGTCAACCCGCTGGAGGGCAGGAAGGCGCTCGACCTCATGACCCGCCAGGTCGAGGACCACGGCGCCCGCGCGTTCAAGTTCTACAACGTGCGCTACGACTACGGCCAGCCGTTCCCGTGGCGCATGGACGACCCGCGCATCGCCTTCCCGGTGTTCGAGCGCGCGCAGGAGCTCGGGATCAACCTCATCGGCGTCCACAAGGGCGTGCCGCTCGGCCCGCAGCCGGTCGAGCACACCCGCACGTTCGACATGGACGGCGCCGCGGCGAACTTCCCGGACATCAACTTCGTCATCTTCCACGTCGGGCTGCCGTGGATGGACGAGGTGCTCTGGCAGATCGTGCGCTTCCCCAACCTCTACGCCTCGATCGCGGCGACGGTGAACTTCATCTCCCGCCAGCCGCGGGTGTTCGCCGAGATGCTGGGCAAGATGCTCTGGTGGTGCGGCGAGGACAAGATCCTCTACGGCGGCGAGTCGCCGATCTGGCACCCGCAGTGGGCGCTCGAGGAGCTGTGGAACTTCGAGCTGCCGCGCGACATCGTCGAGGAGCGCGGCTACCCGCAGTTCACCGAGCAGGCGAAGCGCAAGGTCCTCGGCGAGAACCTCGCGCGCCTGCACGGCATCGACGTCGAGGCCAAGAAGGTCGAGCTGGGGGTGCCGTCCTAGACTGGCGCCCGTGAGCGAGCTCGAGCTGGTCACCGCCCTCGGCGACCCGCCGCCGTCGTACGCGCGCGTGGAGGAGCCGACGCGCGCGCCGCTGCGCGTCGGCGCCGTGCAGCACCGCTGGCACCCCGACCCCGACGAGCACCGCGCCGCGCTGACCGCGGCCGTGCGGCTGGCCGCCGAGCAGGGGGCGACGCTCGTGTGCCTGCAGGAGCTGACGCTCTCGCCGTACTTCGCCATCACCGCCGACGGCCCGCGGGCGGCCGGCGCGGAGCCCGAGCCGGTGCCCGACGGGCCGACGTGCGCGTTCGCCGCCGAGCTCGCGCGCGAGCTGGGGATCCACGTGCACGCGTCGCTCTACGAGCGCGCCGACGCCGACGACGGCCTCGGGTTCAACACCGCCGTGGTCATGGGCCCCGACGGGGCGCTGGCCGCGCGCACGCGCAAGCTCCACATCCCGGTCACGGCCGGCTACTACGAGGACCGCTACTTCCGGCCCGGGCCGGCCGGCGACGACGCGTTCCCGGTCGTCGACGTGGGCGAGGCCCGCTTGGGCTTCCCGACGTGCTGGGACCAGTGGTTCCCGGAGCTCGCGCGCGCCTACTCGCTGGCCGGGGCCGAGGTCCTCGTCTACCCGACGGCGATCGGCTCCGAGCCCGATCACCCCGACTTCGACACCGAGCCGCTCTGGGAGCGGGTGATCATCGCCAACGGGATCGCCAACGGGACGTTCATGGTCGCCGTGAACCGGATCGGGACGGAGGGCCCTGGGGGTGCCGACGGCGGCCACGTGGCCGCCGGAGGTGGGTCCCCCTCGAGGATCTCCTTCTACGGCTCCTCGTTCATGTCCGATCCCTACGGCCGCAAGCTCGTCCAGGCACCCCGCGACCGCCCGACCGTCCTGGTCGCCGACCTCGACCTCGACCAGCGCCGCGACTGGCTGACGCTGTTCCCGTTCCTGAGCACCCGACGGCCCGACGCGTACGGGTCGCTCGTCGGCGGGGAGTAGCCCGCGCTACGCCGCCGTCGGCTGGTGCAGCCGCGCGGCGGTGACCATCAGCTCGCGGCTGACGGCGACCGTCTCCAGCGCGTCGACCGCCGCGCGGTCGAACTGCGAGCCGGCGCACACGCGCGCCTCGTGCAGCGCCTCGGCCACGCGCATCGCGGGGCTGTAGGAGCGCCGCGAGACCATCGCGTCCCACGCGTCGGCCAGCGCGAGCAGCGCCGCGCCCTCGGACAGCTCGGCGCCGCCCAGTCCCGACGGATAGCCGCGGCCGTCGGGGCGCTCGTGGTGGCACGCGATCCAGGTGACCTGCTCGTCGTCGAGGACGTCGCTGGCGATGCGCGCCCCGAGCACCGGGTGCTCGCGAACGGTGGAGAACTCCTCCTGGGTCAGGCGGTCCTCCTTGAGCAGGATCGCGTCGGGCACGCCGATCTTGCCCACGTCGTGCAGCATCGCCGCCTCGCGCAGGAGCGCGACCCGGTCCGGCGACCAGCCGCGGGCGGCGGCCAGGCGCGCCGCCATCGCGGCGACGCGCTCGGAGTGCTCGCACGTGGCCGCGTCCTTGGCGTCGATCGTGCGCGCCAGGGCGCGCAGCCCGACCAGCGCGTGCGTGCGGTCGACCGAGGAGTCGCGGACGCTGCCGGCGACCTCGCGCACGACCGTGCGGTCGTAGACCCAGCACAGGTCGCGCCCGTGCTGCTTGGCCCACGACAGCGACGCCTCGGCGCGGCACAGCAGCTCGTCGGTCGTCGCCGCCGAGTCGAGGTCGCACAGGCCCACCGAGACCGTCGCGCGCAGGTGATGGCGCAGGGGCGCCTGGGCCACGATGCGGCGGGCGCGGTCGGCCATGACCAGCGCGTCATGGCGGTCGCTCTCCACGAGGATGACCCCGAACTCGTCGCCGCCCATCCGCGCCACGACGTCCTCCTCGCGCACGGCGCCGCGCAGCAGCTCGCCGATCTCGACCAGCGTCGTGTCGGCCGCCTCGAGGCCGACCCGGTCGTTGAGCTCGCCGAAGGCGTCGACGTCGAACAGCGCGATCGTCAGCGGGCGCCGGTGGCGCCGCGCGCGGGCGGCCTCGTGCTCCAGGCGCTCGCGGAAGGCGCGGTGGTTGGGAAGCCCCGAGAGCGGGTCGGTCGCCGCCTGGGTCTCCAGCCGGGCGCGGTCCTCGGCGTTGGCGACGGCGGTGGCGATGAGGTCGGCGTAGTCCTGCAGGCGGCGCTCGGCGTCCGCGCCGAACGCGCCCGAGTCGCGGGCGGCGACCACGAGCGCCCCCCACAGCGACGCGCCCACGTGGACCGGTGCGGCCAGGCGCGAGCGGTGGCGTCCCGGCCCGGCGTCCTCGCGGACGGTGGCGCCCTCGTGCCGGAGGCGGTACAGGAGGTCTCCGGGATGCAGCGCGCGGCTGCCGCCGGGCTCGGTGCGGTCGGCCGCCTCGCGCGCCCAGCGTCCGAGGGCGATCGAGCGGTCGTCGCCCTGGAAGCGACCGATGGCGGCGGCGTCGGCGCGCAGGAGGCGTCCCGCCTCCGAGGAGACGAGCGCGAACGTGCCGGTCGGCGGCGAGCCGGCGGCGACCGCGGTGGCCACGCGCCGCAGGGAGGACTGCTCCTCGGCCATCGCCCGCTGCTCGGCCTCGAGCTCGGCCGCGCGCTGGGACGCGCCGCCGAAGAGCTCGCGCCCGGCGATCACGATGCTGCCCACGAGCACGTACATCGGCACGACGATCGCCAGCTCGCGCAGCAGGTTGGCCTCCGTCGCGCCGCCCTCGTAGAAGAGGGGCAGGGCGTGCACCACGCCGCACGCCAGCCAGTAGCCGACCGCTTGGCGGAGCGGGAAGAACAGGCTGGCGTAGACGACGGCGAACCACACGTACTCGCGCGCGGGGGAGTCGGTCCCGCCGGTGAGCGGCGCGAGCGCGGCCGTCATCGCGAGGCCGAGGACGGGTGCGACGTGGGCGAGGGACACCGACGCGCGGCCGGCGCGGACGACCAGCAGCATGGCGGCGCCGAGGACCACGCCGAACGCGGCCAGCAGCACGATCAGCCACTGGTCCGGGAGCTCGCGCCCCGGCAGGGCGAGGATCAGCAGGAGCATCGCGGCGCCGCTCAGCCACAGCACGCCGCCGACGCGCACGGCGAGCTCGAGCGCGCCGGGGCTGGCGAGCCGGTCGTGGTCGCACGAGGCCGACATGAGGTGACGAAGCCGCTGCAAGGGACGCCTCCCGGGAGTCCGCCGAACGTAGCCGTTCTCATAGCGTACGACGCCGGCCCGGGCTCCGGTTCATTTCGTCGTGGCGCGCGCCGATCAGGCGATTCCGGGTCGGGTATCGCCGGCTAGGTCTGCTCGGCCGGGCACCAGTAGGTGGTGCGTCCGCCGACCTTGCCGCGCGCCATCTCCGCGCCGCACCGCGGACAGCGCGCGCCGGCCTGGCGCGCGGCGATGATGTGACCCGTGTGGGCGCCGCCCTTGCGCAGCGCCGAGCGCATCGCGGCCCGCAGCTCCCGCCACAGGCGGTAGAGCTCGTCGTCGGTCAGCTCGCCGGCCGGTCGCCGCGGGTGCAGGCGGGCGCGCCACAGCGTCTCGTCGGCGAGCAGGTTGCCCACGCCCGACACGACCGACTGGTCCATCAGACGCGCCTTCACCGGCGCGCTGCCGCGCCCGACGCGGGCGTGCAGCTCGGCGCGCCCGATCTCGGTCGCGTCCGGGCCCAGGAGATCGAGGTCGGGCTCCAGCCGCGCGCGGCTGAGCCGGCGCTTGTCGCGCAGGGCCAGCGTGCCGCCGTCCTCGAAGCGCACGACGAAGCGGTCCCACGCCCCGGGGGCGGGGTCCTCGTCGATCGCGATGCGCCCCGCCATGCCGAGGTGCAGCCCGAGGATCGGCCCGTCGCCGGAGGTCTCGCACCACATCGACTTGCCGCGCCGGTGGGCGGCGGTCAGCTCGCGGCCGACGAGCGCGTCGGCGATCTCGCCCGGGCCGTGCGGGCGGCAGATGTAGGTGTCGCTGTCGTCGACGGAGACGATGCGCCTGCCGAGCGCACCCGCCTCGATGGCGGCGCGGGCCCGCTCGGCCTCTGGAAGCTCGGGCACCGCTCCGCTATCGGCGGGCCAGCGGCGCGCCCTCGTCGTAGAGCTTGAGCACGCGCACCGCGCCCGCGGGCGCGGCGTCGAGACACAGCCCACACAGCACGCACTCGTCGAGGTTGTCCTCGACGATCGCGAGGTGGTGGTCGGCCACGGCGTAGATGTCGACCGGGCAGACCTCGGTCAGCTTGGCGGCGAGGGCCCGGTCGGCGGCCGCGGCGTCGTCGACCTCGACGCCGATGAAGATCGCGTCGGCCCTCATGCCGCGCTCCGGGCGGCCAGGCGGTCACGCATGATCTCCGGGATCTGGGAGATCTCCTCGGCGACCGTGATCCCCGCCTCGGCGAGGCGGGCGATCTTCTCGGCGGCCGTGTCCTCCTTGCCCTCGACGATCGTCCCGGCGTGGCCGAAGCTCATGCCCGGCATCTCGTCCATGAAGCGCCCGGCCATGAAGGCGACGATCGGCAGCCGCGAGTCGTTCTCGGTCACCCAGCGGGCGAGCTCGGCCTCCATGCGTCCCCCCGGCTCGGTGTAGATGACGATGCCCTCGGTCTCCTCGTCGGCCTCGAACAGCGGCATCAGCTCGGCGTAGGACGAGCCGATGATCGCGTCGCCGCCGATCGACACCGCCGTCGACTGGCCCAGCCCGGCGGCGCTGAGCGTGGACGACATCTCGGTCGTCATGCCGCCCGAGCGGGAGATGACGCCGATCGGCCCGCGGGTGTAGGCCTTGGCCGCGTCGCGAGCGGGGCCGCCGATGCCGCCCATCTTGATGACGTCCGGCACGATGATCCCCAGGCAGTTGGGCCCGATGATGCGCGCGCCGCGCAGCGCGGCGAGCTCGACCATCTCGGCCACGTCGCGGCGCGGGATGCGCTCGGTGACGATCACGATGAGCTTGATGGCGTTCTCGATCGCCTCGAAGACGGCGTCCTTGGTGAAGGCGGGGGGGACGGTGACGACCGCGCCGTCGATCGGCGCGCCGTGGTGGGCGACGGCCTGGTCGACGCTGTCGAACACCGGCACGCCGTGCACCTCGCGGCCCTTGCGCCCGGGCGTGACGCCGCCCACGATCCGCGCGCCCTTGCCGTAGTCCAGGCACTCGCGCGTGAGGTTGACCGCCTCGCGCCCGGTGATGCCCTGGACGATGAAGGTGGTGGTCTCGTCGACGAGGATGCTCATCGGGGGGTCACCTCCGCGGCGCCGTGCACGGCCATCCGCGCCGCCTCGTGCATCGACACCGAGCGGTCGGCGTAGCGGACGCCGTAGCGCTCGAGGATCTTGAAGCCCTCCTCCTCCCACGCCCCGGGGATGCGGAAGATCGAGATCTTCTCGGCCGGGTCGTAGCCGAGCTCCAGGCACGCCTTGATCACGCCCCGGGCGACGATGTCCACGCGGGTGTTGGAGACGATCGACATCATCACCGCGATCTTGTCCACGCCCGGCTTCTGCAGGACGAGCTTGGCCAGCCCGCACGTCTTGCTGACGCTCGGGTTGCCGCCGATCTCGCAGTAGTTGGCGGGCCGGCCACCGTGCGCGCGGACCGCGTCGAACAGCGTGAGCGAGCCGCCGCCGGCGCCGATGACGAGGCCGAGGTCTCCGTCGAACTCGGTGACGTTGCCGGCCACGCCGCGGTGGTCGGTGCTGTCGACCTCCTCGCCGGCCAGCTCGAACGGGGTGGCCTCGCGGGCCTGGCGCGTCTCCTCCTCGCCGACGCCGAGGTCGGCCAGGAGCTCGTGCTGGCGGCCCCGCGCCTCGTTCTCCATCTCCATGTGCGCGTCGAGGGCGACGAACGAGCCGTCCTCGAGCTCGACGAGGGGGTTGATCTCGGCGAGCGTCATGTCGTGCTCGGCGAACAGGCGCGCCAGTCGGGTGAGGATCGGCACGAGCCGGTTCAGCCGCGAGCCGGTGATCCCGACCGAGGCGATGACCTGCTTGGCCTGGAACTCGCTCAGCGGCAGGAGGTTGGAGACGTGCCCGCGCCCGACGTGGTCGGGATGGCTGGCGGCGACCTCCTCGATGTCGATGCCGCCCATGTCGCTGAAGAGCATCACCGGCCGCTTGCGGGTGCCGTCCCAGACGACGCCGGCGTAGTACTCCTGCTTCACCGTGGCCTTGGGATCGACCAGCACGCCGCGGGGCACGTGGCCGTTGATCTCCAGGCCGAGGACGTGCTCGGCCTTCTCGGCGGCCTCGTCGGGCGTGTCGGCGAACTGCACGCCGCCCGCCTTCATCCGGCCCCCGGTCAGGACCTGGGACTTGATGACGACCGGTCCGCCGATCCGGGCGGCGACCTCGTGGGCCTCCTGCGGCGTCGTCGCGAAGCCGAACTCGGTGACGGGGATGCCCGCGCGCTTGACGATCTCCCGCGCCTCGTACTCGAAGAACCTCATGGGTTCGCGGAACCCTATGCGATTGACCGTTCAGTCAATGCTGTCGCGGCGCCCGGCTCGGCGGCCCGTCAGGCGATCGCGAGCGGCAGCCGCGCCACGCCCCGCGTGTTGTGCGTCGCGATGCGCACCACCGGACCGTCGAGCCGGTAGCCCGGCATGGCCCGCAGGACCTCCTCGAGCACGATGCGGCCCTGCAGCCGCGCCAGCGGCGCTCCGAGGCAGTGGTGGATGCCCTCGCCGAAGGCGAGGTGGCGCCGCGCCTCGCGGGTGACGTCGAGCTCGTCGGGGCGGGCCCAGCGTCGCTCGTCGCGGTTGGCGGCGCCCCAGAGCAGCGCGACGCGCGCACCGCGCGGGACCGTGACGCCGTGCAGCTCGCGGTCCGCGGTGGCCGTGCGCACCTGGTACTGCACCGGCGACTCGAAGCGCAGCAGCTCCTCGACCGCGGCGGGCGCGCGGCCCGGCTCGGCGGCGAGCAGCGCTCGCTGGTCGGGGTGCTCGGCGAGGACGACGAGCGCATTGCCGATGAAGTCGGCCACCGTCTCGGTTCCGGCGATGTAGAGCAGGATGCAGAGGCCGACGATCTCCTCGCCGTCGAGCTCGCCGCGTCCCGCGGCGGCGACGACGTCGGAGAGCAGGTCGTCGCCGGGGGCGTCCCGGCGCCGGGCGACGTGGAGATCGAAGTACGAGCGCAGGTCGCCGGCCGCGGCGCGGGCGCCGGCCGGCAGGCGATCCCGCTCGGGGTCGCGACGGATGGCGGCCCGCAGCCATGCGCCGAGCGCGGGCTCGTCCTCCAGCGGCAGGCCGAGCAGCCGCGAGATCGTGCGCACCGGGATCGCCCAGGCCAGCAGCGCCGCGGCGTCGAAGCCGCCGTCGGCGGCGGCGGCGCTCAGGGTGTGGCGGACGTCGGCCCGGATCTCGGGCTCCATCGCCGTCACGGTCGCGGGCGTGAAGCGCCCGCGGACGACCCGTCGCAGGCGGTCGTGGTCGGGCGGGTCGGCGGCGATGAAGTTGCCCGCGCCGGTCAGCGACAGCGTGTCGTCGAGGTTGACGCCCTCGGCGCTCGACCAGCGCGTCCACTCGCGCGCAGCCGCCTGCACGTCGTCGAACCGGCTCAGCGCCCAGAAGTCGCGGGCGTCGTTGCGGTAGACCGGGAAGCGGTCGCGCAGGACGCGGTAGGCGTCGTAGGGCTCGTCCTGGACGAGCGGGTCGAACGCGACGAGCACCCGGAGATCGAATCACCGGACAAGCCGCGCGACCAGGATCGATCGTGTCCCCCGGCGAGCCGCCGCGCGGCGCGGCTACGCCGCCGCGCCGGTGAACCCGTAGGCCTCCGCCAGCTCCAGGTCCTTCGCCGCGAGCATCTCCGCCAGGTCGACCATCACGCGGCACTGCTTCCAGGTGGCGTCGTCCTGCATCTTGCCGTCGATCATGTGGACTCCGCGCCCGTCCGGGATGGCCTCGATGACCTTCTTGGCGAAGATCACCTCGTCGGGATCGGGGGAGAAGACCTTCTTGGCGATCTCGATCTGGACCGGGTGCAGCGACCAGGCGCCGACGCAGCCGAGCAGGAAGGCGGCGCGGAACTGCGTCTCGCAGCCGAGGACGTCCTTGATGTCGCCGTAGGGGCCGTAGAAGGGCAGGATCCCGACGGCCGCGCAGGCGTCGACCATGCGGGCGAGCGAGTAGTGCCACGGGTCCTGCTGGGCGCTGGCGCGCGGCGCCTCGGGGTCGGTGGGGTCGGGGTCCTCGATCACGCGATAGCCGGGGTGGCCGCCGCCGACGCGGGTCGTCTTCATCCGCCGCGACGCGGCGAGGTCGGCCGGGCCGAAGCTCATGCCCTGCATGCGCGGGCTGGCGGCGGCGATCTCCTCGAGGTTGGTCACGCCCTGCGCGGTCTCGAGGATCGCGTGCACGAGGATCGGGCGCTCCAGGCCGGCGCGGGCCTCGAGCTGGGCCAGCAGGCGGTCGACGTAGTGGATGTCCCACGGGCCCTCGACCTTGGGCACCATGATCACGTCGAGTCGGTCGCCGATCTCGCTCACGATCCGGGTGAGGTCGTCGAGCACCCACGGCGACTCGAGCGCGTTGACCCGCGTCCACAGCGCCGTCGAGCCGAGGTCCATCTCGCGCCCGACGCGGATGAGCCCCTCGCGCGCGGCCTCCTTGCGGTCGACCGGCACGGCGTCCTCGAGGTTGCCGAGCAGGATGTCGGTCTTCGTGGCGATGTCGGCGGCCTTGGCCACCATCTTCTCGTTGGAGAAGTCCAGGAAGTGGATCATCCGGGCGGGCGTGACCTGGATCTCGGTCAGCGGCGCCGGCGCCCCGATGGCCAGCGGCTTGAGGAAGTCGCGGGGGTTGCGCATCGCCGGACCTTAGTTGACTGCCGAGTCAACCGGCGGGCGCGGCGGACGGCCTCGCCGCCGCGGGCGTGATTGACTCCCGCCCCCAGACAGGACCAAGGGAGCGAAGCATGTCCGACACGACCGGTACGGCCGCGATCGAGACCGACCAGGCGGCACGCGAGGCCTCCGGGGCCCACGCCTACGGCCGCTACCTCGAGGAGTTCGACGTCGGCGCGGTCTACAAGCACTGGCCGGCCAAGACGGTGACCGAGGCCGACGACCACCTCTTCTGCCTCATCACGATGAACCACCACCCGCTGCACATCAACGACGTGTACGCGTCGCGGTCGCAGCAGGGTCGCAACGTCGTCGTCGGCCCGCTGGTCTACTCGCTCGCCCTGGGCATGAGCGTCTCCGACGTCTCGGGCAAGGCCATCGCCAACCTCGCCACCGACGAGCTCAAGCACCCGGCCCCAGTCTTCCACGGCGACACGCTGTTCGTCGAGTCCGAGGTGCTCGAGAAGCGCGAGTCGCAGTCCAAGCCCGACCGCGGGACGGTCAGGGTGCACACCCGCGTCCACAACCAGGACGGCGTGCTGGTGGCCGAGTTCAAGCGCCTCGTGCTGGTGCCCCGGCGCCAGGCGGGCGGGACGTCGTCGACCGACGCGGCTGAGGGTAACGTCGAGTAGGCGGCCCCGGGCCGCACGCGGCGCGCCGCGCCGCAGGATTCCGTACGACAGAATGCCGCCCTTTCCTGAAGAACCCCAGAGGAGTTGACGCATCCCGTGAGCCAAGCGACCGTCCCGACCAAGCACGCGAAGCTGCTCGCCTGGGTCGAGGACGTAGCGGCGCTCACCGAGCCGGCGGCGGTGCACTGGTGCGACGGGACGGCGGACGAGTACGACCAGCTCGCCCAGCAGCTCGTCGACGCGGGCACGTTCCAGCGGCTGTCGGAGGCCAAGCGGCCCAACTCCTACCTCGCGCTCTCCGACCCCGGCGACGTCGCCCGGGTCGAGGACCGGACCTTCATCTGCTCCGAGCGCGAGGAGGACGCCGGCCCGACGAACAACTGGCGCGAGCCGGGCGAGATGCGCGAGCACCTCGACGGCCTGTTCCGCGGCTGCATGCGCGGGCGCACGATGTACGTGGTGCCGTTCTCGATGGGCCCGCTCGGGTCGGACAAGAGCCACATCGGGGTGCAGTGCACCGACTCGGCCTACGTCGCGGTCTCGATGCGGATCATGACCCGGATGGGCACGCGCGCGCTCGACGTCCTCGGCGCCGACGGCGAGTTCGTGCCCTGCCTGCACTCGGTCGGCATGCCGCTCACCGACGGGGTCCAGGACGTCCCGTGGCCGTGCAACGCCGACAACAAGTACATCGTCCACTTCCCCGAGACCCGCGAGATCTGGTCCTACGGCTCGGGCTACGGCGGCAACGCCCTGCTGGGCAAGAAGTGCTTCGCCCTGCGGATCGCCTCGGTCATGGCCCGCGACGAGGGCTGGATGGCCGAGCACATGCTCATCCTCAAGCTCACCTCGCCCGACGGCCGCGTGAAGTACCTCACCGGCGCCTTCCCCAGCGCCTGCGGCAAGACCAACCTCGCCATGCTCATCCCGACGCTCGACGACTGGACGGTCGAGACGATCGGCGACGACATCGCGTGGATGAAGTTCGGCGAGGACGGGCGCCTGTACGCGATCAACCCCGAGGCCGGCTTCTTCGGCGTCGCGCCGGGGACGGGGGAGGCCACCAACCCCAACGCGATGCGCACGATCGAGTCCAACTCCGTCTTCACCAACTGCGCCCTCACCGACGACGGCGACGTGTGGTGGGAGGGGATGACCAAGCAGCCGCCGGCGCACGCCATCGACTGGCACGGCGAGGACTGGACGGCGGAGTCCGACTCGCCCGCCGCCCATCCCAACGCCCGCTTCACCACGCCCGCCGCGCAGGACCCGGCGATCGCGCCGGAGTGGGAGGACCCGGCCGGCGTGCCGATCGACGCCATGCTCTTCGGCGGACGGCGCTCGACCGTCATCCCGCTCGTGCACGAGGCGTTCGACTGGGAGCACGGCGTCTTCCTCGGAGCCACGATGAGCTCGGAGACGACCGCGGCCGCCGCCGGGCAGGTCGGCAAGCTGCGCTTCGACCCGTTCGCGATGCTGCCCTTCTGCGGCTACAACATGGCCGACTACATGGGCTACTGGCTGGAGATCGGCCGCCGCGCCAAGCCGGGCGCGCTGCCGAAGATCTTCGTCGTCAACTGGTTCCGCAAGGACGACGACGGCAACTTCCTGTGGCCCGGGTTCGGCGAGAACTCGCGCGTGCTGGAGTGGGTCTTCCGCCGCTGCGAGGGCGAGGGCGAGGCGCGCGAGACGCCGATCGGCCTCGTCCCCACCCCCGCGGACCTCTACACCGACGGCCTCGACATCTCCGACGACGCGCTCGACGCGCTGCTCACCGTCGACGCCCAGGACCTGCGCGCCCAGCTCCCGCAGGTCAAGGAGCACCTGGCGATGTTCGGCGACCGCCTGCCGGACGAGGTCCAGGCCCAGCTCGCGGCGCTCGAGCGCCGCCTGCAGGACGAGGGCTAGCGCTTGGCCAGCCGGCGGCCCCCCTGGGCCGTCGGCGCGTAGTCCATGGCGAAGTGGCGGTAGACCGCCGCCTCGTCGTCGATCGAGAGCTGCGCGTCGGGGTCGAAGCTCGGCGCGTCCTTGAACGCGTTCTTGTCGGCGCGGACGCGCACGTAGTCGCGCCCCACCGATGCGGCAGCGAGCGGGACGAGGGTCACGCGCTTGCTCAGCGTCCCGGACTTGACCGCGGCGAAGGCGGGGTCGTCGCTCTCGCCGTCGTAGTACACGTCCTCGAGCTTGCCCAGCTTGTCGCTGCGCTCGTCGATGACGTCCTGTCCGCGCCAGGCCGACAGATCCTCGATGTGGATGGCGCTGGCGTTCGGGCTGGGAGAGAGGCTCATGGGTGGAGGTCTACCCGCGAGCGCGCCTGCGAGCCACCTGGCGCTCCAGCGCGGCCAGTCGGTCGTCCCAGGCGCCGCCGACCTGGGCCATCCAGGAGATCGCCTCGCCCAGCGGCGCCGGGGTGGGGCGGTAGCGGGTCTCGCGGCCCTCGCGGCGGGCGTCGACGAGCCCGGCGTCGGCGAGCACGCCGAGGTGCTTGGCCACCGCCTGGCGCGTGACGCCCAGCGGCGTGGCGAGCTCGGTGGCGGTGGCGCTGCCGCGGGTGGAGACCTCGTGCATGACCGTGCGGCGCGTGGGGTCGGCCAGCGCGGCGAAGACATCGGTGCCGGGCGTCATGCCGTCGCGAGCGCGAACGGCCCGACCGGCGCCTCGGTGACCGAGACCCGGGTGCCGCCGTCCACCGGGACGAGTCGCAGCTCGACGCGCGACCCGGGCTCGCCCTCCTCCCACCACCAGAACACGAGGCGCTCGCCCGGCTCGGCCTCCTCGAGGACCGCCTCGCGCTCGCCGCCGAGCCACTGCTCGAGCAGCTCGGGGTCGGTCAGCGCCTCCCAGGCCTCCTCGGGGTCGACCGGGAGGACGATGTCACGCGCAACCATGGGGTTGCATGATACGTCGCCGTCCTCCAACTCGCACCGTGGGCGCTCTCGCCGCGCGCGTTCGTGGCGGACAGGGCACCGAGGGGAAGCGATCTCGCGGCGTTTCGTGACGTTTCGCGGCTCCGCCGTCGCTCTTGGCGCCTGGGGGTGGGGGGTGTGCGCTCTAACCCTCGTTCTAGGGGGCAAAAGAGCGCACACCCCCCACGGGGTGCCTGGAACTGCATCGGCGCTCGCGCGGTCTGTTGCGACATCGCGGCAGGACTGCGACGCGTGACGCCCGATGCGGGCGGTCCCGGGCCGCTGGGGAGATCTTGCGACATCCTCCGTCGCTTTCTCGACCCATCACCGCGACGCGGGCGCCACCCGCGAAGGCGCACGCCACGAACGTCGGGAGAGTGCGCAGGCGCTCACCCCTCATTGCCCTGGCCGCGCGGTTCCGCCGAGCGCTCGCGGCAGGCCGCCCCGGGGCCGCCCGCGCACGGCGCCGCCACGCCCGCCGCCGGCACGCCACGTTGCAGACGGCCCGACAAACCCCAACTCGGATGACAACCGCCCCCCGGGAGCGCCATGATGGCTGCGTGACGGACGTCGAGCAGCTCGTCTCAGAGCGGCTGCCGCCGGAGCGGGCCGAGGCCGTGCTGGAGTTTGCCCGCGCCTACCTGCGCCGGCGCTCAGCCGGGACCGCCGACGACGGCGACGCCGCGCCCGACGCCGAGGCGCTCTTCCACGAGCTGCTGGGCGCCTTCGAGCTCGCCGCGTCGCGCGACGGGGCGCCGATGGCGGTGCGGGCGATCAACCCGACCGCGGCCGAGCACGGCTATCGCACCGCCGGCTCGGTGCTGGAGACCAACACCGCGGACCTGCCGTTCCTCGTCGACTCCGTCACCGCCGAGCTGCAGGCCCGCGGCCTGGGCATCGTCCGCGTGCTGCACCCGATCGTCGGCACCGAGCGCGGCCCCGACGGCGGCATCGCCCGGGTGCTGCACCCCGGCGGCGCGACCGCGACCGAGTCGGTCATGCACTTCGAGCTCGACCGGAGGCTGTCGCCCGAGGAGCTCGCCGACCTCGAGGACGCGGTGCGCGCGGTGCTCGCCGACGTGCGCCGCGTCGTGCGCGACTTCGACGCCATGCGCGCGCGCATCGACGCCATGGCCGACGTCGCCCGCGCCGCGGCCGAGCGCTACGACGAGGACGAGATCGAGGAGGTCGTCGCCTTCCTGGACTGGCTGCGCGCCGACAACTTCATCCTCCTCGGCGCCCGCCAGTACGACCTGCGCGACGACGCGCTGGGGGTCGTGGCGGGCTCGGGGCTGGGGCTGCTCTCGGAGGAGGGCCGCTCGGCCTACGCCAAGCCGGTCGCGCTGGCCGAGCTCGAGGCCGGACTGCGCAAGCGCGTGCAGGTCGGCGACCTGCTGCTGATCTCGCGGACGAACCGCCTGTCGCCCGTGCACCGTCGCGCGCGGATGGACTACGTCGGCATCCGCCGCGTGGACGCGGACGGCCGCGTCGTCGGCGAGTCGCGGATGATCGGCCTGTTCACGACCAAGGCCTACGCCGAGCCGGCGTCGGCGACGCCGGTCCTGCATCGCAAGCTGCGGCAGATCGTGGCGGCGGAGGACCTGATCGAGGGCTCGCACGACTACAAGGCGGCGGTCTCGCTCTTCGACTCGTTCCCCAAGGACGAGCTGTTCGTGGCGCCGGTCGAGGACCTGCGCCGCGCGGTCGTGGCGCTGCTGGGGCTGCCGGCCGAGCAGGGCCGGCTGCTGGGCCGCCGCGACGCCGACGGGCGCTCGGCGTCGATCATCCTCGCCCTGCCCAAGGCGCGCTACGACGCCGCGCTGCTCGAGCGCCTGCGCGCACTGCTGGCCGCCCGCTTCGACGCGCGCTCGGTCGCGGCCCACGAGGTGCTGGGGGAGGAGGACCACGTCCGCGTGCACTTCACCGTGCACCGGCCCGAGGGGGGCCTGCCCGACGTCGCCTTCCGCGCCCTGGAGGCCGAGGTCCTCGACCTGGCCCGAACCTGGGACGACCGGGCCCGCGAGGCGCTCGTCGCGCGGCACGGGGAGGAGCGCGGCCGGGTCCTGGCCAAGCGCTGGTGCCGGCGACTGCCCGAGTCCTACAAGGCGGCGGTCGAGCCGGCGGCGGCCGCGGCCGACGTCGAGTGCTTCGAGCGGCTGTTCACCTCGGGCGAGCCGTTCCGCGTCGGCCTGCGCAACGAGCCCGGCGGGCTGACGCGCATCGGGCTCTACCGGATCGGCGGCAAGGTCGAGCTGTCGCAGGCGATGCCGCTGCTCGAGCACCTGGGGCTGCGGGTGGTCGAGGAGCGCCCGACGCGCCTGCTCGGCGGCGACGGCGAGACGTGGCTGCAGGACTTCGGCGTGCTGGGGCCGACCGACCTGCCGCTCGACCTCGACGAGTGCGGCGAGCGCGTGGCGGAGTGCATCGCCGCCGTCTGGCGCGGCGAGGCCGAGTCGGACTCGCTGAACCGCCTGGTCGTCAGCGGCGGCCTGGACTGGCGGCGCGTGGCGATCCTGCGCGCCTACCGCTCCTACCGTCAGCGCATCGGCTCGCGCTTCACCGAGGGCTACCAGAACGACGTAATCGCGGCCAACCCGCACATCACGGCCAAGCTCATCCGGCTGTTCGAGCTGCGCTTCGACCCGTCGGTGGCGCACGACGAGGAGGCCGAGGCGGCGCTGCGCGAGGACATCCTCGTCGACCTCGAGGCCGTGCCGTCGCTCGACCACGACCGCATCCTGCGCAACCAGCTCGGGATGATCGACGCGACCGTCCGCACGAACCTCTACCGCCGCGGCCGCCGCTCGATCGCCTTCAAGCTGCGCTCGGCCGAGGTACCGGCGATCCCGCAGCCGCCGCCGCTGTTCGAGATCTACGTCTACGCGCCCGAGGTCGAGGGGATCCACCTGCGCGGCGGGCGGATCGCGCGCGGCGGCATCCGCTGGTCGGATCGCATGGACTACCGCACCGAGGTCTTCGGCCTCATGCGCGCGCAGATGACGAAGAACGCGGTCATCGTCCCCGAGGGCGCCAAGGGCGGCTTCTACCTGCGCCGCCGGCCCGAGGACCCGGCGAGGCTGAAGGCCGAGGTCGAGCGCGGGTACGTCACCTACATCAGCGGGCTGCTCGACGTCACCGACAACCTCGTCGACGGCGAGGTCGTCCACCCCGAGGGCGTGCGCGTGCTCGACGACGACGACACCTACCTCGTCGTCGCGGCCGACAAGGGGACGGCAACGTTCTCCGACGCCGCCAACCGGATCGCCGCGCGGTACGGCTTCTGGCTCGGCGACGCGTTCGCCTCGGGCGGCTCGAAGGGCTACGACCACAAGGCGCTGGGCATCACCGCGCGCGGCGCGTGGGAGTCGCTCAAGCGCCACTTCCGCGAGCTCGACCTCGACCCGGCCGTGGACGAGTTCACCGCGGTGGGCATCGGCGACATGTCCGGCGACGTGTTCGGCAACGGGATGCTGCTCAGCGACCGCATCCGCCTGGTCGCCGCCTACGACCACCGCCACATCTTCATCGACCCCGATCCCGACGCGGCGCGGAGCTTCGCCGAGCGCCGGCGGCTGTTCGAGCTCCCCGCCTCGTCGTGGGACGACTACGACCGCGACGCGATCTCGGCCGGCGGCGGCGTCTGGCCGCGCAGCGCCAAGCGCATCGAGCTCTCCGAGCAGGCGCGCGCGGCGCTGGGGATCGAGGACGAGGTCCTGGCGCCGACCGACGTCATCCGCGCGATCCTGCGCGCGCCGGTCGACGTGCTCTGGAACGGCGGCATCGGCACCGTCGTCAAGGCGTCGACCGAGACCGACGCCGACGCGCTGGACCGCTCGAGCGACGCCATCCGCGTCGACGCGTCCGACCTTCATTGCCGCGTGGTCGCCGAGGGCGGCAACCTCGGCTTCACCCAGCGCGCGCGGATCGAGCTCGCCCGCGAAGGCGGCCTGATCAACGCCGACTTCATCGACAACTCGGCCGGCGTCGACTGCTCCGACCACGAGGTGAACCTCAAGGTCCTGCTCGACCTCGCGGTGCGCCGCGGCGAGCTCACCGGCGACGAGCGCGACACGCTGCTGGCCGACGTGACCGACGACGTCGCCGCGCACGTGCTCTACGACTCGTTCCTGCAGGCCCAGATCCTCGCCCAGGAGGTGCCGGGGTCGGCCGCGCGCATGTTCGCCTACGAGGACCTCATGAGCGCGCTCGAGGCCGAGGGGCTGCTGCGGCGCGAGAACGAGTTCCTGCCCTCGACCGAGGAGATGGCCGAGCGCCGGCGCGCCGGGCGCGGGCTCGAGCGTCCGGAGCTGGCCGTGCTGCTCGCCTACGCCAAGCGCAGCCTCATCGGCGCGCTGCTGCGATCGTCGGTGCCCGACGACCCCTACCTCGACCGCGACCTGCGCGACTACTTCCCGCCGCCGGTGGTCGAGCGCTTCGGCGACCTGCTGGCCGAGCACCCGCTGCGCCGCGAGCTGGTGGCGACGATCGTGGCCAACCACGTCGTCGACGCGCTGGGCCCGACGTTCGTGTCGCGGCTGGTGGCCGAGCACGGCGTCGAGCCGGCCGACGTGGTGCGCGCGTACCGCGTGGCCCGCGACGCCATCGGCGCGCACGAGCGCTGGGCGGCGATCGAGGGGCTGCAGGGCCGCGTCGACCGCGAGGCGCAGTGGACGCTCATGGCCGGCGTCGACGACCTCGTCGAGGCGACCGCGCGCTGGTACCTGGCCAACGCGCCCGGCGCCGACCTCGGCACCGCGATCGCGACCGCGCGCGAGGGCGCCGGGCGGCTGGCCACCGTCCTGCCCGAGCTCGGCACCGACGCGGCGCGCGAGCGGCGCGAGCGCGACGCGGCGGCGCTGGTCGAGCGCGGCGTGCCCGAGGCGATCGCGCGATCGCACGCCTACCTGGCGGCGCTCGCCCACGCGCCCGACGTCATCGCCGCCGCCCAGGCGGTCGGGCGCTCGGTCGAGGACGTCGGCCGCGCCTTCTCGCTGCTGGAGGAGCGCGTCGCGCTCGCCTGGGTCGAGCAGCACCTCAGCGAGCTGCCGGTGAGCACGCGCACCCAGCGGTGGGCGCTGCAGGCGCTGCGCGACGACCTGTGGCGCGCGCGCCGCGACCTGGCCCAGCGCGCGCTCCAGGACGCGCCGGACGTGCCCGTGGAGGAGGCCGTTGACCGGTTCGTCGAGGCGCACGGCGAGGCGATCCGGCGGCTGGAGAGTTTGGCGCGGACGCTGGCGGTGGAGGGCGGCGCCGACCTGGCCGGGCTGACCCTGATGGTCCGCCAGCTCCGGACGCTGGCGGGCTAGTGCGGGTCCTCGCCGGTGGCGGCGGGGGGCCGCGACTCCTCGGCGAGCGAGGTCAGGGCCAGGCGCCCGCGCGCGGCCTCCTCGAGCACGTCGGACGCCTCTTCCATCGAGCGGGCGTAGAGCTCGACCAGCAGGTGGACGGTGATCGTCGCGTCGTCGTCGTGCTTGTGGAAGCGCACGTGGGTGAAGAACTCGCGGGTGCCGTGGTCGCCGAACGCCGCGTAGCTGAGCGCATCGCCCGCCTCGGGGCCCGAGCACGTCTCGACCTCGTCGGCGTCGACGGTCACCGTGCAGGAGGCGACCCACGGGGTGCCGGCGATCATGCGCTCCCAGCGGTCCTCGATCGGCTCCACGCGGCCGTCGCGGAAGCCCAGGTGGGGCTGGTCGTGCATGCAGTCCAGGCACTGCACGACGGCCTCCTGGAGCTCGTCGACGACCTCGCCGCGCTCGCCGCTCTCGGGGTCGATCTTGTGGATGCCCTCGTAGTGGACCTGGACCTCCAGGTCGGTCGACCAGCAGCGGTAGCAGCGCAACCAGGCCTTGGTTTCCACGGACTCCATCCCGCACAGCATAGGCTGCGCGTGATGGCCGAGAGCGTCGTGCACGCGGCTGACGTCGAGCGGCTCGGATCGCGGGTGATCTGAGCGCGTGGTCGGTCGCCGGACGATCGGGGCGGTGCTGGCCGGCGGGGAGGGCCGGCGGATCGGTGGCGACAAGGCCACCGTCGAGCTCGACGGCCGGCCGCTGCTGCAGTACCCGGTGGCCGCGGTGCGCGCGGCCCTGGGCCAGACCGCGGTCGTGGCCAAGCGCGCCACGGCGCTGCCGCACCTGGAGGACGACGTCCCCATCTGGCTCGAGGACGACGAGCCCCGGCACCCGCTGACCGGCGTCGTGCGGGCGCTGCGCGGCGCCGAGCCGGGCCCGGTGATCGTCGTCGCCGGCGACATGCCGCTGCTGACGCGCGAGCTGCTGGAGGCCCTCGCGCGCGAGCGCCCCCGCGGCGCGGCGGCGGTGGTGCCGTTCGCGGCGGGCCGGCTGCAGCCGCTGTGCGCCCGCTACGAGCCGGCGGCGCTGGCGGCGCTCGCCGGCTTCGATCCCAGCATGTCCGTGACCGAGGCGGTCGAGGCGCTGCACCCGCGGATCCTCGACTGGCCCGAGGACGACCCGTTCCTGAACGTCAACCGGCCCGAGGACCTGCTGCACGCCTCGGCGCTGCTCGCCGGGCGTCCCGCGCCGAGCCGTCCGGTCTAGCCGCCGATCGCGCTCATCGTCCGCATCGGCTGGACGAAGCCAGGCTCGTTGACGTGGTGCTTGAGCTCCTTGCGCCACACGGCCTCGCGGATGATCAGCTCGATGTCGGCGTCGCTCGCGCCGGCGCGCAGAGGCGCGCGCAGGTCGGTCTCGTTGAGCGAGAACAGGCAGGTGCGCAGCTTGCCGTCGGCGGTCAGGCGGATGCGGTTGCAGTCGCCGCAGAACGGCTCGGAGACCGGGTTGATGAACCCGATCGATCCAAGGCTGTCGGCGAAGCGGTAGACGCGGGCCGTGCTGTGGGCCTCGCGGGGCTGGGCCTCGAGCGGGTAGCGCTCCTCGATGATCGCGCGGATCTCGTCGCCGCTGAGGACGCTGTCCGGCGTCCACGCGTGGTCGGCGTCGAGCGGCATGAACTCGATGAAGCGCACCTCGTAGGGGTGCGTGCGAGCGAAGCGCGCGAACGGGAGGACCTCGTCCTCGGTGAAGCCGCGCATCGCCACCGCGTTGATCTTGATCGGGTGCGCCTCGGGAAAGCCGGCGAGGACCTCGATGCCGCGCAGCACCCGCGGGAGCGCGTCGCGGCGCGTCATCTCGAAGAAGCGGTCGCGCTGGAGCGAGTCGATCGAGACGTTGAAGCGCGTGACGCCGGCACGCACGAGCGCCTCGGCGTCGCGTTCGAGCAGGAAGCCGTTGGTGGTGACGCTGAGGTCGTCGACCAGCGGCGACAGCATCGAGACGAGCTTGGGGAAGTCCCGGCGCACGAGCGGCTCGCCGCCGGTGAGGCGCAGGTCGGTGACGCCCATGCGCGCCATGACGGTCACCAGGCGCTCGATCTCCTCGAAGTGCAGGACCGCCTCGCGCTCGAGCCACGGCAGCCCCTCGGCCGGCATGCAGTACTGGCAGCGGAAGTTGCACCGGTCGGTGACCGAGACCCGCAGATCCGCGATCCGCCGGCCGTGTCCGTCGACGAGAGGATCGATGGCCATTGCGTCAAGCCTACCCTGCACGTCGAGCCGGCCTGCGGGGCCGCGCGAACCTACCGACGCCGCAGCAGCACCCACACCAGCGCCGCCGCGAACGCGAGCTGCCCGAACGTCAGCGCCGTCCCGAGGTCCCGAGCGCCGAGCAGCTCCGCCACCGCGGTCGCCGAGGCGAACGCGGCCAGCAGCAGCAGGAGGTCGATCCCGCGCCTCACGTCCGCGACGCCTCCGCCTCGAGGGCCGCCACCAGCGCCGGGACGTCGGCGCCCGGGTCCACCGCGCCCAGCGTCCGCTCGGCCGCCCGCCGGCCGCCCAGCGCGCGCAGGCCGCGCTCGCCGTGCTCGGCGGCGAAGTCCGCCAGCGCGCTCGCCCGCCGTGCCGCCAGCCGCCGCGCGCCCACGTCCAGCCCCGCGCGGTGCTCGTCGAGCGCCGCCATCAGCGCGTCGATGCCCGCCACCGGCGCGATCGACGACACCGTCACCACCGCCGTCGAGCGCGACCCGAGCGAGCGCAGCGCCGCGTTGAGGTCGCGCCGCGCCCGCAGCGCGACGTCGCCCAGGTCGGCCTTGGTGACCACGAGCACGTCGGGGATCTCCATGATGCCCGCCTTGAGGAACTGCAGCACGTCGCCCGCGCCGGGCTGCACGATCACCGCGACGGTGTCGGCCACCTCGGCCACCTCGGTCTCGCTCTGACCGACGCCGACGGTCTCGACCACGACCACGTCGAACGCCGCCGCCAGCGCGTGGGCCGCCGCGCGCGTCGCCGGCGCCAGCCCGCCCAGGCGCCCGCCGGCGGCGGTCGAGCGGATGAACAGGCCGTCGTCGTCGGCGTCGTGGACGATCCGCGCCCGGTCGCCCAGCAGCGCGCCGCCCGAGCGCCGCGACGAGGGGTCGACCGCGAGCACGGCCACGGTGCGGCCGCCGGATCGCCACGCCCGCACGAGCGCCGACAGCAGCGTCGACTTGCCCGCGCCCGGCGGGCCGGTCACGCCCACCACGTGCGCGCGCGCCTCGCCGCCGAGCGCCGCGGGGGAGACCCCGCGCAGCAGCGCCGCCACGTCCGCGCGCGCGCCGGCGGAGCGGTTCTCGACCAGGTTGAGCACGTCCGGCGCGGCGCTCAGATCGCCCTCGCGCAGGCGCGCACCCAGCTCGGCGCCGGCGCCGGTCACGCCTGTGCCGCGACCCCGTTGCGCTCGGCGACGAGCGCGACGATGTCGCCCATGATCCGGGTGAGATCGAAGTCCTTGGGCGTGTAGACGGCGGCGACGCCGGCCATGCGAAGCGGCTCGACGTCGGCCTCGGGGATGATGCCCCCGACGACGACCGGCGCCGGCACGCCGCGGCCACGGCGTGAGCGAGGCGGCAGAGCTCGGCCGCCG
>JAXDHQ010000014.1:0-25731 GCA_034664395.1 Solirubrobacteraceae bacterium | reverse complement strand
GCACGCGGGGGGTTGGACAGCGACCGTCCCGCTAGGCGTGACAAACGCGGTCCACCCCCGCCAGCGCGAGCGGCCCGACCGCCCGTGGTGCGAAGGACGACGCAGAGGCTGCGGAGTGTCGCGACGGACGGCGCGATCGCCGTTGCGAAGCACTCGCAGCGTCAGGCGAACGCTCGCGCGAGGACGACCGCGGTCGCTCCGCAGCGCCGCCGACTCCGCTCCCCTCGATGCCCTGGCCGCGCAGCGCCGCGAGACGCAGCGCGGACGCCGGACGCCGGCGTCCCGCGAAGCCCCCTACCCCGCCAGCCGCCCGTACAGCGCCGCCGTCTGCTCGGCGATCGCCGGCCAGGCGAAGCGGTCGACCGCTCGCGCGCGGCCGGCGCGCCCCATCGCCGCCGCCCGCTCGGGGTCGCGCACGAGCTCGTCGACGCGCGCGGCGAACGCGCGCGCGAACGCGTCGGGGTCGCGCGGCTCGCCGGTGCCGTCGTCGCGCGGCTCGATCGGGACGAGCAGGCCGGTGGCGCCGTCGTCGACCACCTCGACGATCCCGCCGGTGGCGGTGGCGACCACCGCCGTCTCGCACGCCATCGCCTCGAGGTTGACGATCCCCAGCGGCTCGTAGACCGACGGGCACGCAAACACCGTGGCGTGGCTGAGGATCTGGATCACCTCGGGCTTGGGCAGCATCTGCTCGATCCAGACGACGTTGCCGCGCTGCGCCCGCAGGCGCTCGACGGCGCCGCCGACCTCGGCGCCGATCTCGGGCGTGTCGGGCGAGCCGGCGCACAGCACGAGCTGGACGGCGGGGTCGACGTGGCGCATCGCCTCGACCAGATGGGCGACGCCCTTCTGGCGCGTGATGCGCCCGACGAAGGCGACGGTCGGCGCCGACGAATCGATGCCGTGGCGCTCGAGCACGTCGGTGCCCGGGTCGGGCGCGTACTGCGCGGTGTCGATGCCGTTGTAGATGACCTGCACGCGCTCGGGGTCGATCGCCGGGTAGGCGCGCAGCAGGTCTTCGCGCATGCCCTCCGACACGGCGATCACCGCGTCGGCCGCCTCCAGCGCCGTGCGCTCGCAAAAGCTCGACAGGGCGTAGCCGCCGCCGAGCTGCTCGGCCTTCCACGGCCGCAGCGGCTCGAGCGAGTGCACCGTCGCCACGTGGGGCACGTCGTGCACGAGCTTGGACAGGTGACCGCCGAGGTTGGCGTACCACGTGTGGCTGTGGACGACGTCGGCCGCGTCGGTGGCCGCCGCCATCGCCAGGTCGATCGACATCGCCCGCAGCGCCGCGAGCTCGGGCGCGCTGCCGGCGAGCGCGTCCCACGGCTCGTGGCCGACCGCGCCGTCGCGGGTCGCCCCCCAGGCGTGGACGTCGACGTCGACCAGGCGGCGCAGCTCGCGCGCCAGGTACTCCACGTGCACGCCCGCGCCCCCGTACACGTCGGGCGGGTACTCGCGGGTCAGCAGCGCGACCCTCACGCGTCCACCGTCTGGCCCTTGGGGATGACCACGACGCCGCCCGCCGAGACGGTGAACCGCGCGCGGTCGGCCTCGGGGTCGACCCCGATCCGAGCGCCGGGCGCGATGCGCACGTTCTTGTCGACGATGGCCCGCCGCACGACCGCCTCGCGGCCGACGTCGACGCCCTGCATGAGGACGGAGTCCTCGACCTCGGCGTAGGAGTGCAGGTGCGCGCCCGGGGACAGGACGCTGCGGCGCACGGTCGCCCCGGAGATGACGACGCCGGCGCAGACCATCGAGTCCAGCGCCTGCCCGCGGCGCCCGTCCTCGTCGTCGAAGACGAACTTGGCCGGCGGCAGCGGGTCGGGCCAGGTGAGGATCGGCCACTCGCGGTTGTAGAGGTTGAACTCGGGCTCGACCGAGATCAGGTCCATGTGGGCGTCGTAGAAGGCGTCGAGCGTGCCCACGTCGCGCCAGTAGCCGCGCTCGCGCTGGCTGGCCCCGGGGACCTCGTTGCGCGAGAAGTCGTAGACCTGGGCCTCGCCGCGCGCAACCAGCGCCGGGACGATGCTCCCGCCCATGTCGTGCTTGGAGGACTCGTCGTCGGCGTCGAGGGTGACGGAGTCGATGAGCGCCTCGGTCGTGAAGACGTAGTTGCCCATCGAGGCGAAGACCTGGTCGGGCGCGTCCGGCAGGCCCACGGCATCGGTCGGCTTCTCGCGAAAGGCGGCGATCGTCCGCCCGTCGGGCGCGACGTCGATGACGCCGACCTGGTCGGCCTCGGCCAGCGGCGCCCGCAGCGCGGCGACCGTCACCGCGGCGCCGCTCTCGATGTGCTGGTCGACCATCTGGCGCGGGTCCATGCGGTAGATGTGGTCGGCGCCGAAGACGGCGACGTACTTCGGGCGCTCGTCGTGCAGCAGGTTGAGGTTCTGGAAGATCGCGTCGGCCGAGCCCAGGAACCAGCGCGGCCCGCGGCGCATCTGGGCGGGGACGGGGGCGACGTAGTTGCCCAGCAGCGGCGACAGCCGCCAGGTGGTCGAGATGTGGCGGTCGAGCGAGTGGCTCTTGTACTGCGTGAGGACCACGATC
This sequence comes from Solirubrobacteraceae bacterium, assembly GCA_034664395.1. GTDB lineage: Bacteria > Actinomycetota > Thermoleophilia > Solirubrobacterales > Solirubrobacteraceae > JAOPZW01. Next base: position 23,175 of record JAXDHQ010000014.1, on the reverse strand, counting down.
TGCCGATAGCCGGCGTTGACCAGGTTCGAGAGCGCGAAGTCGATGAGCCGGTAGTGACCGCCGAAGGGCACGGCGGGCTTGGCGCGATCGGCGGTCAGCGGCGCCAGGCGCTTGCCCTCGCCGCCGGCCAGCACGATCCCGAAGACGTCAGGCATCGGACCCTCCCAGGGCCGCGGCGACGAGCTCCTGCGCCTCGGCGATGACGCGCTCGAGGTGCTCGTCGCCGAGGAAGCTCTCGGCGTAGACCTTGTAGACGTCCTCGGTGCCCGACGGGCGCGCGGCGAACCACGCGTTGGCCGCGACGACCTTTACGCCGCCGATCGGCGCGCCGTTGCCAGGCGCGGCGGTGAGCACGTCGACGATCGGCTCGCCCGCCAGCTCGGTCCCCGTGACCTGGTCGGCCGAGAGCCTTCCCAGCACCCGCTTCTGCTCGAGCGTGGCGGCCACGTCGACGCGCCGGTAGGACGAGCGGCCGAAGCGCTCGGCCAGCGCGCCGTACGTCGCGCCCGGGTCCGAGCCCGTCCGGGCGGTCATCTCGGCCGCCAGCAGGCACGGGACCAGGCCGTCCTTGTCGGTCGTCCACGCGGTCCCGTCGCGGCGCAGGAACGACGCGCCCGCGCTCTCCTCGCCGCCGAAGCCGAGCGAGCCCTCGAGCAGGCCCTCGACGAACCACTTGAAGCCGACCGGCACCTCGACCAGGCGCCGGCCGAGGTCGGCGGCGACGCGATCGATGATCGCGCTGGAGACCACCGTCTTGCCGACGCCCGCGCCCTCGGGCCACAGGCGGTGGCCGCCGAACAGGTAGGCGATGCAGGCGGCGAGGTGGTGGTTGGGGTTCAGCAGCCCGGCGCCCGGGGTCACGATCCCGTGGCGGTCGGCGTCGGGGTCGTTGGCGAAGGCGACGTCGAAGTCGCCGGCGATCTCGGTGAGCTTCGCCATCGCGTAGGGCGACGAGCAGTCCATGCGCACCTTGCCGTCCCAGTCGACGGGCACGAAGCGGAACGTGGGATCGACCGCGTCGTTGGTGATCGTGAGGTCGAGCCGGTGGCGCTCGGCCACCGCCGCCCAGTACGCCACGCTGGCGCCGCCGAGCGGGTCGACGCCGAGGCGCAGGCCGCTCTCGCGGATGGCGTCGAGGTCGACGACGGCGGCCAGGTCGTCGACGTACGCCGACAGGTAGTCGTGGCGGCGCACGTTGGGCGCCGTCGCCGGGTCGGCGCGGCGCACGTCGCGCAGCCCGGCCTCGAGCAGGCGGTTGGCCTCGTCCTGGATCCAGCCGGTGACGTCGGTGTCGGCCGGTCCGCCGTGCGGCGGGTTGTACTTCACGCCGCCGTCCTCGGGCGGGTTGTGCGACGGCGTGACGACGATCCCGTCCGCGGTGCCGCGGGTCGGTCCGCCGCGGCGGTTGTGGGTGAGGATCGCGTGCGAGACCGCCGGGGTCGGCGTGAAGCCGTCGCGGTCGTCGACCATCACCTCGACGCCGCGCGCGGCCAGCACCTCGGCGATCGTCCGCGCCGCCGGCTCGGACAGCGCGTGCGTGTCGCGCCCCAGGAACAGCGGGCCGTCGATGCCCTGGGACTCGCGGTAGCGGCAGACCGCCTCGGCCACGGCGAGCACGTGGGCCTCGTTGAACGTCCGCGCCGTCGAGCTCCCGCGGTGGCCGGAGGTGCCGAAGGCCACCCGCTGCTCGGGGACCGCCGGGTCGGGCCGCTCGTCGTAGTAGGCGCCGATGAGGGCGTCGACGTCGACGAGGTCGGCCGGATCCGGCAGCCGGCCCGCGGACTCGCTCACGCTCACGCGCTGCGGGACCGCCGGCCCTGCCAGTGGTCGGAGGTGTTCATGACGACGACGATGAGCGGCGGGAGCGTGCCGTAGGCCACGTGGATGCCATTGAACACCCCGGTGGCCGCGCCGGCCACCCTCCCGACGAGGATCGCCGGCAGGACGCCCGCCGGGCGTGGCGAGAGAACGTTTTCAGGATGGGCGGGCACTGTCGGTCGGTCGTCCGGACGTGTCAAGGGAATACGTTTTCTTGACCGACGTCCCTATACTTCCGTACGCCCATGAACGCTGAGAGCTCCCCTACGCCGACGCCACAGGAAACGTTCTCCGAGAGCGCGGCCGCCAGCAACGGACGGCGACCGACCATGAAGCAGGTGGCCGCCGTCGCCGGCGTGAGCCTGGCCACGGTCTCGCGCGTCGTCAACGGCGGCCCGAGCGTCGGGCCCGACCTCGCCGAGCGCGTGCACCGCGCGGTGGAGCTGCTCGGCTACCGCCACAACCTCACGGCGAGCTCGCTGCGTCGCGCCGACCGCCTGTCGGCCAGCATCGGGCTCGTCTTCGAGGACGTCGGCAACCCGTTCTTCTCGGCCGTGCACCGCGGCGTCGAGGAGGTCGCGCGCCGGCGCGGCGTGCTCACCTTCGCCGGCAGCTCCGACGAGGTCCCCGAGCGCGAGCGCGAGCTTGCCGAGTCCTTCGGCGCGCGCGGGGTCGACGGCCTGATCATCGTCCCCGCCGGCGCCGACCACAGCTACCTGCTGCGCGACAAGGCGGCCGGGGTCGCGCTCGTGTTCGTCGACCGCCCGGCGCGATTCATCGACGCCGACGTCGTCCTCAGCGACAACGCCGGCGGCGCGAGCGAGGCGGTCGCCCACCTCGTCGCCGCCGGCCACCGCCGCATCGGCTACCTCGGCGACCGCCCCGAGCTGCACACGGGCGGCGAGCGCCTGCGCGGCTACCGCCAGGCGCTGGCCGCGCACGGCATCGAGGACGACCCGGCGCTGGTGCACACGTCCGAGCAGCGGCCCTACGACGTGACCCGCGAGCTGCTGCTCGGCGACGACCCGCCGACCGCGCTGTTCACCAGTCAGAACCTCATCACCATCGACGCCGTGCGCGCGATCCACGACCTCGGCGTGCAGCACGCGGTCGCCCACGTCGGCTTCGACGACGTCCCGCTGGCGGACGTCGTCGATCCCGGGCTCACGGTCGTCGCCCAGGACCCGGCCGCGCTCGGGCGCAGCGCCGCCGATCTGCTGTTCTCGCGTCTGGACGGCTACGACGGGCCCGGGCGCCGCGTCGTCCACCCCACCACGCTGATCGCGCGCGGCTCGGGCGAGCTGCCGGCGCCGGCGCGCGCGTCGTGAGCGGCGCGCCGATCGCCGCGGGCGACGTCATCCTCGTCGCCGGCGAGGCGCTGTACGACCTCGTCCTCGACGGCTCCGTCGAGCTGCGCGCCCACCCGGGCGGCGGCCCGTTCAACACCGCGCGGACGATCGGCCGCCTGCAGCAGCCGGTCGCCTACCTGGGGCGGCTGTCGACCGACCGCTTCGGCACGACGCTCGAGCGGATGCTCGCCGGCGACGGCGTGCGTCTCGACGCCGTCGTGCGCACCGACGAGCCGACCACGCTCGCGCTGGCCGAGATCGACGAGACCGGCAGCGCGCGCTACCGCTTCTACGAGCGGGCCACGTCGGCGCCCGGCCTGACCCCCGAGGTCGCGCTGGCGGCGCTGCCGACCGCCGTCGGGGTCCTGCACGTCGGCACGCTCGGCCTGGCGCTCGAGCCGATGGCCACCGCGCTCGAGGCCGTGGTCGACCAGCTCGCGGGTCGCGCGCTCGTCGCCGTCGACCCCAACTGCCGGCCGGCGATCATCGCCGACCCGGTGGCCTACCGCGCGCGCCTGCGTCGGATCGTCGGCCGCAGCGACCTGGTCAAGGCCAGCGAGGACGACCTGCTCTGGCTCGACCCGCAGCGCTCGGCGCCGGATGCGGCGCGCGCGCTGCTCGAGCTCGGCCCGGCGGTCGTCCTGCTCACGCGCGGCTCGGCCGGCGCGCTGGTCGTGACCGCCGACGGCGACGTCCCCGTCCCGGCTCCCGCCGTCGAGGTGGTGAACACCATCGGCGCCGGCGACGCCTTCGGCGGCGGGTTCCTGGCCTGGTGGCGCGCGCACGGCCTCGGCCGCGCCGAGCTGGCCGACGTCGACAAGGTCCTCGAGGCCACGCGCTTCGCCTCGCTCGTCGCCGCGCGCACGTGCGAGCGCGCCGGCGCGTCGCCGCCGTTCCTGCGCGAGCTCGAGAACGCTCAGTAGCCCCGGTCGGCCTCGCCGCCGCCGATCCCGCGGCGCATGATCGCCAGCAGGTGGTGGACGTCGTCCTCGGGGATGCGCGGGTTGTACAGCGGCGACAGCGCCGCCTCGGTCAGCAGCCGGCGCCCGAGCGCCGCCGCCGACGCGTGCAGCGGCACCGCCGTGTCGGCCACGGCCTCGCCCAGCCACCGCAGCTCCTCGACCGCGCCGTGGGCCCGCTCGGGGCGGATGACGCCGTAGGGGTGGTGCCCCGGCGTGCCGGCGTCGGCCGCCAGCAGCAGCCCGCGCGCCAGCCGCGCGCGCTCGCGCGGCGCCACCAGGCGCTCGGCGCAGCGCCGCACCTCGGGCAGCAGCCAGGCGTCGTCCTGGGCGACGAGCCGGATGAGCAGGCGGTCGCGATCGGTGTGCGAGATGACCGCCAGCAAGAGCGCGCACGCCCCGCCGAGGAGAAGCGGGATGCCCCAGCCGCCGCCGGCCAGCGCCGTGAGCAGCGCCCCCGCGGCGAGCGCGACCGCGGCGGCGACGGCACGCTGGAGGTAGGTCGCGCGCAGGCCGGCGAGCCGCTCGTCGGCGGCGGTCAGGTCGAGCGGATCCTGGTCGAGCAGCGACACGGTGCCATTGTGCTCCCCGCGTCAGCCCGACACCAACTGGTGGTTGCGCAGCCCCTTGCGCTTGTCGAGCACGAGCAGCGCCCCGTGCAGCACGCCCTCGGCGTACTCGCTGCCCGGGTTGATGCAGACCGTCCGCCCGACCCGGACCGCGCCGCGCGACTCGTGGATGTGGCCGTGCAGCGCCACGAGCGGCTGGTGCCGCTCGATCAGTGCGCGCACGGCGGCCGACCCGGCCGAGGTCATGGCCACCGAGCCGCCGCGGACGACGGGCTTGAGCGTGTCGTCGAGCTCGGGCGCCTGGTCGATGGCGGTCCCCTTGGGCGGGACGTGGAGGTTGAACACCGCGCGCGACGGGTCCTCGAGCTCGCCGGCGAGCCGCTCCAGGTGCGCGGCGAGCTCGTCCTCGGGCATCTCGCGCGGCGAGGCCCACGGCGTCGGGTTCGCCATCCCGCACGAGAGCATCTGCAGCCCCTCGCGCAGCTCGACGGGCAGGTCCTCGCAGGTCACGTGCAGCGGCGAGGCGGCCAGCACCTCGTCCAGCGCCGGCTCGTCGTCGTTGCCGAGCATCACGTACAGGCGGATGTGCGTGCCGGCCAGGCGCTCCTCCGCCAGCGCCAGCCAGCGCTCCAGGCTCGCCGCCATCGCCCGGCGGAACAGCGCCTCCACGGCGCCCTCGCTGCGCGCCGCCTCGGCCAGCTCGTCGGGGTCGGTGACGGAGGGGTAGACGCCCATGTCGCGGACCCGGCGCTCGAGGTCGGGCAGCTCGTCGAGCGCCGCCATGCGGTCGCCGATGATCTGGCGCGCGCGGTAGCCCCCGTTCTCGCGGACGATCGGCACCACGGCCTTGCCGGTGATGTCGCCGCCCATGACGAGGACGTCGGCCTCGTAGAACTTGCCGGCGTTGACGAACTTGCGCCACAGCAGGTCGGAGCCGTGGATGTCCGACGCGTAGTAGACGGTGAAGCTCACCGCGCCACCTCCTCGGGGGTCTCGTACCAGCGCACGCGCCGCCCGACCCGGGCGCGCATCCGCCACGACCGGGTCTTGGGAGCGACCTCGAGGCGCTCGGACAGCGCGGCCGTCCGCGCCTGCAGCTCGCCGCGCATCGGCTCGTCGATCGCCAGCTCGCGCAGGCGCCCGAGGTTGTCGGTCGCCGTCGTGTAGAGCCCCCAGTCCCCCGCGCAGATCGCACACACGCGCTCGACGTCGAGGCGCCCGGGGCCGTCCTCGCCGGCCAGCTCGTGGTCGAGCAGCAGCATCGCCGCGTCGGTGAGGTCCTTGCGGTTGACCTCGGCGACCTGGAGCTTGGCCAGCAGCAGCTCGGCCGCCGGCACGGTCAGCGGCTCGGCGTCCAGGTGGGCGCCGAGATCGAGCTCGTGGGACATCTGGAAGCGATCGAGGAACACGTCGACGTGGAAGCTCGCGTCGGGGGCGTGGTAGAGCAGCCGCCGCGCGCCGTGGGCGGCGTTGAACATGCGCTCGGGCTCGTAGCCCTCGGCCTCGAGCAGCCCGCGCAGCTCGCGCGACTGCCCGCGGTGGGCGACGAGGTCGATGTCGGCGTACCGACGGCCGAACGCTGCGCGCGTCGCCTCCGACGCGCGCAGCCAGATCGCCACGCCCCCGAACAGCCGCACCACGAGGCCGGCGGCCGACGCCTGCTCGACCAGGCGCCGGCCCTCCTGCACGATGTCCGGCGCGCCGTTCACTCGGGCGGGATCTCCCGGAACGTGTTCGCCAGCGAGATGCCCTGGCTGCGGCGGTACATCGTCACGCCCAGGTACCAGACGACGGCGATGATCGGCGCGATGAACGCCTTGATCATCGGCCCCCACCCGAGCGACCCGCCGAAGCCCGTGTGCAGCGCCGTGTAGATGACGAACGCCCAGCTCAGCGCCGAGATGCCCGCCACCACGGTGATCAGCGGCAGCCCGAGGATCCGCACCGACGCCCACCCGGGGGCCGACGCGTGCATCGCCGGGCGCGTCCACGGCAGCGCCGCCGCCGCGATCGACACCACGATGAACGCCAGGCCCATCACGGCGAGGATGTTCAGCAGGAACGCGCCGAGGCCCTGGTAGATGTTGAGGTAGTTCAGGAGCTCCACCACCAGCGCGATCGCCACCGTCGCGACGACCGGCGTGTGGAAGCGGTCGGACACGTCGGTCAGCCGGGCCGGGGCCAGGCGGTCGAACGACCACGCGAACAGGTTGCGCGTGCCGAGCATGAACCCGGTCGGCGTCCACCAGAAGATCGCCAGCAGGAACGCCGCGACGATCAGGATGGCCAAGATGTGCGGCCCCGGCAGGAAGTTCACCAGCGAGGGCAGGTACGGGCTGAAGTCGAGCTTGTAGTGGTCGGCTCCGCCGCCGAGCCCCATGAACACCAGGGCGCCGAAGAACTTGAAGCCGTAGTACTTGTAGATCAGCGCCACCGCGGCGAGGTAGACGACCGCGGCGCCCACGAGGCCGCCGACGATCGACGTGACCGCCGTGCGGCGGGCGTTCTTGATCTCGCCGGCGAAGTAGCCGGTCCACTGGAAGCCCGTGTAGACCTGGAAGCAGTAGACCATCGCCGCCAGCGTCGCGCCCAGCGCCACGGTGCCGCCGGCGTCGAAGCCCAGCGACTTCGCCTGGGTGATGATCCCGTCGTACGTCGCGCCCGAGGTGCGGTTCCAGTGGCTGACGAAGTCGCCGTGCCCGCCGATGAGCAGGAGCGCCAGCCACAGCGCCATGCCGACCCACACCAGCGCGAAGGTCACCTTCATGTAGCGGGCGACCGAGCGCACGCCGAAGACCATCAGGCCGCCGAACAGCGCGGTGAGGATCGTCGCGACGAGCATCTGCTCGCCCTTCGTCGGCGACAGCACCCAGCTCGAGTGGATGTTCGCCACGTAGCCGAACGCCGGCCCGACGATCGACAGCATGAACGTGAAGTTGAACGCCACCCAGGTCAGGAAGACGAAGGTCAGCGAGAAGTTCACGACGAAGCCGAGGAACGGGTGCAGCGTGCGGGAGACCCACACGTAGTCGCCCCCGGAGCGCGGCATGATCGTCGTGAAGTACAGGTACACGAGGCCGAAGCACGCGACGAGCGGCGTCGCGATCAGGAACGACACGAACATGTTCGCGTGCGGCCAGAACTGCGGTGCGAAGCCCATGACCTGGGTGATCCCGACCGGGATCAGCACGGCGGAGAACACCAGGTTGAAGGCGTCGAACGCGCTCAGCTCGCGGACGAGGCCGGTGGCATTGCGCGTGAAGAGCTGCGGTTGCTGCGAATCGGTGGTGGATGACATGTCGGTCGTTCTCCTCTCCTCGGACCGCCCGCGAGGGGTCAGTCCATGAATGCGCCGCCGTTGACGGCCAAGGCCTCGCCGGTCACGAACGCCGCGTCCTCGCCGGTCAGGAAGGCCACGACGCGGGCGACGTCCTCGGGCTGCTCCAGGCGCCCCATCGGCGTGTCGTCGATCCAGAGCTGGCGGACGTCCTCGGCACCTACCCTGCGCAGCTCTGCCTCCCAGCGCAGCTCGCGGTCCTGCATCGGCGTCGCGACGTAGCCGGGGCACACGCTGTTGACGCGGATCCCGTCGGCCGCCAGCTCGAACGCCATCGCCTGCGTGAGCCCCACGACGCCGAACTTCGAGGCGACGTAGTCGGCGAGGAAGGGCACGCGCCCCTGCTTGCCGGCCATCGACGCCAGGTTGACGATGACGCCGCCGCGGCCGGTCGCGCGCATCGCCCGCGCCGCGACCTGCCCGCACAGGAAGGGTCCGCGCAGGTTGACCGCCAGGGTGCGGTCGAGGTCCTCGGGCGTGACGTCGACGAAGCGCGTCATCTGCGAGATCCCCGCGTTGGACACCCAGACGTCGATGCCCCCGAGCGACGTCGTGGCCTCGTCGGCCACCGCCTCGATCGAGGCGAGATCGGTCACGTCGAGGCGGCGGGCGACGGCGCCGTCGAGCTCGCCGGCGACCCGCTGCGCGGCCGCCTCGTCGACATCGGTGACGACCACGCGAGCGCCGCGGGCGGCGAGCTCGCGCGCGATGGCGGCTCCGATCCCCGACCCGGCCCCGGTCACCACGGCCAGTCGCTGCGTCATGCCTGCTCCTCACGTGCCAGCCGGTGCGCGAACGGCCTCAGCGTCGGCTCCAGCTCTCGATAAATCCGGTACTGCTCGTCGTAGCGCGCGCGGTGCTCGGCGCGCGGCTCGATCGACGCGCCGAGGCGCACGAGCGGCGCGATCTCGTCCCAGTCGCCGACCGCGCCGGTGCCGATGCCCGCCGCCATCGCCGCTCCCAGCGCGGCGCCCGGGTGGTCGACGACCGGCGACAGCTCGCTGCCGAGGACGTCGGCGAGGATCTGCTTCCACAGCGTCGAGCGGCTCCCGCCGTTGGTGACGCGCGCCAGGCCGAGGTCGACGCCGCGCTCGGCGAACACGTCGACGTGGTGGCGGAACCCGTAGGCGACGGCCTCCAGCACGGCGCGGTACAGGTGCGCGCGCGTGTGCCCGAGGTGCAGCCCGAGGAAGGCGCCGCGCTGCGCGGGGTCGTGCAGCGGCGACTTCTCGCCCAGGAAGTAGGGCAGGCAGACGATGCCGTCGCTCCCGGGCGCGATCGCCTGCGCCTCGCGGTCGAGCTGCTCGAGCTCGACGCCGCCGGCGAGGCGCTGGAGCCAGCGCACGAGCGTGCCGCTCGTGGCCATGCAGCCGTTGGGCAGCCAGCGCCCGTCGGCCGGGTGGGCGTCGAGGTAGAGCCGGCGGTCGACGAACGGCGCGTCGGTGACGACGAGGATGTCGCCGGCGCCGCCGAGCTTGACCAGCCAGTCGCCGGGGGCGACGAGCCCGGCGCCGTAGGCCGAGCTCACGTGGTCGGCGCCGCCGACGACGATCGGCGTGCCGGCGACGAGACCGGTCGCCTCACCGGCCTCGCCGCTGACCTCGCCCACGACCGTGCCCGGCGCTCGCGCGGGGGGCAGCAGCCCACCGTCGATGCGGGCCCGGTCGAGGATGTCCTGGGCGAGCGTGCCGTCGAGCTCGTAGAGCCCGCTCTCCATCGCCCAGTTGCGCTCGACGTGCGCCTCGCCGCCGAGGCGCCGCGCCAGCCAGTCGTAGGAGCCCGAGACCGTGTCGGTCGCGGCGAAGAGGTCGGGCTCGTGGCGCTCGAGCCAGCGCAGCGTCGGCGCGACCGACTGCTGGGTGAGCGCCGAGCCGGTGCGCTGGAGCAGGTCGACGCCCTCGAGCTCGGCGTCGAGCTCGGCGAGCTCGGCGACGGCGCGGGCGTCGTTCTGCAGGATCGCGCGGCGCAGCGGTCGGCCGTCGGCGTCGAGCGGCAGGACGGCGGGCACCATCCCGGACGCGGCGACGCCGCCGACGTCCGCGGCCGCCGTCCCCGACTCGGCCAGCAGCCGGGGGACGACCTCCCGCACCGCCTGCCACCACTCGCCGGTGTCGGCCTCGGCCCAGCCCGGACGCACGGAGTACAGCTCGACCGCCGCGGAGGCGGCGGCGACCACGCCGCGCGACGGATCGACGAGGACGCCCTTGACGCCCGACGAGCCGATGTCCAGGCCGAGCAGCATCCTCAGCTCACGCGCGCGCTCCGCGCGGCGTCGACGAAGCGCCGCGCCCGCTCGGGGTCGACCGGGTTCCAGGTGTAGCCGTCGACCTTCAGGTCGCTGCCGACGATGCAGCCGTCGGCGACCTCGAGGTAGCGGGCGATGGTGTCCGCGCGCGCGCCGGTGTTGAGCAGCACCGGGATCTCGGGCGGCACCGCCTCGCGCACGTCCTCGAGCAGCGCGCGGCCGGGCTCGGCGCCGGCCATCGGGCCGGAGACGAGGATCACGTCGGCCAGGCTCGACACGACCGCCGACCGCGCCGTCTGCGGCGCGTCGCGGCGGCCGATCGGCGAGGCGAACTCGGGCGTGATGTTCATGAAGATCGCCAGGTCCTCGACGTCCAGGCGGCGCCGCTCGCGCAGCACGTGCGCGGCGTCGGTCTGCCACAGGCCCATGTCGGACTCCCAGACGCCGGTGACCACCTCGCGCATGAAGGCGGCTCCGGTGGCGACGGCGACCGCGAGCGCGCAGCGCGCGTCCCACAGGAAGTCGACCCCGAACGGGCGGTCGTCGGGCGCGCACTCGGTCACCACGCGCGCCATCACGGCCGCAGACTCCAACCCCGCGCGCAGCTCGTACGGCCGGTCGCCCTCGTTGCAGAAGAGGTACCCGTCGAAGTCGGCCTCGCGCAGGACCTCGAGGTCGCGCTGGACCGAGCTGACCAGCCCGGCTACGCCCGCCTGCGCGTCGTAGAGCGGCGTGCCCGGCAGCGGCGGCAGGTGCACCATCGCTATCAGGGGCTTGCCGGCTGTGAACGTACGGCGGAATCGCTCGCTCATCGGACCTCCGGGACTTCGACGGTGACCACTTCCACGCCCGCCTCGCGGGCGGCCTGCGCGACCGGGTGGTCGCCAGGGGCATCGGTGATGAGGACGTCGACGTCGGCCAGCGGCGCGATCGTCGCCAGGCACACGCGCTCGAGCTTCGACGCGTCGGCGAGCACGACGCGGCGGCTGGCCGCGCGCAGCGCGGCGCGCTTCACGCGCGTGTCGTCGAGGTTGTATTCGGTGAGCCCCTTCTCGGCGTCGATGCCGCCGACGCCGAGGAAGAGGACGTCGCAGTTGAGCTCGGCGAAGGTGCGCTCGGCGAAGTCGCCGATCAGGCTCAGCTCGCCCGGGCGCACGATGCCGCCGGTGAGCACGACGCGCATGTTGACCTCGTTGGCGAGCTCGAGGGCGACCGACGTGCTCGGCGTCACGACCGTGATCCCGCGGCGGCCGCGCAGGCGGCGGGCGAGCTCGAGCGTCGTGGTGCCGACGTCGAGGATCGCGGTCTCGCCGTCCTGCACGTAGCGCGTGGCCGCCTCCGCGATCGCCTGCTTTGCCTCGTGGGCGACGGCCATGCGGGCGTGGAACGGCGGCTCGTAGCCGCGGCTGGTGGTGGAGATCGCGCCGCCCCGGACGCGGCGGGCGAAGCCTGCGTCCTCGAGCGTCTCGAGGTCGCGGCGGATGGTCATCTCCGAGACGGCCATCTCGCCGGCGAGGTCGCCGATGCTGACCTCTCCCCTCTGCACGAGGAGCCCTTGGATGGTGCGTCGACGTTCGTTCGTCCCCATTCGCGGCGCGACCCTACCACTCCGCTGAGAGTTCGTCACAACTTCTTGTGACTAGTCCACGAGTCGCTGTGCGGTTCGCCGCGTGAGCTCGTGCAGGGCCCGGACCGCGAGCTCCAGGTCGGCGACCGGGGTGTCCTCGTCCTTGGTGTGGCTGAGGCCGCGCAGGCTGCGGACGAACAGCATCGTGCTCGGGACGACCCGCGCCATCTCGGCGGCGTCGTGCAGGGGGCCGCTCGCCAGCCGGTGCGAGCGGCCCGCCAGCTCGGCGATCATCGCGTCGGCCAGGTCGACGAGATCGGGGTCGAACGGGATCGGGTCGATGCGCCAGATGCGCTCCCAGGCGACCTCGCAGCCCTCCTCGGCTGCGATGGCGCGGCTCGCCTGCTGCGCGGTGCCGAGCATGTCGGCCAGGACGTCCGGGTCGTGGGCGCGCTGGTCGAGCGTCAGCTCGCAGATCCCGTTGAAGGCGGTCGGGATGCCGGGGCTCACCCGGACCGTCCCCGTGGTGGCGCGGACGTCGTCGCGCCGCGCGGCGTCGTCGCGGAACGCCTGCGCGCAGCGGGCGGCGGCCAGGAAGGCGTCGCGGCGGACGTCCATCGGCGTCGAGCCGGCGTGGGCGTGCTGGCCGGTGAGCGCCAGCGCGTGGCGCTCGACGCCGAACGTGCCGGTCACGGCGCCGAGCGGGAGGCCGAGGCGCTCGAGCACCGGGCCCTGCTCGATGTGCAGCTCGAGATAGGCGAGCACGCCGTCCAGGCGGGCGCGCGCTTTCGGCGCGCGGTCGAGGTCGACGCCGTGGGCGCGCAGCGCCTCGGGCAGCGCGACCCCGTCGCGGTCGACGAGGCCGCGGACGGCGTCGGGGTCCAGCGTGCCGGCGGCCGCGCTCGATCCCAGCACGCTGCGCCCGAAGCGGGCGCCCTCCTCGTCGGCCCAGCTCACGAGCTTCAGCGTGAGCGCGCGCGGCTGGGGCGCCAGCGCGCGCAGGACCTCGAGGCCGGCGACGACGCCGAGCGTGCCGTCGAGCCAGCCGCCGTCGGGCACGGAGTCCAGGTGGCTCCCGACGACCACCGCGCGCTCGGAGGCGCCCGGGGCTGTCGCCCAGAGGTTGCCGGCCTCGTCGGTCTCGACGTCGACGCCGTCGATGCCCCGCAGCTCGCGGGTCAGCCAGTCGTTGGCGACGGTCCACGTGTCGGTCCAGGCGACGCGCTGGGCGCCGTCCTGGTCCGCGGTCAGCCGCGCGAGCTCGCGCAGCCCGGCGACCGCGCGCGCGGCATCGACCTCGGCCATGGCCGGACCCTAGCCGGGACCGCGACGACCACCGCACCGCACGCCGCGGAGCGCCGCTCCGTCGTTCGTCGGAGGGCGCCCCGCGGTGTGGGTCAGCCGACTAGCAGGTGGTCGCCCAAGCGCAGGCGGTGAAGCCGTCGTGCGTGGCGTTCGGCGCCGACGGCGTGCCGATCACGTTGCCGCCTGAGTCCGTGAGCAGCATCTCCTCGGACGCCTGCAGGTTCGCCGCCGCGCCGTTGGTCCTGGCGCCGGTGAACGGGACGTTCGTGAGGTTCGGCAGCGCCGCGAGGCCCGGGCTCGTGCTCAGCAGGAGCGGCGTCTCCTCGATCCACTCCGCCGTCGCGTGCGTGGAGGAGTACGGGACGGTCGTCGTGAACGTCTCGCTGCGCGTGACGTCCTGGAGCGTGATCTTCCAGACGTTGGCGCCCGCGGCGACCTCGGTGATGTCGGCGTGCATGTGGTCGCCGGCGCCCACGGTCATGTTGGTGATCGCGATCGAGGGGCCGGGGATGACCTCCCACCAGGCCGAGTACGACGCCGAGCCGCCGCTGACGTCCTGCTCGGTGCCGGTCTGGATCAGGGTGTTGTCCGTGACGTTGCAGCTCGCGTCGACGCAGCCGCCGCCGATGCCGATCCAGTCCGAGGAGAACTCGTCGCCCGACGCGTGCTGCGTCGCGGTCGGCACCGTCCAGTCGCCGGAGATGGAGTTGAACTGCTTGCCGCCCTGCTCGAGCGTCCCCTGGTTGTAGCCGAACCAGTTGTTGCTCTTGTTGGCATTGGTCCGGAGGCTGGGCTTGATGAGGTGCACGACGTCGCCGTGGGCGAGGGGCGCGGCCGATGCCTGCGACGCGAAGGCGGCGCAGAGCAGGACGCCCGACACGGCGATCGCCAGGGCCACCCTCCCGCGGTGGAGCCTGTGATCCATGTCTTCTCCTTTGGGTTCCGGCGGTTCCCACGAGCCCACGAGACCCGCCGGTATCTCCTGCCTTCCGAGGCCCGCGAGGGGCGAGGCTACCCGTGCTGTGGGAGAGGATGCGCAGGTCGCGCGGGCGGGCGGTAGCGTCGTTCGCATGCACACGCGTCGGCTCGCGGTGGCGGCCTGCGGGGTCGTCCTCGGCGGCTGGCCGCGGCCTCAGTCGTGGCGCACGGCGCCATAGGCGAGCGCGCCGCCGAAGCCGAGCAGGCCCAGGCCGGCCACGGCGTCGGCCAGGCGCATCGCCCGGTCGCCGGCGCTGCGGCGCGCGATCGCGACGCCGGTGGCCAGCAGCGTGACCCAGGCGAGGCTCCCGGCGCCGACGCCTCCGACGAGCAGCACCGCCCCGGCCGCCGAGTCCGCCGCGCCGGCCGCGCTCGCCGCGGCGAAGATCGCCGCCCACGACGCGATCGTCGCCGGGTTGGAGGCCGTCCCCGCCAGCGCCGTGAGGAAGGCCCGCCGCGGCGTGGCGACGTCCGCCCGCACCTCGCCCCCGTGGCGGATGCGAAAGGCCCCGTACAGCGTGCGGGCGCCGAGGGCGACGAGCACCGCGGCGCCCACGAGCCCGAGGGCGATCCTGACCGGCTCGAACGTGAGCAGCGGCGCGGCGCCGGCGGCGCCGCACGCCGCGTACAGCGCATCGACGGCGGCGATGCCCACGCCGATCGCCAGGCCCACGCCCCACCCGGCCCGCAGCGTCGAGCGGACGAGGAACAGCGACATCGGCCCGAGCTGCAGGGCCACGAAGAACCCGAGGCCGAAGCCGACGACGAGCGCGTGCATGCCGACGACTATGGCCGGCCGCGGCCTACGGGGCAACGGTCGCGCAGGCGCGGTTGACCTGCGGCCGCCCGGACCACCAGACTGCGAGGGACGCGACGCACCCCGACTCAGGAGGTCGCATGGCTCCCATCACCGGCTCGATCGAGATCGATCGCGCACCGCAGGAGGTCTTCGAGTACTCCGGCGACCCCACGCGGGTGAAGGAGTGGCAGGACGCGGTGCGCGACATCGGCGTCGAGACGCCGGGGCCGCCGGCGGCCGGCACGCGCGTCCGCGAGACCCGCCAGGTGCCGGGCGGCCCGAGGACGTTCACGTGGGAGTACACCGACTACGAGCCGCCCTCACGCTGGAGCTTCCAGGTGATCGACGGCCCGATCCGGCCCCGCGGCACGATGACCTTCTCGCCGCTCGACGGCGGCCGGCGGACGCGCGCGGACTTCCAGATCGAGTTCAAGGGCCACGGCATCGGCGTCCTCTTCGCGCCCCTGGTCCGTCGCAGCGCTCCCGAGCAGGTCCGCAGCGACCTCGCGAACCTCAAGCGCCGACTCGAGGCCGACCGCCAGCCGACGTCCGCGCCGTCAGGTGACGCCCCCGCGTAGCGCGTGCCCGCCGTGTGCCCGGGGCGCGGTCAGCGCGCGCCGGCGTGCGACTCCGGGAGCCCGATCGACGAGCCCTCCGCACCGAAGTCCTCCGCGTAGCCGCGGAAGAGCTCGCCCCAGCGCTCGCGCGTGGTCGCCGGCGCCGGCTCGTGGTCGAGGTGGGCGGCGAGCCTGTCGAGCGTGACGTGCCAGCCGGCCGCGTCGCGCGCGGCCTTGCCGACGTCGTCGATGACGTTGACGAGCGTGAGCAGCGTCCCCCAGCGCGTCGGCTCCAGCTCGAAGCGCACGAGCTCGTCGTTGCCCCAGCGCACCTCCCAGCGCGAGGGCGGATCGCACGCGACCATCTCGCCCTCGAACGCCGCGCCGCCGCCATCCGCGGACACGAAGCGCACCGTCGCCCCGGGCGCGCACTCGCCCTCGACCCGGAAGGGGAACCACGTGGCGGAGCGCTCGGGCTCGGTCACGGCACGCCACACCTCCGCGGGCGGATGCTCGAGGCTGCGGACGAAGCGCAGCTCCCAGCGGCCGTCGAACGGCAGGAGCTCGTCGACGTGTTCGTGCTTTCGCGGCATGTCGGACTCGACCTCCCTCGTCGGCGTTTGAGGGTAGGGCGCGTCCGATGCCCGGCAAGGTGCCGCCCTCCGGGGCACGTGCTTGTGCGATGTCCGAGCGGCCTAGTCCCATCGGGCATGTCTGCCACCTCCTCAGCCACCCCCGCACTGCACACCGCCCAATCGTTCTTCGACGCCTACGACCACCACGACGTGGACGCGATGCTCAGCTTCTGCAGCGACAACGCCGAGCTCCGCTACGTACCGATGGGCGACCAGGGCCGCGGCCCGATCCGTGACGTCGGCCGCGCCATCTGGAGCGGCCTCATCGACGCCTTCCCCGACCTGAGGATCCGGGTCGAGTCGATGTTCGGCGACGACCGCCACGTCGCGGCCGAGGTCGTCATCGGCGGCACCCAGCAGAAGGACTTCGCCGACATCCCCAACAAGGGCCGCCACTACGACCTCCCCCACGCCTTCCTGCTGACGCTCGACGACGGCAGCCGGATCACGCGCATCACCTGCTACTGGGACAACGCGAGCTTCTACAGCCAGCTCGGCGCGACGCCTCCGGCCTGACGGGTCAGCCGCGGCGCATGAGGCGGGCGACGGCGGCCATCAGCTCGTCGGTCTTGTCGGCCTGCTCGGCGTCGTCGGCGCCCATCACGCAGTGGCGGGCGTGCTCGTCGAGCAGCCCGAGCGCGACCTTGTCCAGCGCGGCCTGCGCGGCCGGATCTGGGTCCAGGACGTCGATGCAGTAGCGGTCGTCCCTCGACCATCCCCGGCACGCCGCGGATCTGGCCGTCGACGCGCTTGAGGCGCTTGAGGCGCTTGAGCAGCGCGTACTGGTCGCGGTGTAGCCGTGGTTCGGCGCGGTGGTCAGAATGGCGCGCAGCTCCTGGGTTGCTGTCGGCAGGACGCCGCTGCACACCGGTAGGCCAGCTCGGCGCGACGCCCGGACCTGACACGCATCCGGGTGCCGGAGCGGCAGCCCCGATCTCCTGTCAGCGCCCGACGCGGCGTTTCACCGCGGCCAAGACCTCCTTGTGACCCCGAGCGCGCAATTCATCCTCAACCCATGCCGGCATCCGCCACGGCGCCCGGCGGGCTGAAGCGTCCATGAGTTCCCACGCGTCGTCGTAGCCCACGAACTCTTGTGGGCCAAGCAGCTTGCGCCCCCAGACCTTGCCTTGTGAGTCGTAGTAAGCGTTGAAGGCGATGACGGCCGCACCAGCATGGTTGCGCGGGAGGATCGTGAATCGCCACGGCTCGGGCGGCTGGAACGTCGCGAGGATCACCCACGTGTCGGCGTCGGGGTCCACCAATTCCAGAAATCCCGCGTCGAATGTGAAGTCCTTGCCGGTACGAGTCTTGACTTGCACGGCGCAGACGCGCCCGTCGGACGGATGTTGCGCGTACAGGTCCACCCCGCGGGCGCCACGCCGGGCCATGTCGACCGTCCAACCGCGCAACGTCAATTCGGCGGCGGCCATGTACTCGCCTGCGTCGCCGATCCGCGCCCTGTCAGGCTTGCTCACCGTCGCTCCCTTCGCCTGCCCTCGCTTCGAAACGGCACCCCGAGCAAGCAAAGGCCGGCGCCCGCGCTGTCAGACCGCCGCTGCTCCGAGCCGGGTCGAGGCGACCCGCACCGGTGAGACCGAAATGATGTCGCCGAGAAATGGTGGGGGTGCCCCGTGGCGCCGCCAACCGGGGATCGCGCGACTGGGCGACTCGGCGACTGGGCGACCGGCCATCCAGAACGACCGAGGTCAAGACATCTTCGGAGCCGCGGTCCCGTCTACTCTCGGGTCCCATAAGGCCTAGCCGATCTTGTGGAAGCTCGCGCACCGTGTGGTCTGAAACGCCTTGTCGGACGGCAGGACTTGAACGACCACGGGGCCATCTGCGTTGTCGTTGTCGATGATGTCGGACGTGTCGAGACTCGAGAGCCGCGCCCAGTAGCAACCTGGGCTGGCCGCCGCCCGATAGGTGCCCGGCCTCACGTCGAGCCCACCAGGAACGTCCCGTCGCCGGGAACTCTGTTCGCCGCGATAGTTGCGCGGGTCGAGCTAACGGAGAGCTCGCGGCTCCGCCGGCTCCAAGACTCCGTTATCAGTCCAGCCACCCCCGCCAGGGAGTACTTCATCCAGGTCTTCACGATCCGTCCTTTCAGCGGCGCGGTCGCCTAGCAGTCGCGGGCGACGTAGAGACTTACGCGCGCGCCACGCCGCACGCTGGTGCCAGCGGCAGGCCGCTCGCGAACGACTCGCCAATTGCTCTTGACCACGATGCCGAAAACCCCACCGCCTACCTCCCTCACGCGGAGTCCATCGCTGCGCATGATGTCCCCTGCGAGATCGAGACGGCGACAATGCACGTTCGGCACCGTCACACGCGCGCCGTCGGTTCGAGCGGGTGCGGTCGGAGCGCCGACCGAGGCAAACGCGAGCATGGTCACATGGCGGTGCCAAAGTGGCGGTGCAGCCGCATGCGAAAGTCCTCCCGTGCTTGATCCGTAGCAATGAGCAGCACCGCTGAATAAACCACAATCCAGTGTGGCCGGGCAACGCCTGCCTACGCAACG
The DNA here is from genome assembly GCA_034664395.1 of Solirubrobacteraceae bacterium. Taxonomy (GTDB): domain Bacteria; phylum Actinomycetota; class Thermoleophilia; order Solirubrobacterales; family Solirubrobacteraceae; genus JAOPZW01. The sequence goes on along the minus strand of JAXDHQ010000014.1, from coordinate 4,536 downwards.
TGGGCGGCAACTGACACCGGCTGACCGATCCCTCAGCAGTCCGGTGGCCCAGCGGCGACCGGCTGTGCCTTTGACTTGCCATCCGCCCCCGCTCGGAGCGCCACGGCAGAGATCTTCAGCGCCATGGAACGGACACACGATGGCCGTCGGAGCGCTGCCCAGGTAGCGTCGCGCGATGCGCCTCATTGTCTGCGTGGCGGCGGTAGCGGCACTCGCCGCGTTTCCGGCCGGCAGCGCGTTCGCCGGTAGCCACACCATCACGATCACCAAGCGGAGCTTCCACGGCACTTGGCCGTTCACGGTCTCCAAGGGCCGGATGAGCTGCAAGTCCTACGGACGCGGGATCGGAGAGGTGACCTTCCGCGCCCGAGGCAGGACGTACGGCCTGAACGGCCTGGCCCTCCAGGCCGGCTACCCGCGTCCGGACCCGATCTGGAAGAAGGCCAGCTACGGGTTGCGAGTCACCATCGGCGACGTGCTCGATCGCGGGCTGGCGCTTTGCTGACGAAGGCCGGCCAGTAGCGCCGGAAACACCGAGGCCCCGGACGTCTCCGGGGCCTCGGTCCAATCTCATGCCGACGTCGCGCGCCGACCGCAGCTCACCCGCAGCCCGTGTTGTTCCCGCAGCTCGAGCACGTGTAGCAGGAGCCGGTGCGCTGCATCATGCCGCCGCACTGGTTGCACGCCGGGCCGAGGTCGAGGCCCGCGAGGCGGGCGGGGACGACGGGCGGGGTGTCGGTGAGGGCCTCGGCCGCCGCGCGGGTGGTCCCCGGCTCGGAGCCGGCGACCGTGGGGATGCCCGGCGTCCCGGCCGCGGCCTGGGGCGCCGCGCTCGCGCCGCCGCCGTCATGGCCGTGCCCGTTGGCGTTGCCGCCGTTGGAGCTCGCCGGCCCGGCCGTGTCGGACGACGTCACCGACATCGCCGCGTCCTGGGCCATCTTGCGCGCGCGGACCTCGGGCGTGAGGATGCCGAGCTCCTCCTGGACGTCGGTGTCCAGGAAGCGCGAGGCCAGCCAGCGCATGATGTAGTCGGGCATCGACTTGGCGAACGGGATCTCCGGGTTGGTGGTGATCCCCTCCGGATCGAAGCGCATGTAGGAGAACTTCTGCACGAGCGTCACCAGCGGGACGCCGTACTGCAGCGCGATCGAGATCGACGTCGCGAACGAGTTCATCATCCCGCGCAGCGTCGAGCCCTCCTTGCCGATGTCGGTCAGGAAGATCTCGCCGACGCTGCCGTCCTCGTACATGCCGGCCGTGATGTAGCCCTCGTGGCCGCCGATCGAGAACTTGTGGGTGATCGACTGGCGCTCGCGCGGCATCCGCTTGCGCGCCGGGCCGACCTCGGCCCGGACCTGGCCCGCGGCCTGCGCGACCGCGGCGTCGAGCTCCTCCCGCGTGTACATGCCGTCGACGGCCTGCGCCACGGCGTCGGCGATGACCTCGTCGGTCACGCCGCGCACCTCCTGGGCCTCGGTCCGCAGCGCCTGGGCGGTCTTGGAGCCGTCGCGGTAGATGGCCAGCGCCTTGACCCCGCACCGCCAGGCCTGGACGTAGGCGTCCGCGATGTCGTCGACCGAGACCTCGTGGGGCATGTTCACCGTCTTGGAGATGGCGCCCGACAGGAACGGCTGCGCCGCGCCCATCATCTTGATGTGGCCCATGTGCGAGATCGCGCGCTCGCCCACCGCCACGTCGAACACCGGCAGGTGATCGGCGGTGAGGCCGGGAGCGCCGACGATCGTCGCGTGCTCGTCGACGTAGGCCACGATCTGCTCGACCTGCTCGTCGGAGTAGCCGAGCGTCTGCAGCGCCATCGGGATCGTGCGGTTGACGATGGTCATCGTCCCGCCGCCCACGAGCTCCTTGAACTTGACCAGCGAGAAGTCGGGCTCGATGCCGGTCGTGTCGCAGTCCATCAGGAAGGAGATCGTCCCCGTCGGGGCGAGCACCGTCGCCTGCGCGTTGCGGTAGCCGTGCGCGTCGCCGAGCGTGACCGCCTCCTCCCACGACGCGCGCGCGGCGTCGAGCAGCGCCGGGTCGGCCAGCGTCGAGTCGGGGATCGCGTAGGAGGCGTCGCGGTGCATCCGCATGACGTTGTTGTGCGCGTCGCGGTTCTCCGCGTAGCGCTCGTACGGGCCGATCGCCGCGGCGATCTTCGCCGACTGCGCGTACGCGCGGCCGGTCATGAGCGCCGTGATCGCCGCCGCCGTGCCGCGGCCCGGGTCGGAGTCGTAGGGCATGCCGTTGGACATCAGGAACGCGCCGAGGTTGGCGTAGCCCAGGCCGAGCTGGCGGAAGGCGCGCGCGTTGACGCCGATCTTCTCGGTCGGGTAGCTCGACGGCCCGACGACGATCTCCTGCGCGAGGAACACGACGTCGACCGTGTGCTGGAAGGCGTCGACGTCGAAGCTGCCGTCCGGCCGGCGGAACTTCATGAGGTTGATCGACGCCAGGTTGCACGCGGAGTCGTCGACGTGCATGTACTCCGAGCACGGGTTGGACGCGTTGATCCGCCCCGAGTTCGGCGACGTGTGCCACTGGTTGATGATCGTGTCGTACTGCACGCCCGGGTCGGCGCAGCGCCACGCGGCCTCGGCGATCTCGCGCATGAGCTCGCGTGCGGGGATCGGGTCGCCGACCGGCTCGCCGGTGGTGCGGGCGATCAGCCGCCAGTCCTCGTCGTTCTCGACCGCGAGCATGAACTCATCGGTCAGGCGGACCGAGTTGTTGGCGTTCTGGTACTGGATCGAGGTGAAGCCCTCGCCGTCGATCGACATGTCGAACCCGGCGCGCGCGAGGGCCTCGGCCTTGTCCTCCTCCTTGGCCTTGCACCAGATGAACTCGCGGATATCCGGGTGGTCGACGTCGAGGACGACCATCTTGGCCGCGCGGCGCGTCTTGCCGCCCGACTTGATCGTGCCCGCCCACGCGTCGGCGCCGCGCATGAACGACACCGGGCCGCTGGCCGTGCCGCCCTTGGACAGCGGCTCCATCGACCCGCGGATCGACGACAGGTTGATGCCCGAGCCCGAGCCACCGCGGAAGATCTTGCCCTCCTGCGTGTTCCAGTCGAGGATCGACTCGATCGTGTCGTCGACGCTGAGGATGAAGCACGCCGAGCACTGCGGCTGCTCCTCGAAGCCGACGTTGAACCAGACCGGCGAGTTGAACGCCGCCATCTGGTGGAGCAGGACGTAGGTGAGCTCGGCCTCGAAGGCGTCGCCGTCCTCGGCCGTGGCGAAGTAGCCGCGCGACCGGCCCCAATCGGCGATGGTGCCCGATACACGACCGATCATCTGCTTGACCGAGCGCTCGCGCGCGGGCGAGTCGAGCTGCCCGCGGAAGTACTTCTGGGTCACGATGTTCGTCGAGTTCTGCGACCAGCTCGTCGGGAACTCGACGTCGCGCTGCTCGAAGGCGACCTTGTCGCCGTGGCCGATGTGCGCGTCGCGCATCTCCCACTCGACCGTGTCGAATGGGTGCACCCCGGGGCTCGTGAAGCGACGACGGATCGACAGCGCCTGTCCGGCGTGGACGTCCTGTGCGATTGTCGTCTGCGGGGTGAGCTCCATGCGACCTTGCTCCTTCTCGTGGCACGTTTCCCGGAGTTTGCGGCGTTCGTGGCGGTGGTCCGGGCGGACCGAAGATCATCCGCTTGGGATCGGACGGAACGCTGGTCTGGGAACGCGGCTGAGAGGTACCCCTCAGGGTACTGGGCGCGAGGCCGTTCTCGACCGTCGAATGGGTCTCCAGACGCGTCTCGGCGTAGGCTGTCGGCGGCCATGCTCCGGCGCGCCATCCCGCTCCTCTGCCTGCTCGCGCTCGGCGTCGCCGCGTGCGGCGGCTCAGACGCCGACGACGCGCGCAAGGCGGCCCAGACCTACGTCGGCGATCTGGGCAGCCGCGACGGCAAGGCGGTGTGCGCCGACATGACCAAGGCGCTGCAGCGGCGCTTCACCACGGCGGTCGTGCGGGCCAACCCGACGACGCGCGGGCGCTCGTGCGCGTCGCTCATGGGCGAGGCGCTGTCGTCGATCCCCGCCAGCCAGCTCAAGCGCTTCGCCGGCGCCAAGATCGACTCGGTCCAGGTCAAGGGACCGGGCGGCACCTTCGTCTACCGCCTGGGGTCGATCAAGGTCGACGGCCAGGTGGCCAAGGAGAACGGGGCCTGGAAGGTCTCGTGCTGCGTGCCGGGCCAGGGGTAGGCGCGCGGCCGCGAGCTACCGCCCGAGGCGCAGCCAGTCGGTGAACTCCGACCAGGCCGCGCTCGCGCGCCAGCCGGCCTCGCCGGTGGCGTGGCGCCAGCGCACCGCCCAGCGCGGCTCCCACGCCCACCACTGGGCGACGGCGAGGATCGCGAGCGCGGCGACGACGAGGGCGCCGATGAGGATGAGCGCCAGGCGGGCGGTGCGATGGCTCGCGGGCGCGGGCGCGAGCGCCGTGGTCGCCGGCGCGGCGGTGGTCGCAGGCGCGGCCGTCGTCCCCGGCGCGGGCGCCACCGTCGCCGTGGCCGGCGGCTGCGTCGCGGTCGGC
>JAXDHQ010000013.1:0-4451 GCA_034664395.1 Solirubrobacteraceae bacterium | reverse complement strand
ACAGGGTGCGTTCGAGGTCGAGCGACTGGTCGAGGACCGCGCTGACCTCGGCCAGGAACGCGGTCTGCTCGAGGGCCGCGCGCTCGCGGTCGACGTTGCGCACGATGCCGACGACCGTGCGCCGGCCCGCTTCGTCGACCACCAGGCGCCAGCGCGCGTCGGTGTGGTGCACGCTGCCGTCGGCCCAGACGACGCGCACCTCCTGCGCGTGCGAGCCGCCATCGCGCACCGTGGCCGCCATCGCGGCGCGCAGCGGCTCGCGGTCCTCGGGGTGCACGGAGGGCAGGAAGTCCTCGAGCGTCGCGGGAACCTGATCCTGCGACAGTCCGCTCAGCGCGGCCAGCGACGGCGACCAGCGCAGCTCGCCGCTGTCGGGGTCCAGGCGGAAGGTCCCCGCGCGCGCCCCGTCGAGCACCAGCGCGAGCTCGTCGCCGCTGAGGTCGTCCTCGCGACGCATGGTCGGCTTCATGCCCACCGACGGCAGGCTATCGACTGCACCTCGGGGTCTCGGCGCCGCTCAGGAGCGCTGCGCGACGAACAGCGACTGCGCGGACAGGCCCAGCGGCCCGCGCTCGTCCGATAGCGCCGAATGCGCCAACCCGGCGCCGTGGGGCTCGACGCGGGTGCGCGCGTCGAGCATCACCCACTCGCCGACGGGCTCGCGGTGCACGTGGACGCTGAGGTCGGTGTTGACGAACAGGAACTCGTCGAACTCCAGCACGCGCGAGACGCCGTTGCCGAAGTCCGCCGCGGCGACCACGCGCGCCATCGGGCTGGCCGGGGCGTCGTCGACCAGCGGCCGCACGAGGCGGAACCACACGCGCGCCGGTCCGGGGCCGAAGCCGGCGCCGTCGACGAAGCGGATGTCCATCGCGGTGCGGTGGAAGCCCTCGTCGTGGCGCGGGTCGGCGGGGAACGGCGACGGCGCGCCCGTCTCGGGACCGGGCGGGACGGCGCGCGCGTCGTCGATCGCGGGCAGGTCCACGCTCGATCGCCGCAGGCGCGTGGCGCGCGCCCGCAGCACCGGGCGCCCGTCGGCGCTCAGCTCGGCCTCGGCCAGCTCCAGGTTGCGCCCCGGCCTCGTCGTCGCGGCCTCGACGCGCAGCGGCGCCATCGGCACCGGGGCGAGGAACTCGAAGGTCACCCGCGCCAGGAGGAAGCCCTCGCGCTGCAGCGCCTCGACGACGAGCGCGGCGGGGGCGCCGCCGTGGAGCTGGTCGGGGTCCCACGGACCGCGCGCGTGGCCGGTGGGCGCGAAGGCGTCGCCCTCGCGCCGGAAGATCGGCTCGGTCACCGCAGCGCCTTGCGGACGACGAGCTTGAGGCCCGACCACGTCTCGTCGATCGCGGCGACCTTGACGTCGACCAGGCCGGTCGGCAGCAGCACCTCGCGCACGACGTCCTCGGTCACGTCGGTCGGGACCTTCGACGCGCGCTTGGGCCAGCACGCCCACACCATGCCGTCGGGCGCGACCGCCTCGCGCAGCCGCGCCGCGCGCCTGCGCAGGTCGCGCCGCGCCGTCACGAAGCACAGGACGGCGTCCACGCGCCCGCGGAGCTGGCGGCGCACCGTGACGCCGTCGAGGTCGCCGAGCAGCGCGCCGAGGTGGTCTGGCGGATCGAGGTAGACCACGACCATCCCCGGCTTGAGGCCGAGCTTCTGGGGCAGCGGCGTGCCGCTGTACCCGGCCGCCGACGCGCTCACAGCTCGGCCTCCGCGGCGACCTCGGCGATGACCTTCGAGAGCTGGCTGCCCTGCCACGCGATCGGCGACTTCCCCGGCTCCTCGACGACCAGGCGCGCGCCGGGGATGACGCGGGCGTAGTCCTCCCCCACGGCCAGCGGATGGCCGGGATCGGCCTCGTCGCGGTCGGCGACCACGACCGTCGGGACCGCGATCGCCTCGAGGTCGTGCAGCGTGTCGAACGGGCGCGAGCGCGGGACCGCCTGCAGCGCGTCGGCGATCGCGTCGGGGTGCTCGTGCGCGCTCAGGCGCTGGCGGATCACGGTGAGGACCGTGTCGCGCCACGCGTCGGGGACTCCCGGGTCGCCGTAGGCCGCGACGAACCCCTCGACGCCGCCCTCGCGCAGGCCGGCGGCGAGCGCGTCCCAGCGCTGCAGGCCGTCGCCGCGGGCGTGCGCGACCGGGTCGTAGGCGGGGGTGATGAGCACGAGCCCGGCCGCCCGCTCCGGACGCTCGAGCGCGAAGCGCAGCAGCGTGTGCGCGCCCATCGACGCGCCGGCGAGCACGGCCCGCTCGATCCCGCGCTCGTCCATCACGCGCTCCAGGTCGCCGGCCAGGTCGTCGTAGCGGTAGGCGCCAGGGTCCGGCGCCGGGTCGCTGCGCCCGTGCCCGCGGGCGTCGTAGGCCACGACGCGGTGGCCGGAGCGCTCGAGCGCCTTGGAGCCCATGACCACGTAGCGGTGGGTGGCGGTCAGCCCGTGGAGCAGGACCACGGCAACCCCCGCGCCCGCGTCGTCGATGTAGAGGTCCACGGCCAGAGTCCTATCATCGACGCCATGGCCGTGATCGACGTCTCCGAGCAGGACTTCGAGCGCGAGGTCATCGAGCGCTCCCGCACCGTCCCCGTCGTGGTGGACTTCTGGGCCGAGTGGTGCGGCCCGTGCCGCGCCCTGGGGCCGATCCTCGAGGAGGAGGCGGCCAAGCGCGAGGGCAAGGTCGTGCTCGCCAAGCTCGACACCGACGCCAATCCGAGCCTCGCCAGCTCGTTCCAGATCCAGGGCATCCCCGCGGTCAAGGCGTTCAAGGACGGCCAGGTGGTCGACGAGTTCGTCGGCGCCCTGCCGCCCGCGCAGGTCGCGCGCTTCTTCGACTCGCTCGTGCCCAGCGAGGCCGACGCCCTGGTCGGCGAGGGCGACGAGGCGTCGCTGCGCCGCGCGCTCGAGCTCGAGCCGCACCGCTCCGACGCCGCCATCGCGCTCGCCGGGCTGCTGCACCGCCGCGGCGAGGCCGACGAGGCGCAGGCGCTGCTGTCGAACGTCCCCGGATCGTTCGCGGCAGACGGCCTCGCGGCGCGCATGCGACTGGAGTCGGCCGACGACGTCGACCTCCAGGAGGCGTTCCGCGCGCTCGACGAGGGCGAGCGCGAGCGCGCCGTCGAGCTGCTCCTGGAGGCGCTGCCGAGCGCCGACGGCCACAAGGACGACCTGCGCCGCGTGCTCGTCGCGATCCTGGACGAGCTCGGCGTCGAGCACCCCGTCGCGCGCGACGCGCGCCGCCGCCTGGCCGCCGCGCTGTACTGAGTCGCGGCGCCGGGACGCGGGCTCTAGCCTGCGCGCCATGCATCGCGACCGCTTCCCCGGCCTCGCCGACGGCTGGGCGCGCCTCGACGGGCCCGCCGGCACCCAGATGGTCGACGACGCCATCGAGGCGATGACGGCGTGGATGCGCTCGGGCGACGGCGCGAACCACGGCGGCGCGTTCCGCGCCGCGCAGCGGACCGGCGAGCTCGTCGCCGGCGCCCGCGCCTCGGTGGCGGCGCTGCTGGGCGCGCGTCCGCAGGAGATCGCCTTCGGCCCGTCGATGACCGCGCTGACGATGCGCTTCGCCGCGACGATCGGCCGTACGCTGCGCCCGGACGACGAGATCGTCTGCACCCGCCTGGACCACGACGCCAACGTCGCGCCGTGGACGATCGCGGCGGCGCGCGCCGGGGCGCACGTGCGCTTCGCCGATCCCGACCCGGGGACGCTCGAGCTGCCCGCGAGCGCGGTCGAGGCGGTGCTGAGCGACCGCACGCGCTGGGTCGCGGTCACGGCGGCCTCCAACGCCGTCGGCACGATCCCCGACCTCCCGGGCATCGTCGCCGCCGCCCATCGCGCCGGCGCGCGCGTCTTCGTCGACGCCGTCCACGCGACGCCGCACCGCCAGATCGACGTCGCCGCGCTCGACTGCGATGCGCTGGCGTGCTCGGCCTACAAGTGGTTCGGTCCGCACGTCGCGATCCTGTGGGCGCGGCCGGAGCTGCTGGGCGACCTGCAGCCCGACAAGCTGCGCCCCTCCCCCGACGTCGTGCCCGACCGCTGGGAGCTCGGCACGCTGCCCTTCGAGTCGCTCGCCGGGGTGCGCGCGGCCGCCGACTTCATGGTCGCGCTCGATCGCGAGGCCGTGCGCGCCCACGAGGGCCGGCTGCTCGCGCAGATGGTCGAGGGCCTGGGCGCGATCGACGGCGTGACCCTCCACGGCGCCGCGCGCGACCGCACATCGACCGTCATGTTCACCGTCGCCGGCCGCACCTCGCACGAGGTCGCCGCGGCGCTGGCGCGGGCCGAGGTCGCGGTGTGGGACGGCACCTACTACGCGCTCGAGCTCGCGCGCTGGCTCGACCTCGAGCGCGAGGGCGCGGTGCGCGCCGGGGTCGTCGCCTACAACGACGCCGAGGACGTCGACCGGCTGCTGGAGGCCGTGGCCGGGTCGTAGGGCTCGACCGG
>JAXDHQ010000012.1:0-6423 GCA_034664395.1 Solirubrobacteraceae bacterium | reverse complement strand
AGGCCTTGAGCAGCAGCGCGACCATCGTCAGCTTCACGCCCTCCTTGGCGTGCTCCTCGTTGGCGCGCTTGCGGAACGCCTCCAGCTCGGTGACGTCCGCCTCGTCGTGGTGGGTGACGTGGGGGATCATCACCCAGTTGCGAGCGAGGTTGGGGCCGCTGATCTTCGCGATGCGCGAGAGGGGCCGGCGCTCGACGGGCCCGTACTGCTCGAAGTCCACCTTCGGCCACGGGGCCAGGTTCAGCCCGGCAGGCGCGCCGGCGGCCGCCGCGGGCCGCCGCGCACCGTCGGCGATCGCGCGCACGTCCTCCTTGGTGATCCGGGTCCTGCGTCCGGACCCCTCCACCCCGCCCAGGTCGACGCCCAGCTCGCGGGCCAGGCGCCGAACCGCGGGGCTGGCGTAGGGCGGCGCGCCGTCCTCCTCGCCCATGGCCGGCGCGGCCTGCGGCGACGCGGGCACGGGCGCCGGCGCGTCGCCGGCGCCTTCCGACCCGGCCTCCGCGACCGCCGCGACGGCGGCCTCGGGCTGGGCCTGCGCCCGCGCGCCGTCGACCTGGACCTGCAGCGTCAGGATCGGCGAGCCCTGGGACACCGTGTCGCCCACGCTGACCCTGATCTCCGCCACCGTGCCGCCGAACGGCGCGGGGATGTCCATCGTCGCCTTGTCGGACTCCAGGGTTACGAGCGGGTCCTCGGGCGCCACGCTGTCGCCCGGCGACACGAGCACCTCGATGACCGGGACGTCGGCGAAGTCGCCGATGTCGGGAACCAGGATCTCTCTGACCTCGGCCATGGGAGCCTCCCTCACACCCGCCACGGCGCGGGCCGGTCGGGGTCGATGCCGTAGGAGCGGATCGCCTTGCCCGGGACCGCGGCGTCCACCGCGCCCTCGGCGGCCAGCGAGGTCAGCGCCGCCAGCGCGACGTGGTGGCGGTCGACCTCGAAGAAGGAGCGCAGCGCCTTGCGGTAGTCGCTGCGGCCGAAGCCGTCGGTGCCCAGCACGCGGTACGGCGCATGCACCCATGGCCGGATCTGGTCGGCGAACGCGCGCATGTAGTCGCTCGCCGCCACCACGGGCCCATCGCCGTCCTGCAGGGTGCTCTCCACCCAGGCGCGCCGCGGCTCCTCGTCGGGATGCAGCAGGTTCCAGCGCTCGACCTCCATCCCCTCGCGCCGCAGCTCGGTGAAGCTCGTGACGCTGTAGACGTCGGCCGCCACGCCCCAATCCTCGCGCAGCAGCTCGGCGGCGGCGAGCACCTCGCGCAGGATCGTGCCCGAGCCCAGCAGGCGCACGCGCGGCTGGCCCGCCGACGGCTCGGGCTCGGCTACTCGGTACATGCCGCGCAGGATGCCCTCCTGCGCGCCCTCGGGCATCGCCGGGTGCGCGTAGTTCTCGTTCATGAGCGTGAGGTAGTAGAAGACGTCCTCCTGCTCGGCGAGCATGCGGCGCAGGCCCTCCTGGACGATCACCGCGACCTCGTAGCCGTAGGTCGGGTCGTACGACACGCAGTTGGGGATCGTCGCGGACAGCAGGTGGCTGTGGCCGTCCTCGTGCTGCAGGCCCTCGCCGTTGAGCGTCGTGCGGCCGGCCGTGCCGCCCAGCAGGAAGCCGCGGGCGCGACTGTCGCCGGCGGCCCACGCCAGGTCGCCGATCCGCTGGAAGCCGAACATCGAGTAGTAGATGTAGAACGGGATCATCGGCACGCCGTGGTTGCTGTACGACGTGGAGGCGGCGATCCACGAGGAGAACGCGCCGGCCTCGTTGATGCCCTCCTGGAGGACCTGGCCCTTCTTGTCCTCGCGGTAGAACATGAGCTGCTCGGAGTCCTCGGGCGTGTAGAGCTGGCCGACCTGGGAGAAGATCCCGAGCTGGCGGAACATGCCCTCCATGCCGAAGGTGCGCGACTCGTCGGGCACGATCGGCACGACGTGGCGGCCGATGCGCTTGTCGCGCAGCAGGGTCGACAGCACGCGTACGAAGGCCATCGTGGTCGAGACCTCGCGATCACCGGTGCCGGCGAGCTGGGACTCGAAGGCCGACAGCTCCGGCACGGGCAGGGCCTCGGCCCGGGTGCGCCGCGCCGGCAGCGGCCCGCCCAGCGCGGCGCGGCGCTCGCGCAGGAACGTCATCTCCGGCGAGTCCTCCGGCGGGCGGTAGAGGCTCATGTCGTGGACCTGCTCGTCGGAGACGGGCAGGCCGAAGCGGTCGCGGAAGGCCAGCAGCGCGTGCTCGTTCATCTTCTTCTGCTGGTGGGTGATGTTCTGGCCCTCGCCCGCCTCCCCCATCCCGTAGCCCTTGATGGTCTTGGCGAGGATCACCGTCGGCTGGCCGGTGTGCTCGGCGGCCGCCTTGTAGGCGGCGTACACCTTGCGCGGGTCCAGGCCGCCGCGGTTGAGCGCCCAGATCTCGTCGTCGCTCATGTCGGCCACCATCGCCCGCAGCTCGGGGCTGGTCCCGAAGAAGTGCTCGCGCACATAGGCGCCGTCGCGGGACTTGTAGGTCTGGTAGTCGCCGTCGACGGCCTCCTCCATCCGGGCGAGCAGCAGGCCGTCGTGGTCGCGGGCCAGCAGCTCGTCCCAGCGCGAGCCCCACACGACCTTGATGACGTTCCAGCCCGAGCCCCGGAAGACCGTCTCGAGCTCCTGGATGATCTTCCCGTTGCCGCGCACCGGGCCGTCCAGGCGCTGCAGGTTGCAGTTCACGACGAAGATGAGGTTGTCCAGGTGCTCGCGGCCGGCCAGCGAGATCGCGCCCAGCGACTCGGGCTCGTCGGTCTCGCCGTCGCCCAGGAAGGCCCAGACCTTGCGTCCCGCGGTGTCGGCGACCTCGCGCCCCGCGAGGTACTTCATGAAGCGGGCCTGGTAGATGGCCATGATCGGCCCGAGCCCCATCGAGACGGTCGGGAACTGCCAGAACTCCGGCATCAGCCACGGATGCGGGTACGACGACAGCCCGTCGCGCGAGACCTCCTGCCGGAAGCCTCGTAGCTGGTCCTCGGTCAGCCGCCCCTCGAGGAACGCGCGGGCGTAGATGCCCGGCGACGAGTGGCCCTGCATGTAGACCAGGTCGCCGCCGTGGCTGTCGGACGGCGCGCGCCAGAAGTGGTTGAAGCCGATCTCGTACAGCACCGCCGCCGACTGGTAGCTGGCGATGTGGCCGCCGAGCTCCGAGGACTCCCTGTTGGCCTCGAGCACCATCGCGATCGCGTTCCAGCGCACGAGCGAGCGCACGCGCCGCTCGAGCTCCTCGTCGACCGGGTACTCGGGCTCGTCCTGCGGTGGGATCGTGTTGATGTAGGGCGTGGTCCCGGCCGGCGCCGGCGCCGCACCGGTGATCTGGGCGTGGCCGACGACGCGCTCGAGCAGATGCTGGGCGCGGCCGGGCCCGTCGTGGTCCACGACGGCGTCGAGCGCTTCCAGCCACTCACGCGTCTCCTGCGGATCGATGTCCTGCTGCAGCATGCTTCCCTTCCCTCGAGCGGGGATCAGGCCCTCGCAGACGCGGCGCTCGCCGCCGTCGCCCTGCGGGGCATCCTCCACTAAATCAGGCCGCGTGCGGGCGGAACCACGTCGCGACGGAGACCGGACGCCTGGACCGCCGCTTCACCGGGCCTAGCTCCGGTAGCGCCGCCGGCTCTGGATGAGGGCGTGGTTGAGCACGGCCTCGTCGTCGTCCTCGCGTGCGACCACCACGACCTTGTTCCAGGCGCCCGGAGAGATGATCCGCTCGTTGTAGATCCCGGTCCGGAAGCGCTCCGTGTAGACGGCGGGAAGGGGGTCGCCGGCGCCGTACATGCGCCGCCCGCCGTCGCTGCCACGGATGACCGCGACGAGCTCGCGCGTCTCCTCGTGGTCGTCGGCGGCGACGAACTCGACGAGCGGCTCCTGTGGGGATCCGCTGCTCAGGAAGGCGACCACGTACTTCCGGTCGCGCCCCCACGCGTTCTTGCGAATCGCCTCGCCGAGCCCGATCTGAACGGCGCCTTCGGCGCGCGTCGTGCCCATGAACACGCGATAGGGCGCGTAGCGATCGCGCCGCTTCGGCCAGCGATAGGACTCGCCCTCCCGCTCGCGCACCAGGCGCCAGTCCGCGGGGAGGTCCGCAGGTCCCGCGCGAGCGCGAGCCGCCGCCTTGCCGGAGCGGCGGCCGGCGCCGACCGGCTCGATGATCGGATTGTCGAAGCCCGCCTCCCAGAGCCGACTCAGGAGGGGACCGAGCTCCCGATCCGGGACGTTCGGCACGGTGACCGAGAACGGGGACATCCCCAACATCTTAGATCGATAACGTAGGTAAACGTGGCAACGTAACCATCCGTCGTCACGAAGCCTGGTACGGTGATTCGTGCGGTCCAGGCCCCGCCGACGTCGTCGAGCGTCACCAGCTCCCCTCGACGTCACCTCGGGCCTGCGCGCATCAGGAGGACTCAACCGAGTCCAACCTGAACAAGACAGTTGGGACCCACCACATGTACGCCACGATTCGACGCTACGAGGCGGTCGACCAGAGCCGCACGGACGAGCTCGTCAAGAAGGTCGACCAGGGCCTCGTCCCTCGCCTGAGCAAGCTGCCGGGCTTCAGCGGCTATCACCTCATCGAGGCCGGCCACGGCGTCGTGAGCTCCGTCGGCTTCTTCGAGACGGCGGCGCAGGCCGACGAGTCAACCCGTGTCGCGTCCAACTGGCTGCGCGAGGAGAAGCTGGAGTCGGCGCTTCCGAACCCGCCGAAGGTCACCAGCGGCGAGGTCGTCGTCCACAAGACGCGCGAGCTCGTCCCCGCGTAAACCGCTTCAGAGCCGGTCCGCGTAGGAGAGAAGGCCCGTCCCCGGCGGGCCTTCTCGTCATCTCGAGCCGACCGTCACCCGTCGACCTCGACCACCAGCGCGGCGCCGGTGTCGCCGGCGGCGCAGCCGGTGAAGAGCCCTCGCCCTCCCCCGCGCTCCTCGAGCGCGTGCAGGAGCTCGACGATGCCGCGCGCGCCGGTCGGCCCCTGGGGGTGCCCGTAGATCAGGCTGCAGCCGTAGGGGTTCATCGCCTGGGCGTCGACGCCGGTCTCGCGCGCGAACCAGAGGTCGTTGACGACGAAGGGGTTGTGGGTCTTGACGACGTCGAGGTCGGCGAAGCCCAGGCCGGCGTCGCGCAGCGCGGCCCGCGCCGCCGGGACCGGCGCCTTGGGCATCGTCCCGGGAGCGACGCGCGCGAAGCCCGACGCCAGGACGCGGGCCAGCGGCCCGCCGGCGCCGGCGTCGCGCGCCTGCGCGGCCGTGGTGACGATCATCCCCGCGGCGCCGTCGGCCGGATGCGTCTGGGAGCCGTAGCTCACCACGCCGTCGGGCCGAACCGGGTCCAGGGCGGCCAGCGCGTCGCGGGTCACGGGGCGCACGCCGTGGTCGGCGTCGATCTCGGTGGCGCGGCGTCCGGCGCCCACGGCGATCGGGACCATCCACTGGCGCTGGAAGGCGCGGTCGCCGGCGAGGGCGTCCTCGTACTGCTCGTAGCGGCGGACGGTGAGCTCGTCGAGCTGCGCCTTGGCGAAGGCGCCCTCGGAGGCGACGCGCTCGGCCGTGGCGAGCATCGACTCGCCCGTGACCGGGTCGCGCTCGAAGCTGTCCAGGACCCAGTTCTCGCTGTCGGCCGTGCCGCCGGGACCGCTGGAGCGCGGGTAGACGAGGTGCGGCCCGTTGCTCGTGCGGTCGGTCGTCACGACGAGCCGGGCGCCCGTGGCGGAGCCCTGCTGGCCGGCGGCGGCGGCGTGCACGGCGGCGACCGACGTGGCGCACGCCTGGGAGATCATCGGGCCGCTCACGCCCGCGAAGCCAAGGCGCGCGGCGAGCGTGGGCGCGCCGTAGAAGCCCTCCTTCTGCGGGATCGTCCAGCCGAGGACGAGCTCGTCGACGGGCCACGTCACGCCGCGCTCGGAGAGCGCCCGGGCCGTGACCTGCTCGGCGAGGTCGAGGCTGTTGACGTCGGCGGCCGGCCCCTGCCAGCGCACGAACGGCGACGACCACGCCGCGCGAACCGGGATGACGGTGTTCTCGTATCGCATCGTGGTCAGCCGGGGACGATGACCGCGTCGTCGGCGGGGTCCGACAGCAGCCGCGCCACGAGCTCGGCGCGGCGCTCGAGCACCGCGCGCTGGTTGACGTAGCCCTTGTCGGTGATCTCGCCCGCATCCATGTCGGGCGCCTCCTCGAGCAGCAGCAGCCGCTCGACGCGGCCCGCGGAGCCCGCCGACGCGTTCATCTCCGTCAGGCGCCGGGCGAGGTGCGCGCGCAGCGCCGGGTGATCGAGCGCGACGTCGCCGTCCACGTCGCAGACACGCGCCGCCTCGGCCCGGTCGACCCACGCCAGCGCGGCGACGTACGCGCCGTCGTGGCCGGCGATGACGGCGTCGCTGAGCACGGCGGCGGCGGACACCAGCGACGT
>JAXDHQ010000011.1:0-3546 GCA_034664395.1 Solirubrobacteraceae bacterium | reverse complement strand
CGGGGGCGACGTCGCGGTTGAAGACGCTGGGGATGATGTAGTCGGAGTGCAGCTCGTCGGCGGGGATGATCGCCGCTATCGCCCGCGCCGCGGCGAGCTTCATCTCCTCGTTGATCGTCCTCGCGCGGACGTCGAGCGCGCCGCGGAACACGCCGGGGAACGCCAGCACGTTGTTGATCTGGTTGGGGTAGTCCGAGCGGCCGGTGGCCATGACCGCGACGTCGTCGTGGACCTCCTCGGGCTGCACCTCGGGCGTCGGGTTGGCCATGGCGAAGACGATCGGCCGGCTCGCCATCGTGCGCACCGCGGCCGCGGACACGGCGCCCGGCCCCGACAGGCCGAAGTAGACGTCGGCGCCCGCGAGCGCCTCGTCGGCGCTGCCCTGCTCGCCGCGCGGGTTGGTCCGCTCGGCGACCGCGCGGTGCTCGGCGCCGAGCCCCGGGCGTCCGCGATAGAGCGCCCCGTCGCGGTCGCACACGACGATGTCGGCCACGCCCTGGGCCAGGAGGATGTCGGTGCACGCGACGCCGGCCGCGCCCGCGCCGGTGACGACGACCCTGATCGCCTCGGGGCGCTTGCCGACCAGCCGCAGCGCGTTGAGCAGCGCCGCGAGCGTGACGATGGCGGTGCCGTGCTGGTCGTCGTGGAAGACCGGGATGTCGAGCTCGGCGCGCAGCCGCCGCTCGATCTCGAAGCAGCGCGGCGCGGCGATGTCCTCGAGGTTGATCCCGCCGAACGCGGGCGCCGCCGCCTTGACGAAGGCGATGATCTCCTCGACGTCGGTGGTGGCCACGCACAGCGGGAACGCGTCGACGCCGGCGAACTCCTTGAACAGCAGCGCCTTGCCCTCCATGACCGGCATCGCCGCCTCGGGGCCGATGTCCCCGAGCCCGAGCACCGCCGTGCCGTCGGAGACGACGGCGACCATGTTGCCCTTCACGGTCAGCGACCACGCCCGCTCGACGTCGTCGTGGATCGCCAGGCACACCCGCGCGACGCCGGGGGTATAGGCCATCGAGAGGTCGTCGCGCGTCTTGACCGGGATCGTCGGGTTGACCTCGATCTTGCCGCCCTCGTGGAGCTGGAAGGTCCGGTCGGTGACGTGCTCGACGCTGACGCCGTCCACGCGCCCGACCGCGGCGACCACGGCCTCGCCGTGCGCCGCGTCGACGCAGGCCACCGTGACGTCGCGCACGACCACGCCGCCCTCGACGCGCACGAGGTCGATCGCCCCGAGGATGCCGCCGGTCTCGCCGATGGCGCTCGCCACGCGGCCGAACGACCCCGGGCGCTGAGGCAGCCGCACGCGCACCGTGATGCCGTAGGACGCCGAGGGCTGGAGGATCGGTGGCACGTCCTCCGCCCGACCGGCGATCGTCAACGAACGCTCGTCGTCCTCGGACATCAGGTGCATGTTTACCGCACCGCGGGGCGCGGGACAGCGGCGAGACGAAACGATGTCCCAACCAGGAGCGTGCCCCAGATGATCCTCCGTATCGATCGACTTGCCACCGAGCTGCCCCCGCCGTCCGACCCCGACCCCCACGGGGCCTCGATCGTCCAGGAGCTGCTGGGCGGCAAGTTCGGCGAGATGTCGACCTTCATGAACTACACGTTCCAGTCGTTCAACTTCCGCTCGCGCCAGCAGGCGCGGCCCTTCTACGACCTGGTCGCCAACATCGCCGCCGAGGAGTTCGGTCACATCGAGCTGGTCTCCGCCGCCATCAACACCATGCTCACGGGCGCCGCCGGCGACGGCGCGGGCAAGAACGGCAGCCTCGCCGACAAGAGCATCCGTAACACCCAGCAGTTCATCGCCGGCGGCGCGGCCACGCTGGTCCAGGACTCGATGGGCAAGCCCTGGAGCGGCGACTACGTGTTCTCCTCGGGCGACCTCGTCGAGGATCTCACCCACAACTTCTTCCTGGAGACCGGAGCCCGCAACAACAAGCTCAAGGTCTACGAGATGGTGGATCACCCGGTGGCGCGGGCGCTCACGGGCTACCTGCTGGTGCGCGGCGGGGTGCACCAGGTGGCCTACGCGCGCGCGCTCGAGCGGCTCACCGGCGCGGACCTCACCAAGCTGTTCCCCTCGCCGCGGATCCCCACGGAGAAGATCCCCGAGTGCCGGCCGCACATCGAGCAGGGCTCTCACACCAAGCTCTACCGCTTCTCGCCGAACGACTACCGCGAGCTGGCGGCGGTGTTCAACGGACCGCACCCCGAGACCGGCGACGAGCTGCAGGTCGTCGACGAGGCGCCCGAGGGCGCCCCGCCGTTCGACCTTCCGGCCCAGCCGGCCGTCTTCGCGCCGGACTACGCCCCCGAGGAGATCGCCGAGATCGCGATCAAGCTGCGCAAGGCAGCCGGGCTGTCCGACGAGCCGACCGGCGTCGTGGCCAACGACACCAACGGCGTCATGGACAACGTCAAGGACGCCGTCCGCTCCTAGCGGACGGGCGAGAGGAGAGCAGATGGCGACGCTGACGAAGCTCGAGAGCAAGCTGGCCGAGGTGCTGGGCCTGGCCATGGCCGCCCAGGCGGCGACGAAGACCGTGGCCGGCATGCTGGACGCCGAGCAGAAGCCCCTGGCGGCCCGGCTGGGGAAGATGCGCGACGAGGCCTCCGAGACGCAGAAGCGCTGCACCGAGGTGGCCTCGACGTTCAAGGGCAAGAAGACCGCGATCGTCGACAAGGCCCGGGAGGTACGCGACGAGGCCGCCGAGATGATGGACACCTACCTCGCCGGCGAGGACGACGCCCTGGACGGCTTCGAGTTCCTGACCATGGCCGAAGCGGGCGAGGTCGGCCACTGGTCGATCGTCGCCAAGCTCAACGAGCGGGCCGACGTCGCCGCGCTCCAGAAGCTCGTCGACTGGGCCCTGCCCATCCAGCAGCGCCACCTCCAGGAGGTCCTCGACGGCTCGCTGAAGCTGGCGGCCGCCGAGGATCCCGACGAGCTCGAGGAGTGAGCGCTACTCCAGCGGCTCGCGGGCCTCGCCGGCCAGCGGGCGCGGGCCGGCGAGCGCCTGCGGCAGCGTGACGGTCAGGCGCGTGATGCGCGCGCCTTCGACCGTGGTCACGCGCAGGCGCACGCCGTGGACCTCGATCTCGTCGCCCACGGCCGGCCGGCGCCCGAGCCGGTCGAAGACGAGGCCGGCCAGCGTCCGCGGGCCGTCCTGCGGCAGGTCGGTGCCGATCGCCTCGTTGAAGTCGTCGATCGTCATGGAGCCCGCGGCCTCGACGGTGCGCTCGTCCAGCCGGGTGACGGTGTCGTCGGGGAGGTCGAACTCGTCCTGGATCTCGCCGACGATCTCCTCGACGATGTCCTCCATCGTCACGATGCCGGCGGTGGCGCCGTACTCGTCGACGACCACCGCCAGCGTCTCGCGGCGCTCGCGCAGCTCACGCAGGAGCGCGCCGACGTCCTTGGTCTCGGGGACGATCAGCGCCGCGCGCGCGAGCGGCTCGATCGTGGCCGGCTCGCCCGCGCGCGCGGCGGCCACGAGCTCGCGCAGGTGGACGACGCCGACCAGGCGGTCGAGC
>JAXDHQ010000010.1:0-22379 GCA_034664395.1 Solirubrobacteraceae bacterium | reverse complement strand
CGCTTGCGGACCTGATGCGGCGACGGGAACGGATGCTCCGGACTGATGTGATCGCCATTCGCCGACAACCCACCCAGATCCGTCGCGCCCGCCGCCACCAACTCCGGCCACCAATCAGCCAGGTTCGGCGGCACCTGCACCCCAACATCGGGCATCAACTCCCGCGCCACGCCGACCAGGCGCTTCATCTCCTCGATGCTCACCGCCGACGCCCACGCCGGGAGATCGCGGTGCGGCGCGTCGCCGATCCCGGTGCGCCAATACCGCTGCGCCGCGGCGTCGGCGATGTCGGCCACCTCACGCCCGTAATAGGAGTCGTGGGGGACGAAGTTCTGCAGGATCACCTCCTGCAGATGCCCATGCTCGCCATGCACCGCGGCCAGCGCCTCCAACGCCGCGACCCGATCGCCCGCGGACTCCCCGATCCCCACCAGGATCCCCGACGTCAACGGAATCCGCAGCTCGCCCGCCCACCGGATCATCTCCAACCGCACCGCCGGATCCTTCGTCGGCGACCCCGCATGAGCCACGAGATCGTCGCGCAGCGACTCCAACATCAACCCCTGCGACGCCGTCACCTCGCGCAACCGGCCCAGGTCCTCGCGCGACAGCACCCCGAGGTTCGTGTGCGGCAGCAGCCCCCGCTCCAGAGCACGCTCGCACACCCACACCACATAGCCCGTGAAGTCCTCGTGGCCCCACTCCGCCAGCCGCTGCGCGACCTCCGGGTGGACCTCCGGACGCTCGCCCGTGAGGACCAGCAGCTCCTTGACGTTGCGCCGCGCCGCCCCGTCCAGCATCTCCAGCACCTCATCCGGAGCGTGCAGGTGCGCCCGGTGCGTCTTGAACGCGCAGTACTTGCAAAAGCACTGACACGTCCGCGACAACGACAGCGTGAAATTACGAGAGAAGGTGACGCGGCGGCGCATGGGACCCCTATCGGCGGTCAGAGGGCGGTCGTCGGACAGCCTCAGCCCTCCGCGTCCGCTGCCTAAATTAGACCAATTGGTCGGTACATTGTCAACGGCCCCGCCCCGGCCGCGACCACGGCCCGGTCCGGCCGCGACGAGCTCGGCGCCGCGCCGAGCTGCTCAGTCGGCCCGGATGCCGTCGAGGAAGATGTCGCAGAACTGGTCGGCGATGTCCTCGGGCTTGCCGCGACCGCCCGGCTTGAACCACTGATAGCTGTAGTTGAACATGCCGAAGAAGCCCAGGAGCGCGATCCGGCGGTCCTTGATCGCGAACACGCCCTCCTCCTGGCCCCGCTTGAGGACGTCGCCCACGAGCGTCTCGAAGGCCTTGCGAGCGTTGCGGATCGCCGCCCACTCGGGCTCGTGCTCGATGATCCGCCATTCGTTCAGGAACACCGTGACCTGGTCGCGGTAGGAGGCGATGTCGTGCATGAGCGCCTGCGCCAGCGCGCGCAGCGTCGCCTCCGGCGGCTCGCCCCGGGCCACGATCTCCTGCGCCTCGGCCAGCAACGGGTCGATGAAGCGCTCGTGGATCCGGATCAGCAGGTCCTTCTTGCCGTCCATGTAGTGGTAGAGCCCGCCGCGCTGCAGGCCGGTGGCCTGGACCAGGTCGTCGATCGAGGTCGCGTGGTAGCCGCGGTCGGCGAAGACACGGGCGGCGATGTCGACCACCTCCTGGCGGCGCTCGTCGTAGCGCTCGCGCGAGCGCTGCTTGCGCGTCCCGCCGTCCGTGGACCGCGGGGCCGTCCGCGTCGCCGCCTTGACGGAGGCCGCGGCGGTCTTCTCGGTCTTGCGCTGCTCAGCCATGTGGATCCTCGCTCATCCGCTCGCAGGCCACCATGGGTGCCGAACGTATCCGAACCCCCGGCCGACGACCAGCCCGCCCGCCTGCGGCGAACCCGTCGATGCTGACCCCAAACGACCCCGATATATACCGAACGATTGGTCTGACAAAGTATTGCTGACGTGCTGGGACGACGTCTCGAGACAACCTCTGCCGGACCGGCCTCGAGACCTTTTAGCACCGATCGGCACCCGCCGTGAAGCGGGGCGTCCGCGCGCTCCGCGAGGGCCTCCCGGTTCCTGGACTTTAGACAGTCCGGTCGGTATAAGCAACGCTCCCAATCCATAGGAGGACGAGATGGCTGATGACCTGAGCCTGCGCGTCGCCAAGCTCGAGGCGGCCGAGGACATTCGCTCGCTGAAGGCCCGCTACGCGAAGGTGTGCGACACCGGCTACAAGCCCGAGGGCATGGCCCCGCTGTTCACCGAGGACGCCGTCTGGACCGACGTGACGGGCCGCTTCGGCACCCACGACGGACGCGACGCGATCTGCGACTTCTTCGCCGGCGTCTCGGGCTCGATCGGCTGGGCCGCGCACTACATGATCGCGCCGAGCATCAAGGTCAACGACGACCTCGAGACCGCCACCGGCTCGTGGTACCTCTGGCAGCCGTGCACGATCGACGGCCAGGCGATCTGGCTGGCCGGGACGTACGAGGACCAGTACCGCAAGGAGGACGGGGCGTGGAAGATGTCGCGCCTGGAGCTCACGCTCGAGGCCGTCACGCCGTTCGACGACGGCTGGGTCAAGCAGCGCTTCGTCGGCGACTGAGCGCCCGCGACCGGTGGGCGGGCCGCCCCGGGGCGGTCAGCCCGCCTGTGCGTGCGCCGCGATGCGCTCTTCGGAGATGTCCTCTCCGGTGAGGCTCGCGGCGACCCGGCCGTCGCGCAGCACGAGCACGCGGTCGCACACGTTTGCGAGCTGCTCGTAGTCGCCGGAGGCCATGAGCACGGTCATCCCCTTCGCCGCCGCCTGGACGACGAGCTCGAGGATGTCGTGCTTGGCGCCGGCGTCGACGCCCTGGGTCGGCTCGTCGAGAAGCAGGATCCGGGGCTCGGTCGACAGCCACTTGGCCAGCACGATCTTCTGCTGGTTTCCGCCGCTGAAGCTCGCGAAGCTGCGCTCGGGCACCGGCGGGCGCACGTCGAGGCGCTCCATGAGCGTGACGCTCTCGCGGCGCTCGGCGCCGAGGCGCAGCCGCCCGCCGCGGTAGTAGCGGCCCAGCAGCGGCAGCGTGATGTTCTCCTGCGCGGTGCCCAGCAGCCAGCCGCCGTCGCGCTGGCGGTTGCCGGGCACGAGCGCGACGCCGCGCGCGATCAGCTCGCGCGGGCCGAGCCCGCGCGTCTGCTCGCCGTCGACCTCGATCGAGCCCGCGCGGGCGTCGACGACGCCGCCGATGAGATAGGGCAGCTCCTCGTGGCCCATGCCGGTCAGGCCCGCGAACCCGATGACCTCGCCGGCGCGCGCCTGCAGCGACACGCCCTGTAGGCGCTCGCCGTGCAGGTCGCGCACGTCGAGGACCACCTCGCCGGGCTCGACCTCGGGCTTGTCGGGAAAGAACGACTCCAGGCGGCGGCCGAGCATCGCCGTGATGAGCGTCTCGGGCGTCGCGTCGGCGGTCGTCGACGTCGTGACGATGCGCCCGTCGCGCATGACCGTCACGCGGTCGGTGACCTCGAAGACCTCGGGCAGCCGGTGGCTGATGAACACGACGCTCGATCCCAGCCGGGCGACGCTGCGCATCAGGTCGATGACGCGCTGGGCCTCGACGGCGCTGAGGTAGGCCGTCGGCTCGTCGAGGATGAAGAGATGGCGGCTGCCGCGCTCGGCGAGCAGGCGCCGGGCGCGCGCGATCGCCACGCCCGCGCGCTCGGCGGGCTTGAGCTCGGAGACGACGGTGTCGACCGACAGCTCGAGGCCGAGCTCGTCGATGACCTCCTGGCAGCGGCGCAGCTCGGCGCGGCGCCGGATCGGGCTCAGGAGCCCGGTGCCGTATCCGGAGGCGACGCCGATGTTGTCGGCGACCGTCATGTCGTTGGCCAGGCCGAGGTCCTGGTGGATCACCGCCACGCCGTGCTGGTGGGGGTCGGTCACGGGCAGCGAGACGTCGGTGTCCCAGGCGCGCATCGTCCCGCCCGGGTCGGGCGCGTGGACCCCGGTGATGATCTTCACCAGGGTCGACTTCCCGCACCCGTTCTCGCCGAGCAGGCCGTGCACCTCGCCGGGCGCCACCGCGAAGTCGACGTGGTGCAGGACCCGGGCCGGGCCGAAGCTCTTGGAGATGTTCCGGAGCTCGAGCGCCGGAGCCTCGCCGGGGCTCACGTCGCGCGTCCGCGTGACCGTGCGGCGAGGACGGCGAAGGTGACCGCGAGCACGAGCGCGATGCCGTTGAAGACGTCGGAGACCCACGGCTGCGCGCCCATGAGCTGCAGGCCGGTGATGCCGACCACGAGCAGGTAGAGGCCGACCAGCGTCCCGAGCGCGTTGAAGCGCCCGAGCGTGATGGTCGTCGCGCCGAGGAACGCGGCCGCGAACGGCTGCAGCAGGAACTGCCCGCTGACGCTCGGGTCGACCGAGCCGAGGCTGGCCGCGAAGAGCAGGCCGGCGATGGCGCTGATCGTGGCCGAGGCGACGAACGCGCCGATGCGCAGCGCGTCGACGCGCACGCCGGCGAGCCGCGCGGCCTCGCGGCTCCCGCCGATGAAGACGAGGAAGCGCCCGGCCGGGGTGCGCTCGTAGAAGTACCAGATGGCCGCGACGAGGAGCCAACCGATCCAGGTCAGCGACGGGAGCCCGAGGAACTCGGCCCGCGAGATCTGCAGCAGGCTGTCGGGGAAGCCGCTGACGATCGCGCTGTTGGTGATCGCGTAGGCCGCACCGCCCAGTGCCGTGAGGCTGCCCAGCGTGGTGATGAACGAGTCGACGCCGATGCGCACCACGAGCAGGCCGTGGATGAGGCCGACGACGATGCCGACCGCGATGACCGCCAGCAGCGCGAGGATCACGCCGCCGCCGCCGCGCACGATCACGGCCGTCACGGCCGCGCTCGTGGTCATCACCGCGGCGATCGAAAGGTCGAAGTCGCCCGTGCGCAGCGGGATCGTGGCCGCGATGGCCAGGATCAGGACGATGGCCTGGGCGTTGACCATCGTCACGAAGTTGCCCTTGGTGAAGAACGTCGTCGGCAGCGCGATCGAGAAGCCGATGATCAGCACCGCGAGCGCGACGACGACGCCGTAGCGCGACATGACCTCCTGGACGAGGCGGGTCGCAGCTTTGGACCGCGATCCCGCGTCCCCGGCAGCCGGACGTTCCGGCTGCCGGGGGGCCGCGCTCATCTGCTCAGCCTGCTCCGCGGGATCGGGCATGGTTCAGGAAGCGCCCTTCCAGGCGGCCGTGAACTTCTCCTCGAAGCCCTGGTAGGCCGGGAAGAGCTGCGCGTCGTCCGTGCCGACGTTCGTCTTGTCGATCAGTCGGGTCGGGATCGTCCAGTCGACGGGCTCCTCCTTGAGGATGCCGCGCGCGGTCTGGTCGAACTCCGCCCAGCCGATCCACTTGGCCGGCGGGAACGCCACGTCGGCGACCTGGCCGACGCCCTTGCGCATGTTCTCGATGTTCGTGTTGACGCCGTCGTGGCTGACGACCTTGACCGAGTCGGCCTTGCCCGCCTGCTGCACCGCCGGGACCACGAACTGCACGCCCGCGTCGAGCACGGGGAACAGGTAGTTGATCTTCGGGTTGCGGCGCAGCACGTTGAGGCTGTTGGAGCCCAGGTCGGTCGCCATCTTGGTCGAGTCGAACGGCACCTCCTCGGCGGTGCAGCTCGGGCACAGGCGCTTGATCTCGCCCGTCGAGCCCGCCGTGAGCAGCCGGTGCACGCTGAGCACCGTCGACGCCATGACGGCGACGTGCGCGTTGCAGTTGGAGTCGGCCAGGATCCAGTCCCCGACGACCCCGCCACTGCTCTTCATGTCCGCCTCGACGTGGGCGAACTGGCCCTCGTCGTTCGGCGCGTCGGGTCCGCCGACGAGCGAGTCGACGACCGGGATGCCGGCGGCCTTGGCCTTCTGCAGCGGCCCGGAGACGAGGCGCGGGTCGGTGGCCAGCAGCATGATGCCTGCGGCCTTCTGCGCCACGGCCTCGGCCGTGCCCTGGACCATGCGCGACGCCGAGCCCTTGGCCGAGACGACCTGGACCTCCATGCCCGCGGCCTTGGCCCCGGCCTTGAAGCCGTCGACGATCTCGAGCAGCAGCGGCGTGTCGACCGCGTTGATGACCCAGACCTTCTTGCCCGACAGCTTGTCGAGGGCCAGCGGCCGCGGCGGAGCCTTGAGGTCGACCACGGCGCGTGCCGCATCGACCTTCGCCTTGGCGTCCGTCACGCACTGGCTGTTGGCACCCGACGAGGCCGACTGCCCCGCGCCGGTGCTGCTGGATCCACCGCTGTCGCTGGATCCACTGCCTCCACCGCAGGCAGCGAGCATCGCCACCGCAGCGATGCCCACTCCAAGTGAAGTGAGTCGCTTCATCCTATCGCCCCTCTCTCGCCAGAATAGACCGGTCGGTCGGTATACGGAAATTAGCCGCTCGGTGGCGGCAAGTCAACCGCCGCGCGGCTCGCCGGGGGGTGGGCTCCTTTGAACTCGATAGTCGAGTTGACGAGAGCCCACCCCCCTCGCTCCGGGCGCCACTGCGACGTCGGACCAGCCCCGCGCACGACCGAGGACAGCCCGCCCGCGCCCACCGCCGGAGCCGGCGCTGAGGCCGGCTCCGGCGGCCCGTGCGTGCCTACGCCCCGGCCAGCGCGCCCGAGCCGCGCGCCTCGCGCGGGTCGCCCGGGTGCTCCGGCGCCCAGCCGAAGCGCTGCTCGAACGTCCGCGCCAGGGACAGCAGGCGGTCGTCCTCGAAGTGGCGGGCCATCACCATCAGGCCCACCGGCAGCCCGCCCGCCTCTGCGGCGGGCAGCGTGATCGTCGGGTGGCCGGTGATGTTCATCGGCGCCGTGTTGGCCAGGACGCCCCAGCCGCGCATCACGCGCTCGGCGATCGGCATCGTGGGCTCGTAGGTGTGCGGGCGCCCCGGCGACGTCGGCATGACGAGCATGTCGAGGCCCTCCAGGGCGTTGTCGTAGCCGGCGCGCAGCCAGGCGTGCAGGTTCTGCGCCTTGGCGTACACCGCGCCGTGGTACTGCTTGCGCATGTGGGCGCCGCAGATCAGCGTCAGCTTGACCTGGTCGGACATCTCGTCGCCGAACGCCTTCAGGCCGGCCGACAGCGCCGTGGCGAGCTCGGGCCAGTAGCGGCCCTTCCAGTGGAAGCCGTTGCCGCCGCCCGCCAGCAGCGTGGTCATCCCCTCGATGAAGCCGGTGAACGCCACGCCGCCGCCGCGCAGGTGCTCGGGCACCGAGACCTCGTGGACCTCGGCGCCCAGCTCGGCCAGGCGCTCGATCGCGTCGCGCACGGCGTCCGCGGTCTCCGACTCGATGCCGACGGCGTCGCTGAAGCCCTCGGCCACCACGCCGATCCGCAGGCCGCTCAGGTCGTCGGGCGCCTCGCTCACAGCGCGCACGTAGTCGCGCACCGGGACCTCGGGCGGCTGGCGCGGGTCGACCGGGTGCTTGCCCGCGATCGCCGCCAGCAGGCGCGCGGCGTCGGCCGCCGTGCGCGCCATCGGGCCCGCGTAGTCGATCGGCTGGTCGATGCCCATGATCCCGACGTAGGGCACGAGCCCGTGCGTCGGCTTGAGGCCGATGACTCCCGACCACGCGGCCGGGACGCGGATCGAGCCGCCCTGGTCGCAGCCGACCGTGATGTCGACGTCGTCGTAGTACAGGGCCGCGCCCGAGCCCCCCGACGAGCCGCCCGCGGTGCGGGTGGTGTCGAACGGGCAGAACGTGGGACCGTAGGCGCTCGAGTCGCCGCCGCCCGAGAACGCCAGGTAGTCCATGTTGAGCACGGCGACGATCTCGCCGCCGGCCTGGAGGATCCGCTCGGCCACGACGCTGTCGGCGTTGGGCGTGAACCCGGGCAGGACGTTCGAGCCGCCGGTCAAGGGGACGCCCGCCACCGCGATCGAGTCCTTCAGGCCGATGCGCGCGCCCGACAGGACGCCCTCGGCGCCCTCGAGCTTCACCGAGCACCAGCGCACGACCGCGTTGTAGGGGTCCTCGCCGTCGCCGGGTACGCGGCCCGGATCGCGCACCGCCGGGACGTTCTGCGGCGCGGGGGCCGCGAGGTCGTCGACCGAGTCGGTGATGTCGGAGATGTACTCCGTCAGCTTGTGGAACTCGTCGAGCTCGGACTCGTCGAGCGAGTAGTGCCACTCGCGCGCGAGGTCGTTGAGCTCGGAGCGGCGGATCCTGCGGTACATCTGCAACCTCCTCGTCGCAAGTCATCTGGAGGGCTGGGCCGACCGCCCTTTCGGGCGGCCGGCGACCCTCCGCGTCGTGCTGCGGGCTTGCCCCCTAGACGAGGCTCGCGGCCTTGATCTTGGAGGCCTCGGGGAGGACCTCCTCACCGAAGCGCTCGGTGATCTCGAAGAGCTCGTCGATCGTGTTCGAGCGCACGTGGAAGTGGCACGTGATGTGCTCGAAGCCGTGGTCGGCGAACGCCTGCAGGTCCTCGAGGATCTGCTCGGCGGTGCCGGTCAGCGTCGGGCGACGGTCGCCCTGGATGATCGGGTCGTCGGCGTCGCAGATCAGCGCCGAGGCGAACGTGCCATACCAGAAGTCCGACATGTCCCGGCCCAGGCGCTCGCCCTCCTTGAGCGCGGCCTCCTTGGCCGAGGCCCAGATGTCGACCGGCGGGTACGGGTCGAGGTGCACCGTGTACAGGCCGTCGCAGCAGCGGGCCGCGCGGCGCGCGCCGACGTCGGTGTTGGCCCCGTAGATGATCGGCGGGTGGGGCTTCTGCCAGGGCTTGGGGTCCATCGAGACGTCGTGGATCTGGAAGTGCTTGCCGTCGAAGTCGATCCAGTCGTCGGTCCACGCCCGCTTGTAGATCTCGATGCACTCCTCGGTGACGCCGCCGCGGTGCTTGAAGTTCGCGTCCAGCGCGCGGTACTCCTCCTCCTCCCAGCCGATGCCCACGCCCATGATCAGGCGACCCTGCGACATGTAGTCGATGGTCGCGAACTGCTGGGCGCTGGCGAGCGGGTGGCGGTACGGCGCGATGTGCACCGACGGCGCGAACTTGATCTTCGTCGTCGCGGCGGCCAGGCCGCCCATGACGACGGCGGCGTCGAACATCGTCGGCCGCTGCGGGTAGGCCTTCTTCCCCGACTGCTGGGCCGGGTAGAACATCGAGAGGTCGCGGCCCATCACCACGTGGTCGGAGAACCACACCGAGTGGTAGTCGAGCCTCTCGGCGTGCTGCGCGAACTCGATGGGGCGGACGTCCTCCGGCTTGATCACCTGCAGGAAGAAGTTCTCCTCGTCCCGCTTGAGCAGGCCGTGGGTCGGCATTGCCACTCCGATGTCCATCTCACTCCTTTCGTGGCGACACCCAGCCGCCGATCGGTCTGCAGTCGGGGGCCCGGCTACTTGCCGGCGGCCTCGAGCTCCTCCATGAGCACGGGCACGCCCAGGGTGCAGGCGTGGATGCCGAGCACGCTCACGAGCTCGAGGACCTCCATGATCTCCTCCTTCGTGGCGCCGTAGCCGAGGGCGTTGCGGATGTGCTGGCGCAGCCCGGGCTCGTAGAGGTGCGTCGTCGCCGCGTCGATCGCGACGTAGATGAGCTCCTTGAACTTGGGCTCGAGCACGCCGTTGCGCCACGGCACGCCGGAGAAGACGAGGTAGGCCTTGAAGAACTCGGGGTCGAGCGTCAGCAGGCCATCCCAGAACTCGTTCCAGTAGCCGCGCGCCTCGATGAACTCCTCGCGGAGTTGCTTCTGCTCGTCAGATAGCTGCACGTGTCTCTCCTTCGTTGGTCGGCGTCGGGGTTGGGGGAGCGGGCTCGTCGCGGCGCCGGCGCCTGGGCCAGCGCAGCTCGCGGCTCCCGGTGATCCCGGCGGGTCGGGCCACGAGGATCAGCATCGTCAGCGCCGCGACCACCATGTCGCGCACGCCGGGACGCAGCGGGATGTCGATCGGTCCCACGGAGCCGCCGCTCTCCAGGCGCGCGAGGACCTCGGTGATGGCCGACACGACGGTCGTGCCGACGACGGCGCCGGCGAGGCTCCCGACCCCGCCCACGACGAGCATCGCCAGCGTGACGAAGGTGATCTGCAGGTAGAACGCGTTCGGCGTGAGCGACCCGATGAAGTGGCCGTAGAGCGCGCCGCCGATCGCCACGATGACCGCGCTGAGCGTGAAGGCCAGGCGCCGCTCGCGCCCGACGCGCACGCCGATCGACCGCGAGGCCGGCTCGTCGTCGCGCGAGGCGCGCAGGCGCAGGCCCGAGGCCGAGCGCTGGAAGAGGTAGGCGGCCACGCAGGCCAGGCACGCCCACACCAGCGCGGTGCCGAGCGAGGTGTCGACCGGCACGCCGGTGAGCGTTCCCTGGCCGCCGGTGAGCGACTCCCAGCGCTGGATGACGACCTGCATGATCGCCAGCACCGAGAGCGTGGCGATGCTGGCGGCGATGCCGTTCAGGCGCATCAGCGGGACGGCGACGACGAAGGCGATCACGCCGGCGACCGCCGCCGCGATGAGCATGGCCGGCAGCAGCCCCATCTCGGTCGTGGCGAGGAAGCCGGGCAGGTGCGGCAGCAGGATGCCCTTCCCCACCTCGGAGATCGTCAGCAGCGCCGTCGCGTACGCGCCGACCGCCATGAAGCTGATGTGGCCGAAGGACAGCACGCCGCTGTTGCCGACGAACACGTACAGGCCGACGACCACGACCAGGTTGATGAGCGCGGTGATGACCGAGGACTCGACGTCGGGCGAGATGCCGGCCAGCAGCACCGCCACCAGCGCCAGCGGGACCAGCAGCCCGACGACCGGCACCGCCCCGCGCGCGATCGCTCCCATGCGCGCCATCAGACGCGCTCCACGGCGGACGGACCGGCGACCAGGCCCTGCGGGCGCACGAGCAGGGCGACGATGACCAGGCCGAAGACGAAGGCGTCGCGGTAGGGGATCAGGCTCTCGGGCAGGACGACCTGCAGCAGCACGGTGAGCGCGCCCAGCAGGTAGCCGCCGAGCACGGCGCCGGTGAGGCTCCCCATGCCGCCGATGACCGTGGCGATGAAGGCGATGAGCACCGGCTGCAGTCCGAGGGTCGGCGTCAGCGAGCCGGTCTGGATCGTGAGCAGGATCCCGGCGACCGCGGCCAGGCCGCCCGACACCGCGAACGCCGTGGCGATGACCGTGTTGGCGCGCACGCCGACCATCCGGGCCATGCCGAAATCCTCGGCGGCGGCGCGGAGCTGGCGTCCGATCGGCGAGCGGCGCAGCATCACGCCGAGCGCGATCAGCAGCAGCACGGTCACCCCGATCGTGATGATGTCCAGCCACGGGATCCGCAGGCTGCCGAGCGTCAGCGGGCGCGTGAGCGCGTCGGCGAAGTTCACCGACTTCGCGCGCGGCCCGGCGATGGCGAGGACGGCGTTCTGCAGGAAGACGCTGAGCGAGAACGCCATGATCAGCACCGAGACCGCGTCGGCCCGGCGCATCGGCCGGAACACGATCCGCTCCATCGTCAGCGCCAGCACGACGACGGCGATGACCACGGCGACGAGGACCAGCGGCCAGGCGAGCCCCACCGTCACGAGGACGAGGTAGGCGGCGACCATGATCAGCTCGCCGTGGGCGAAGTTCACGATCTGCGCGACGCCGAAGATGAAGGCGACGCCGAGCGCGAACAGCGCGTAGAGGCTGCCGGCGCTGACCGCGTCGATCACGTGCTGCAGGAGGGTCATCCCGCCACCGCCCCCACGCCGCTGCCGAAGTAGGCGTTGATGAAGTCCGGGTTGGCCAGCAGCGTCGAGCTGGGCCCCTCCATCTCCAGCCGCCCGTGGTGGACCAGGTAGCAGCGGTCGGAGATCTCCATCGCCCGCAGCGCGTTCTGCTCCACCAGGAGGATCGTCGTGCCCTCCGAGCGCAGCCGGACGATGATGTCGAACATCTCGTCGATCACGAGCGGCGCGAGCCCTAGCGAGGGCTCGTCGAGCATCAGCAGGCGCGGTCGTGCCAGCAGCGCGCGGGCGATCGCGAGCTGCTGCTGCTCGCCGCCCGACAGCGTGCCCGCCGCCGATTGCAGCTTGCGCCCGAGGACGGGGAAGCGGCCGACGAGCTCGTCGATGTCGGCGCGGACGGCGCGCTGGTCGCGGCGCACCGTGGCCCCGAGCAGGAGGTTGTCCTCGACGGTCAGCCGGCCGAAGATGCGCCGGCCCTCCGGCACGAGCGCGATGCCGTCGCGCACGATCGACTCGGGCGAGCGGCCGCGCAGCGACGTGCCCTCGAAGCTCACGTCGCCGCCGACGGACTCGGCCGGCAGCGCGCCGGCGATCGCCAGCAGCGTCGACGACTTCCCGCCGCCGTTGGGCCCGAGCAGCGCGACGAGCTCGCCCGCCTTGCACTCGAGGCTGAGCTGCTGCACGGCCACGACCGGGCCGTAGCGGACGGTCAGGTTCTCAACTGAGAGCATGCTCGGCTCCCCGCTTGCCGAGGTAGGACTCGACGACGACCGGGTCGTTGCGGACCTGCTCGGGCGAGCCGATCGCGATCGTGCGCCCGTGGGCGAGCACGTGGATGCGATGCGACAGCCCCATGATCAGGCGCATGTCGTGCTCGACGACGAGCACGCCGCAGTCGTAGCGCTCGGGGATCTCCGCGATCGCGTGCGTGAGCCGGTCGGTCTCGGACTCGTTGAGGCCGGCCGCGGGCTCGTCGAGCAGGAGGAAGTCGGGCGTGGCCCCCAGGCTGCGAGCGAGCGCCAGGCGCCGCTCCTCGCCGTAGGGCAGCGACGCCGCCGCGTCGTCGGCGCGGCTCGTGAGTCCGAACTCCTCCAGGAGCCGTGCGGCGCGCTCGCGCGCGACGCCGCGTCGCTGGCCGGACGCGAGCGCGGCGACCTCGACGTTCTCCCGGACCGTCAGCTTCCCGAACAGGCGCACCGCCTGGAACGTGCGGCCCACGCCCGAGCGCGCGAAGCGCTCGGGCGCGGCGCCGGTCACGTCGCGGCCGTCGACCGTGACGCGACCGTGCTGCGGCTCGGCGTAGCCGCTGGCCACGTTGATCAGCGTCGTCTTGCCCGCTCCGTTGGGTCCGATCAGCCCCAGGATCTCGCCGCGGCTCAGCTCGAGGTCGATGTCCTCGAGCGCGGGGACTCCGCTGAAAGCGACGGAGACCTCGGTGAGCCGCAGGCGAGCGCTGTCCGGCGATACGGCCATGGGAGCGGCGCTTTCGCCCCCTACTTGCTCATCCGCAGCTGAACGCTCGGGTCCGAGCGGATCTGCGTGACGTGCTTGGGCTTGTTGTCGACGTACTGCAGCACCGCCATCTCACGGTCCTTGTTGATGTGGAGCTCCGGCGTGAACGTCATGTCCCCGGCCAGCGACGGCACGTTCTTGAACGTGTCCAGCGCGGCGGCGAGCTTCTTGCCGTCGGTGTCGCCGTTGGTCATCGTCAGCGCCTTCTCGAGCACCTCGCCGATGGCGTAGCCGGCGATCGACAGGCCGACCGGAGGCGCGGCGCCGTAGGTCTCCGTGTACTTCTTGACCAGGTCGTTGACCTTCGGGTTCGGGTCGTCACCCATCACCGAGACGGGCGAGGTGACGTAGAGCTCGCCGATCTTGGGCACGGACTTCGTCCAGTACGTGCCCTCCATCGCGCCCTCGGAGACGATCGGGATGTCGATGCCCGCGGCGCGGATCTGGCGCAGCGCCGTGGGGCCGCCCGGCGGGTAGCTGCAGAGGACCAGGAAGCCCGGGTTCGCCTGCTTGATCTTCGTGATCTGCGACGCGATCGAGGAGTCGCCGTTCTTGAACGTGTCCTCGCCGGCGACCTTGCCCTTGAAGCTCTGGCGGAAGCCGTCGCACTGCTCGCGGTCGTAGGTGATCGTGTCGTCGGTCAGGATGAACCCGTTGTCCAGGCCCTTCTGCTCGGCGAACTTGGCCATCACCGAGCCCTCGGCGAACGTGGCGATCGACGGCGTGTACGACAGCGGCCCGATGCCCTGGACGCCCCACTTCGGCGACTGGGCGCAGAGCGCGAAGCTGACCTTGCCGGCCTGGTCGGCGGCGAGCGCGGCCGGGCTGCCGAAGTCGAAGTCGCACAGCGCGAGGACGATCTCGGCGCCCTCGCCCAGCACGCGCTGGGCGGCGACCTTGGCCTGTGCCGGGTCGGAGCGCGCGTCGGCCTCGACGAGCTCGATCTTGCGGCCCTTGATCCCGCCGGCGGCGTTGAGCTCGTCGACCTTCAGCTTGAAGAAGTTGTAGGCCGGGATGTCGTACTGGCTGAACGTCCCGGTCTTGGCGATGGCCGCGCCGATGACGATCGGCTTGTCCGTCTTGGGCGCCGACGACGAGCCGCCCCCGCTCGAATCCGAGCTGCTGCCTCCGCATGCCGCGACAACCAGCGTCAGCGCAAGCGCGGCGAGAACCACAATGGATCGCTGCATTCCGTTCGCTCCTCCCAAGGAAGCGGCCACCCCATCGGCGGCAACAGTAATATTAGACCAATCGGTCGGTATATGTGACGCTATCGACTCGCCTGGTGCAAGTCAAGCGGCGGCGGCGGGCTCGACGGCGCAGCGAAGCGGCCGGCGACGGCGCCGCCGAACGGGCTCCTACCGACGGCCCGTAGGAGGACGCGCAAAAGTACTCACCTTTTCGACATCGCGCAAGCGCCGCGCCGGAGATGGCGCGCGGGGCACCCGCGGCTCAGGCGGCCGCGGGCTCCTCGACCAGCGCGACGACCCGTGCCCAGGCGCCGCTGGCACGCTCGATCGACACGGGCAGCGCCAGGACCTGGAAGCCGGAGGGCCGCGGAAGCGCGGCCAGGTTGGTGAGCTTCTCGATCTGGCAGTACTCCATGTCCGCGCCGAGCTTGTGCGACTCCCAGAGCTGGGCCTTGTCCCCGCCCAGCGCCTCCCGCGCCATCACGTCGAAGGCGCGGTCGATGCCCCACGCGTCGATGCCGATCAGCCGCACGCCCTGCTCGACCATCCACTGCGTCGCCTCGCGGCGCAGGCCGGGATGGCGCAGCTCGTAGCCGGGCTCGCCGAAGTGGCGCGAGACGTCGGTCCTGACGAGCACGATGTCGTAGGGCTTCAGCCGGTAGTCGATCCGGCGAAGCTCGGCCCGGACGTCGTCGAGCGTGATGCCGTCCTCGCGCGAGCAGTGGACCAGGTTGAGCACGACGCCGTCTCCCATCAGCCAGCGCAGCGGAACCTGGTCGATGGTTCGCGCCGGAGCGCCCGCGGACGTGGGCGCGTAGTGGTAGGGCGCATCGACGTGGGTGCCCGAGTGGGTGGTGAGCGTGACCCGCTCGTGCGCCCACACCAGGCCGTCGCGCCAGTACTCGGCGCCCAGGCCGTAGCGCTCCTCGACGATCCTCACCGTGTCGGTGTGGTCGTGGTACTCGATGCTGTGCGGCATCGGCTCGAAGTCCGTCGTCGCGTTGCTCAGCGTGTTGCTGAGGTCGATCACCCGCACGTTGCGGCCCGCGAACTCGAGCGGTTCGCCGGCGGCGGCCATCGATGCGACGTCGGGCTGCATGGTCTGCCTCTCAGTGGCGGGCGGGCGCGGACCGTAGTGGCGCTCGCGGCGGCCCGCAAGGTGCGCGCGGATGCTGGTAGCGCCAGCACCCCCCGGCGCCCGCCGGGGTGCCTCTATGTTGGTCGGCCATGCCGGGATCGTCACACCCTCCTCGCCCCGTGCGCCTGCGCATCGCCGGTGGCGTCGCCTGGGCGACGATCGACCACCCGCCGTTGAACCTGCTCGACGGGCCGCTGCTGGACGAGCTCGACCGCCTCGCCAACGCGCTCGCCGAGGACGACCGGGTCCGCGTCGTGGTGTTCGACAGCGCCGACCCGGAGTTCTTCATCGCCCACGCCGACGTCGAGGGCATGATCGGCCGCGGCGATCCACAGGCCACCCGGCGCGCGCGGCTGAGCCGCTTCGCGCGGATGACCGAGCGCTACCGGACGATGCCCAAGGCCACCATCGCGCTCATCGAGGGTCGTGCGCGCGGCGGGGGCAGCGAGTTCGCGCTGGCGCTCGACATGCGCTTCGCGGCGCGCGAGACGGCGATCCTCGCCCAGCCCGAGGTGGCGCTCGGCATCCCGCCCGGCGGCGGCGCCACGCAGCGCCTGCCCCAGCTCGCCGGTCGCGCTCGCGCGCTCGAGTCCATCCTCGGCGGCGACGACCTCGACGCCGAGACCGCCGAGCGCTACGGCTGGATCAACCGGGCGCTCCCGCGCGCCGAGCTGCGCCCGTTCGTCGAGCGCCTGGCGCGCCGGATCGCGTCGTTCCCCGCCCCCGCGATCGCCCACGCCAAGGCCGCCGTCGACGCCGCGGCGCCGTCGCTCTTCGACGGCCTGCTCGAGGAGCACCGCCGGCTGCGCCTCGCGCTGGCCACGCCGGAGGCGACGGCCGCGATGCGCGCCTTCCTGGCGGCGGGCGGCCAGACGCGCGCCTACGAGCTCGACCTCGGCGCGAGGCTGCAGCCCGACGCGGAGCTCGAGTCGTGAGCCGGGCGTCGCTCGCCGAGCGGCTCGCCGGCGCCTGGTCGCTGGTGTCCTACGAGGCGCTCGGCGCGGACGGGAGCGTCGGCCACCCGATGGGCCGGCGGGTCGCGGGCCTGCTCGCCTACACGCCCGACGGCTTCATGTCCGTGCAGATCATGTCCGCCGACCGGCGCCCCTGGGGGCGCCCCGGCACCGACGCCGACCGCGCGGACGCCGCCGCCGGCTATCTCGCCTACGCCGGCCGCTACGAGATCGACGAGGACGCGGCCACGGTCGTCCATCACGTCGCGGTGAGCCTGGTGCCCAACTGGGTCGGCTCCGCCCAGCGCCGGTCGATCGCGCTCAGCGGCGACGGGCTCGAGCTCACCGGGGCGCCGACCGTCATCGACGGCGAGCGCAGGACGCCCCGGTTGAGCTGGCGGCGGCTCTAGGCCGCCTGGGTCGCGTCCGCGGTCGCGGTCGAACGCGAGCCCAGACGCCCTAGAGCGCCGCCGAGCCTGACGGACGCGACGCCGACCGCGGCGCCGCCGACGAGCGAGACGAAGACGCTCACGGCGACCCAGTACCAGGGCATCGACAGCAGCCCGCCGAACGCGCCCATGCCGGCGGCGAGCGGCTTGCTGGCCAGCGCCTGGGCGAGCGCGTCGACCGTCCCGGGGCCCTTGGCGTTGGGCACGTAGTTGTCCAGGCCGGTCGCGTACCACCAGCAGACGACCGTGCCGTAGCAGACGAAGGCGGGCGCGGGGGCGAAGCGGTCGTCGGCGACCGTGGTCGACAGCGCCACGACGCCCATGGCGGTGATCGCCGCCCACAGCGCCAGGCCCCAGAACTCCGGCGCGTGCGCGGTGGCCGAGCCGGCGGCCATCAGGATCGCCGCGGCGATCGTCCCGGTGCCGGCGGCGACGACGGTCCTGCGGAACGCCGCGCCGTTGCCGCCGAGCAGGAAGAACAGGCCCCACGAGACGAACGCGGCCGGCAGGACGAGGTGCAACCCGCGCGGGAGCCCGAGCTTGCCGAACACGCCGTCCTGCACGGTGAACCAGTGGAAGGTGAAGTTCAGGACGAGCTCGACCAGCGCGAACGCCAGCAGCCCGACGGCGACGATGAGCGGTGCGACGGCCTTGAGCCGGGTGGTCAACGGTCTCTCCTCCTCTGCCCGATCGGGCTCGTGTGCTGCCCCCGGCGCGAACCTATGGCGGCCCGCCACGGTGCGACAAGAAGCGTGCTGATGCTGGTATCGGCACTACCGCCACGAGCCCGTTCCGGGCGGCGAGCGGAACCTCCCGGTGGGGTAGGATCGATCGCCCGTGGTGAGCACCGAGTCCCAGCTCTCGCGCGAGGCGGCACGCCGACAGGAGCTGGGCGACTTCCTGCGCAGCCGGCGCGCCGCGATCAAGCCCGAGGACGTGGGCATTCCGCCCGGCCCGCGGCGGCGCACGCCCGGGCTGCGCCGCGAGGAGCTGGCCCAGCTCGCCGGCGTCGGGGTCACGTGGTACACGTGGCTCGAGCAGGGCCGCGAGATCAACGTCTCGCGCAGCGTGCTGCTCTCGCTCGCCCGGACGCTGCGCTGCGACGAGGAGGAGACCGAGCACCTGCTGGCGCTGGGCGGCGCGCCCTCGCCCCCCGGCGCGACGCGCTCGCGGGCCGTCACCGCGCCGATCCAGCGGGTCCTCGACGCGTGGACCGCCGGGCCCGCCTATGTCACCGACGCCCGCTTCGACGTGATCGCGCGCAACGCGGCGACCGAGCGCATCTTCGGTCCCTTCGGCGCCCCGGACGCCGAGGCGCCGAACTACCTGCTGTGGCTGTTCGCCGACGACCGCGCGCGGCGGCTCATCCTCAACTGGGAGGAGGACGCCCGGCGGCTCATCGGCGTCTTCCGTGCGATCGCCGGGCGCTACGCCGGCGACCCCGAGTTCAACGAGCTCATCGAGGAGCTGCAGGCCCGCAGCTCGGAGTTCGCGCAGTGGTGGCCCAGCCACGACGTGCGCCCGCGCCTGAGCGGGCGCAAGCTCATGGCGCTGCCCGACGGCGGCCGGACGGCGTTCGAGCACACCTCCTACGCCATCAACGGGCTGACCGACTGCTCGCTCGTGCTCTACGTCGCCGTCGAGGAGGCCCGATGAGCGCTCCGCCCGAACGCGCCGTGCGCCAGCGGATGCCCCTCGTCGACCTGCCGCCGGACGTGGTCGAGGAGCTCGCGGCGATCGGCGGGCAGCCGATCAACCTCTACCGCGCGCTGGCCAACTCGCCGGAGATGCTGCGGGCCTACCTGAAGCTCTCGTGGGGGCTGCGCCTGGACCCCGAGACCCCGCGCGCCCTGCGCGAGCTGCTGATCGTGCGCGCGGCACAGGTCGCCGAGTCCTCCTACGAGTGGCACCACCACGTGCGGATGGCGCGCCAGGCGGGGGTCGGCGAGGAGCAGCTCGACGCCGTCGCCGACTGGCGCGAGGCGTCCGTGTTCTCCGAGCGCGAGCGAGCGGCGCTCGCGCTCGCCGAGGACCTCGTGCGCGGGAGCGTCGGCGAGGCGACGGCGGCCGAGCTCGAACGCCACTTCAGCGACGCCGAGCGCGTGGAGCTGATCCTCACCGGCGCCTTCTACGCGATGGTCGCGCGGCTACTCGACGCGATGGGCGTGCCGCTCGAGGACGACCACGACGGCCCGCCCGCCGGCGCCCGGGCCTGACGCCGGCGACGGGACGCGCGCGGCGCCTACTCGGTCGCCAGCGCGACCGGTTGCTCGGAGGTCGTCGCCGGCTCGTGGACGGCGATCGACTTCACGTAGACGAACTCGCGGATCCCCAGCTCGCCCAGCTCACGGCCGTAGCCGCTGCGCTTGACGCCGCCGAACGGCAGCCGCGGGTCGGAGACGACGATCGCGTTGACGAACACCATCCCGGCCTCGACCTGCTCGGCCACGCGCCGCCCGCGCTCGGTGTCGCGCGTCCAGACCGAAGCCCCCAGCCCGAACTGGGTGTCGTTGGCCAGGGCGATGGCCTCGGCCTCGTCGCTGGCGCGCACGACCGCGGCGACCGGCCCGAACGTCTCCTCGCGGAAGACGCGCATGTCCGGCGTCACGTCGGCGAGCACCGTCGGCACGGCGAAGAAGCCGGGCCCCTCCCACGGCGTGCCGCCGGCGACGACCCGCGCGCCCGCCGCGACCGAGTCCTCCACCTGGGACCGCAGCGCGTCGACGAGGTCGGGACGCGCGAGCGGACCGACCTGCGTGTCGCGGTCGAGCGGGTCGCCGAGCCTGAGGCTCTGCACCTCGCGGGCCAGCGCCTCCTCGAAGCGGTCGGCGACCTCCTCGAGGACGATGAAGCGCTTGGCGGCGATGCAGGCCTGACCGGCGTTGATGTTGCGCCCGCGGCAGCCCTCCCGGGCCGCGTGCTCGACGTCGGCGTCCTCGAGGACGATGAACGGGTCCGAGCCGCCGAGCTCCATCACCGAGGTCTTCAGCTCCCGGCCGGCGATCGCGGCGACCGAGCTGCCCGCCCGGTCGCTGCCGGTCAGCGCCACGCCGCCGATCCGCTCGTCGGCGAGCAGGCCCTCCACGGCCGCGGGCCCGGTGAGCAGCGTCTGGAACACGCCATCGGGGAAGCCCGCCTCCAGGAACAGCGCCTCGAT
This sequence comes from Solirubrobacteraceae bacterium, assembly GCA_034664395.1. Taxonomy (GTDB): domain Bacteria; phylum Actinomycetota; class Thermoleophilia; order Solirubrobacterales; family Solirubrobacteraceae; genus JAOPZW01. The sequence goes on along the minus strand of JAXDHQ010000010.1, from coordinate 2,307 downwards.
CGCGACGGCGCACTGCGGGACGTTGGAGGCGTGCTTGAGGACCGCGACGTTGCCGGCCACCAGCGCGGGCGGCGCGAAGCGGAACACCTGGACGTAGGGGAAGTTCCACGGCATCACGGCCAGGATCGTGCCGAGCGGCTCGTAGCGGACGTAGTTCTCGTCGCCGGAGGCGTCGATGGCCTCCGGCGCCAGCAGCCGCTCGGCGTTCTCGGCGAAGTACTCGCAGAACCACGCGGACTTCTCGACCTCGCCCTCGGCCTCGGTGATCGGCTTGCCCATCTCCAGCGTCGCCAGCCGCGCGAGGTGGTCCTTGTTGGCGCGCATCGTGTCCGCCAGCGAGCCGAGCAGGGCCGCGCGCTCGGCGACCGGGCGCGCGCGCCAGGCCACGAACGCATCCTGGGCGCGATCCAGCGCGCGCCGGACGTCCTGGTCGCTGGCCTCCTCGAAGGAGGCGATCTCCTCGCCGGTGTAGGGATTGATGGCCGCGAGCGTCATGTCGTACCCCGTGGTGTCGGTGTGTCGGGTGCGGGCCGTGGCCGCCGGCCCGGCCCGAAGCGGCGGCCACTGTGCCACAGGCCCGGAGGACGTGCCAGCCCTCGGCTGGTCCTAGTACCGCCGGACCCACGATCGCGGGTCAGCGATCGCGCAACGGCAGCGCGATCGGTCGCATGGGCGCGCCGGTCGCGCCCCGGATCGGCATGCCGGCGCCGATGAAGGCGTACTCGTAGACCGCCTCGGCCGCCAGCTCCTCGAGGTCGACGTTCTCCATGATCGGGACCCCGGCCTCGGCCAGCAGGTAGGTGTGCACGCCGTGGTGGTTCTCGGGGTCCGCGGACGGCGCCCGCTCGAGCGCCACGTTGTCTGCGCCGATCACGATCGCGCCCGCCTCGGCGAGCAGCTCGGCGCCGTCGCGGTCGAGCCCCGGCTCGTTGAGCAGGTAGCGGTCGCGGTCGGGCCACGCCTGCATGCGGCCGGTGCGGACCATGACGACGTCGCCCCGCCTGACCTGCGTGCCCTGACGATCGAGAGCCATCCGCAGGTCGTCCGCGCCGATCCCGTAGGAGTCGGGCAGCATCTGGAGGCCGTGCGCGCCGGCGACGTCGATGAGGATCCCGCGCCCGATGATCGGCGGCTGCTTCTCGGCCCCGCAGACGGTCCAGTGGCGGCTGCCGAGGTGCTCGCGCTCGTTGAAGCCGTTCCAGATCTCGCCGCAGTAGCCGAAGTGGTTGAGCGAGTCGATGTGCGTGCCGGTGTGCACGAACATCGCCATCGAGTCCGCCGACCAGCCGACGAGCCGGTTCTGCTCGGGGCCGACGCCGATCGGGTCGTCCTGGACGCTGCCGTTGGGGGTGTGCGACATCCAGATCTGGAACGTCGGGTCGCCGAACATCGAGAACGACGGCATGCCGACGAAGTACTCGACCGACAGGTCGAAGAGCTTCGTCGCGTCGGCCTCGCCGAAGACGGCCGCGCGCGAGGCGCCGGTCAGGAGGTTGAGCATCCCGATCTCGTCGCCGGGCCCGAACGGGCTCGCGCTCACCTGCCGTGGCGCGGCCCGGCGGGCGGCGATGACGTCGTCGTCGTCCTGAGCCTGCATGCCGTTCCCCTCCGTCTGGGTCATCGCACCGTGCGCCGGGAGCGTCGCTCCGGCACGGCCTCGAGCACCGCGGCGAGCGTCTCCAGGGCGGCGAGGTTGTGGCCGGCGAGCAGCACGTCGACGTGCGGCAGCGCGGCGACCATGCCCTGCGTCCTGGGCTCGTAGCGCACGTCGCCGGCCAGCGGGTTGACCCACACGACCGTGTGGGCGGCGCGGTGGACCCGCGCCATCTGCGCGCCCAGCAGCTCGGGATCGCCGCGCTCGCAGCCGTCGGAGAACACGACGACGACCGCGCCGCGCGTCATCCCCCGCCGGCCGGCGGTGTCGTTGAACGCCTTCATCGCGTCGCCGATGCGCGTGCCGCCCGCCCAGTCGGGGATCGCCTGCGCCGCCCGCCGCAGGGCGCGGCCAGTGTCGCGCCCGGTCAGCTCCGGCGTGATGCGCGTCAGGCGCGTGCCGAAGGTGAACACCTCGACCTTGCGCGCCGCCTGGCGGACGACCTGGGCGAAGAGCACGAGCGGGCGGGCGTAGGGCTCCATCGAGCCGGAGACGTCGATGAGGAACACGAGCTTGCGATGGACGAGCCGCTGCTGGCGCCAGCAGCGCTCGATCGGATGCCCCTCGGTGCGCATCGCGCTGCGCAGCGTGCGCCGGGCGTCCATCTCCCGTCCGGCCCGCGCGGGCCTGAAGCGCCGCGAGCGCCGTCGCGG
>JAXDHQ010000009.1:0-16184 GCA_034664395.1 Solirubrobacteraceae bacterium | reverse complement strand
CGGACGACGACGTGCTCGGCGCGAGCGTGCTTGCGCACGTTCGTGAGCGCCTCGCGGACGGCGTCGATGATCGGCCGCATCTCCTCGGCGCTCAGCGCGCGCCGCGAGCGGCAGGCCAGCGTGACGGGCGGCAGCCCGAGGGCCATCGCCTCGTCGGCCACCGCCTGCAGGGCGGTGTCCAGGTCGGCCGCGTCGACGAAGCGGTCCGCCAGAGCGGCCCGCACCTCGTCGACGGTACGTCCCAGCAGCTCGGCGAGCTGCTCGGTCCCGAGCTCCTGGCCGAAGCCGTCGGTCGCCGTGTACTCCAGGAGCTGCAGCGCGCAGTCGTGGAGCCGGCAAGCCAGCTCCTCGTCCAGGCGCGTCAGCGCCTCCACGCGGTCCCGCAGGCCCAGGGCCTCGACGCCGGCGCGACGCACCAGCTCGTGACGCTCGGCGCCGGGCGCTGCCGCGTCGGCTGCCAGGCGCTCAAGCGCCGGCAGCGTCCACGCGTGCAGCTCACGGACGAGCGCCGGGCGACGGCCGTTACCAGCCGTCGCCGCGTTTGCGTACCGGACGCATCCGGCACGCCGTTCGCGCGGCATGCCGCGCACATCCCCCACAGCCAGGGCGAAATCCGTTGCCCTCATTCTGAAGTGCCCCCACTTCCTGCCTCGCGGAGCCCCCTCCGCAAAGCCTCGTTTCCCCCCGGAGGCTGCCGGCTGTCGTGCCTTGGCCTCCGAAACTACGCCCCGCAAGATGCCAGAACCCGCACACACCGGGTAGTGGGGACCCACCCTGGGATTTTCCCCCTTTCTTTATATCGCCTTGAGAGCGGGGGATCAAGCCGCGAGGAGCTGCCGGGCCGCGCGGTCCAGGCTCGCAACCCCAGGGGAGCCCCCAACGTAGGAGAGCGCGACCGTACCGCCCTCCCGGAGCTCCGCGGGCTCGAGCGCCGCGCACGCGTCGCGCTCGGCGAAGACGAGCGCATGGTCGTACCAGGCGAGGAGCGCACGCAGCGCGCGGCCGCCGCCCGCCTCCCCCATGGCCCCGAGCTCGTCCTCGGTGAGCGCGAGGAAGCGCTTGGGCGGCGACGCCACGGCCCGCAGCGCCGCCAGCGTCGGGGCGAGCTCGCCCCGCGGGCCCAGCGGCTCGCCGAGCACCACGACGGTCTCGGGGTCCACGGCGCGCGCGACGTCGGCCAGGATCCGCAGACCCGGGTCGCGGCCGGACTCCGGGACGGCGGGCAGGTCCAGCACCGCGGCGCGCGCGCCCGCGTGAGGCGCTGCGCCCTCTCCGCGCCGCACCACCAGGCAGATGGCCTCGGGGGCGCGCTGGGCGACGGCGTCAGCCAGGCGTAGGCCCCAGGCTCCGGCGTGGGGGGTGTAGATGAGGATGCGACGGCGCACGGGAGGGACCAAGGGGGCCTGACCGCGATCCACGAGCATGAGCCGGCGGCCGGACGGAGCAGGGCGACCATCCTCCCCGACGACCCGTAGGAAGGCCAGCGAGGAACTCGCTCCACCTGCTGCGGGAGCACGCACGTAGACCTGGCACTCCATGCGCGAATACCCGCACGGCGCTGCGGGTTCTGCTCATACCGCGGAGTGCGAGTCTCGGCACGATCCCTTGCCAATGTTCGCTGACAGGGACGTCACCTCACGCCTGCGCTCCTCCCTGCTGCTGCCCGCCATCGTCGCGGGCGCGCTGCTGCTGGGCGCGTCGACCGCGCACGCGGCCGTGGAGACGGTCCTGCCGCGCGGGCTCACGGAGACCGCCGGCCTCGCCCTCGCGCCCGACGGCGCGCTGTGGGTCAGCGATGGCAACTTCGGCGTCTGCAAGCTCAACCTCGACTTGAGCGTGAGCCCGGCGGTCCAGACCGACCCCGCGCTCTTCGCCCAGGACGGCCAGTGGTGCCGCGACCACGCCGTGGTGCCGCCGGCGCCCGCGCCCGGCTCGCCCACGCAGATGGTCTTCGACCCCGCGAGCTCGAGCTTCTACGTCGGCGACTCCGACGCCAACGCCGGCGCCGTGTGGCGCCTGCACTGGGACCCGACCACCCACACGATCGACAGCGGCGACCGCGTCGTCACGCTCGCCGGCGACCGCATCTTCGGCGTCGCCCTGGCCCCGGACGGCTCCATCGACTTCTCGGGCAAGCGCGGCGGCACGATCCGCCGCTACTCGCTCCCGGCGTGCGCGGCGCCGCCCTGCCTGATCGGCAGCACGGTCGGCGAGCCCCCCGCCGGCGCGCCGCCCGAAGCTGCGGGCGGAGGACTCGGCCAGCTCACCCACCTCGGCGCCGCGCTGTACGTCGTCGAGGCCGCGAACGTCACCACGATCGCGAGCCCCGCGATCGGCGACGGGCAGCCGACGGTCGCGATCGCCAACTTCCCCGGCGGCGTCCCGAGCGCCGTGGCGGCCGACGCCGCCACCGGGCGCGTGTACGCCGGCACGGCCAGCCACGCCTCGATCGACGACCAGGTCGACGTCCTCGACGTCGACACCGGCGCGATCGAGACGTACGTCACCGGCTTCTCGAGCGTCACCGGGCTGATGGTGGCCCCGGACGGAACCCTGTACGTGGCCGACGACCCGAGCTCGGCGGCGGGCACCATCGGCGTCGTCGGGCAGGGGCGCCTGCGGCGCATCGCCAAGACGCCGCTCGGACGCCCGCACGTGGGGCTGCTGGAGGCGCCGCCCACCTACACCAACGCGCTGACCCTCCACTTCCGCTACGGCTCGGCGGCGGACACGACGTTCGCCTGCACGCAGGACGGCGGGCCATCGGTCGCGTGCGGGACCGGCCCCGAGGGCACCTTCGACATGACCGGCGTCGGCGGCGCGCCCATCGACGAGGGCCTGCACACCCTCGACGTCGTCGCGACCGACGCGAGCCACCGCTCGAGCGACCCGCTGCGCCGCACGGTCGTCGTCGACCGCACGCCGCCGCAGGTCACCGTCGACAACCCGGCCAGCGACGCCAGCATCGCGCGCTCGACGCTGACGCTGCGCTTCTCGGCCGACGACTCCCTGGCCAGCTTCGCCTGCAGCCTCGACGGCGCCGACCCCGGCGCGTGCGGCGCGCCGCTGACGCTCCGCAACCTGTCGCTGGGCCGGCACACCTTCACGGTCAGCGCGACCGATCTCGCCGGCAACGTCGGCGCGCCCGCGACCTTCGACTTCGAGGTGCTCCCCGCGCCGCTGCCGCCGGTCGTGAGCCCCGCGGGCCCCTCCGGCGCCGGCCAGCCGTCCGTCGTCGCCCCGACGTCCACGGCCACGGCCGCCGGCAGGCCGGCGACCGCGAGCGCGAGCGCGCCGCGGGCATGCCTCGTGGCCGCGGCTCCCGCGATCGACTGGGCGCGGTGGGCCGACGACGGCCACTCCGTCGCCCTGCGCATCGCGCCGATCGCCACGTCACGGCGCGTCCGCGTGACGATCCGCAAGCTGCACCCGCTCACCAAGCACCAGACGCGCGGGCGCCCGCTCTTCACCGCGATCCTGCCCGGACGGGCGACGCTGCTGACGTGGCGGCTCACCCCCGTCCAGCGCGCCCGTCTGCGCTCCGGCCAGTTCGTCCTGGCCGTCTCGGCCAGCGGCTGCGGCGGGCGCTTCGGGACCGCACGACTCGTCGGCCCTCCGCGCGCGTAATGGACCTCCGCGCCGCGATCCACTCGCACTCCGAGCCGGTCCTAGGACCGCGTGCGGAATCCGGTGCGGAGAACCGCAGGGTTCTCGTCGGGGTCCACCCTGCCGACGCCAACTCTGGCACAGGAGCATTGCCACTTATGGATGCTGCACTGCGAGTTCGTACCCTGCCCATGGCCCTGGTCGCCCTGACCGTCGTGCTGGCGATCGCCGGCGGACTGTTCACGGCGAACATCCTGAGCACGGGATCCTCCGCAACCTCCAACGCCCTGCCCAAGGGGCCGTGGGGGACGTCCCAGGACATCCCCGTCAGCTTCGGGGCCCTGGCCGTCGAGCACGCATCCAAGGTCAAGGGCCTCACGGCCAAGGACCTCGCGGGCGCCGTCCACGGCATCGGCAGCCTCGTGCCCGCCGGTCAGACGCAGGTCAACGTCGACGTCAACATGACGAACCTGCTCCAGAACCCGATCGCCTATGAGCCCGACCAGTTCACGCTGCACGTCGGGAGCCCGGATGGCAAGGCGGTCCTCGTCACGAAGTCCAGTCTCCGCGTGGGCAAGCTACAGCCCTCCGCCTCGATCGATGGCGAGCTGGCGTTCGTGATCCCGGCCAGCAAGAAGAAGCTCTGGCTGGCCTTCAAGGACCCGGGCCAGAACCGGCCCGTGCTGGTCGACCTCGGTAACAACGCCCAGTCGAAGAAGACGCCGCAGTCCGCGTTCGATCACTTCTTCCACCACAACCACTAGAGCACGGAGCAAAACGGAATGACTGCGCTGCTCATCCGCGCCCTGCGACGCCGCCCCGCCGGCGTCCTGGCCAGGCCCTCCTCGGTCCTGGCGCTGACGCTCGTCCTTGCCTACGCGAGCGGCCTCTGGACCGTCTACCTCCACAAGGTGGAGGGCGGTCACGAACGCAACGAACCACCGTTCCTCATCCACTGGCTGCGCGACTCCACGCTCGCGCTGCCGATCATCTTCCTGACGATCTGGCTGGCGGTGGTGCTGGCCAGGCGCGTCATCGAGCGCCAGGGTGAGCGCCTCTCCGACGGCATGGCCAGCTCGGTGCTGGCCTGCTTCGTCGCGGTCGGCGCCAGCCTCGCCACGGCGATGGGCAACCCCGCCCACTCGTTCCTCTTCGGCGCCCACCACGGCGGACCCGACCTGCCGCTGCCGCTGCACCTCGCACGCGACGGCATGGCGGTCCTGGCGGTGAACCTGCCGCTCGCGCTGATCGTGTGCACGCTGCCGCGCACGCGCCGTCCGTGGAAGGCGCCGCGCCCGGCGACCTGGGCGCTGCCGACGACGTTCAAGGGCAAGATGGCCCTGCGCGCGACCTTCCTCGTCATGCTCGTGGCCCCGCTGGGGCTGTTCGCGCAGAACGGGGCCGAGCTCGCCGCCGCCGGCGCGGGCCCGGGCGCTCCGTGCCCGACCGGCAGCGCGATGAAGACCTTCAACGTCACGGCGATGAAGGTCGACATCCCGCTCAACCGCTTCGGCGACCACGACCCGCAGGGCGTCATGTACGCGCCCTCGGACACCGCTGAGGAGATCGCCAACATCAAGGCGGAGGAGCAGAGCCAGCACGTCTCCGTCGGCCTGCGCCGCGACCCGATCCAGCCGCTGGTCATCCGCGCCAACGAGGGCGACTGCGTCCAGATCACCTTCACCAACAAGACCGGTGGCGGCGAGTACGGGATGCACATCGACGGCCTCTCCTACGACGCCGCGTCCTCCGGTGACGCCATCGGCACCAACGTCTCCTCGGCCGTCGCCAACGGCGAGACGCGCACCTTCCGCTACTGGGTCCCCAACGAGGAGACCTTCGAGGGCGCGCACTACATCCGCCCCGGCGCCAACAACCGCGACGCCGTCTCGCACGGCCTGTTCGGCGCCCTGGTCGTCGAGCCGCCCGGCTCGACCTACCTGAACCCGGACGACGCGACGCAGCAGATCGACTGGGGCTGGGAGGCCATCGTCAAGCCGGCCTCCGGCAAGAGCTTCCGCGAGTACGTCAACCTCTTCCACGAGGTCGGCAACGAGAACTTCGACATCTCGACCAAGACCGGCGGCAAGCTGCCGCGCGTCGACCCGCTGACGACGAGCTACCGGCCCGGCGCGCGAGCGATCAACTACCGCTCCGAGCCGTTCATGAACCGCCTCAACAAGCAGCCCGACTTCGAGGCGTTCGGCTACAACAGCTACGTCTTCGGCGACCCGGCGACGCCGATGCCGCGCGCCTACCTGGGCGACCCGTCCAAGATCCGCATCGTCCACGCCGGGTCGGAGATGTTCCACGTCTACCACCTGCACGGTGGCGGCATCCGCTGGCGTCAGAACCCGCACGCCGACCACACGTTCGGCTACGACGACACCGGCCTCAACAAGCACCCCAAGACCGGCGAGTCGCCCTCGTCGCGCCTGGACTCGCAGGCCTTCGGGCCGGGTGAGTCCTACGACCTCCAGATCGAGGGCGGCGCCGGCGGCGTCCAGCAGTCGGCGGGCGACTTCCTGTTCCACTGCCACATCGCCGAGCACTACGTCTCGGGCATGTGGAGCTTCTGGCGCGTGTTCGACACCCACCAGAAGGACCTGGCGACGCTGCCGGACCGCACGGCGCTGCCCGCGGCCGTCACGTCGGCGGGCCTGATCGGCAAGACCATGCCCGACGGCACGGTCATCGACAAGGACAACGTCGACGCGTGGATCCGTCCGCAGCTCCCGGCGCCCGGCGTGGCCTCGAGCTTCAAGGACGGCTCGGTCTGGGACTGGACGATCGACAAGTCCAACCCCGACGCGCCGCTGTACCTCGGCGAGACCGAGGACACGACGGCGTGGCCGAACCTGCGGACCCCCGCGGACGCCGACTACGTCGACGGGCACCCGACGGGCGAGCCCGGTGACACGTTCGTCGGCAACCGCCGCGAGCTCCTGTTCAACCCGGACAACGGACGCCCGGCGTACCCGCTGCTGCGTCCGCACATCGGGCAGCGATCGCCGTTCTCGCCCGCGGGCCACTCCGGTGCCCCGTACCTCGGCGAGAACGCCGATCAGAAGCCGACGCCGGGCGGCGGGCCACAGCCGTTCACCAACCGGCCCGACGGCCTGTGCCCGGCCGGATCGCACCTGCGGCACTTCAACATCGTGTCCCTGCAGCTACCGATCAAGATCACCCAGGCGGGGGCAACCGACCCCGAGGGCAAGATCTTCGTCCTCGCGCAGGACGCCGCCGACGTGCTCGCCGGGCGCAAGCCCGCCCAGCCGCTGGCCATCCGCGGCAACATCGGAGACTGCATCGCGGTGACGCTGACCAGCCGTCAGTCGCCCACCGCCGAGCAGCCGTTCCCGATGACCAACATCCACATCCACCACGTCCAGTTCGACGTGCAGGCGTCCGACGGCGTCGGCACCGGCATGCAGTTCGGCCAGGCCGTGCGCCCGTACCAGCTCGAGGACGTCCGGCTGACCGCCGACACGGCCGTCGACGCGAAGACGCTGGCGCTCAGCTCGGTCGCCAAGTTCCGCCCGCAGGAGTGGATCGCGGTCGACGAAGGCACCAACGACATCGAGGTCCGCGAGATCGAGTCGATCGACTCGGCGGCCAACACCGTCACCCTGGTCAAGGGGCTGGACAAGCCCCACACCACCGGTGCCTGGACGGGCGACGAGTTCGTGCAGTACCGCTGGTACCCCGACGTGGTCCTGGACAACATCTTCTTCCACGACCACGTCGACGGCATCCACAACTGGGGCCACGGCCTCGTCGGGCAGTTCATCGTCGAGCCGCCCGGGTCGCAGTACCTCGACCCGCAGACGGGCCAGCCGGTCGACTCGGGGACGTACGTCACGATCAAGACCGACAACCCGCTGGCGCCCGGCCTCGTGGACGGCTCGTTCCGCGAGCTCGCCCTGTGGACCATCGACGACAACCCGATCACCGACTCGACGCTGAACCTGCGCGCGGTGCCGTTCGCCGACCGGCCGGGCGACCCGTCGCTGCGGTACAGCTCCTTCAGATGGGGCGACCCCAACACGCCGCTGCCACAGGCGTACGCCGGCGACCCGTTCGTCGTGCGCACCATCAACGTCAGCGCCAACGTCGACTCGCTGCACATCGACGGCAACCGCTTCTCCCTGGAGCCGCGGTACCTCGGTGACAACGGCAAGGACCCGTCGACGCTGACCGACACGCTGCACTACGGCATCTCGGAGCGCTACACGGCGATCCTGGATGGCGGTGCGGGTGGCGCCCAGCACCAGCCGGGCGACTACCTGTACTTCAACGGCACGGGTCGCAGACTGCGCCAGGGCGCCTGGGGCGTCATGCGCGTGCTCGACAAGCAGGTCCCGAGCCTGCTGCCGCTGCCGGGCACGACCGTGCCCACCGGTGGCGGTCCCCTGCCCGCGGTGACCGGCGGTCGCCCGCCGGCGGCCCAGACCGGGGCCGCGGACAACCCGTGCCCGGACGGCGCCCCGGCGAGGAAGTTCGCGATCAGCGCGGTCAACGTCAAGAACGGCGTCCAGGGCGCCTCGGAGGCCTTCGTCCCCAGCGGCGAGGCCGCCTCGGTGGCCAACGGCCAGACGACGCCCGAGCCGCTCGTGCTGCACGCGGCGGCCGGGGAGTGCATCACGGTGGACTTCACGAACGCGTTCCCGAAGGCCGGGCCGCGCGCGTCCTTCCATGTCGGTGAGCTCCTGCGCACCGCGAACTCCTCGGGTGTGGACGTCGGGTACAACCCCGAGCAGACGGTCGCGCCGGGCGAGTCCCGCACCTACCACCTCTACGCCGACACGGTCAAGATCGGCAGCGCGTCGATCAGCGACTTCGGCGACGACAGTGGCAAGGACGGCCTCTACGGCATGATCAACATCGCTCCCTCCGGGGCGTCGTTCACCGACCCGGTGAGCGGCAACGGCAAGGACGTGGGCACCCAGGTCGACGTCCACGTGCCGGGCGGTGGGGACTACCGCGACTTCTCGGTCATCATGAGCGACGCGGACCCGATCATCGGCGGCAGCTTCATGCCGTACCCCAACGGGGTCTCCGGCCCCGCGCTGATCAACTACAAGTCCAACGCCGGTCGGCCCGACGACCCCGCCATGTTCAGCTCGGCGGCGCACGGCGACCCGGTCACCCCGATCCTGCGGGCCTACCCGGGCGATCCGGTCCAGGTCCACGCGATGGTGGCCCCGGGCTCCGAGCAGCCGCACGCGTTCAACCTCGGCGGCCAGTCGTTCTGGCAGGACCAGCACCTGCTGGAGAGCCAGCAGATGCAGACCAAGGGAGTCGCGGCCTGGGAGACCCAGGACGACCTGATCGCCGGCGGCGCCGGCGGCATGGCCCGCGCGAACGGGGACTTCTTCTACGGCGACATGCGCCGCCCGTTCATCGAGGCCGGCATGTGGGGCATCATGCGCGTCCGTCCCGACGCGACCTGCCCGATCAAGCCGCTCCCCGGCCTGGACTGCATCGGCCGCGCGCCGCTGTTCGACCTCGGGTTCAACCCGGCCAAGCCCGGCAACGACAACCAGGGCCCCGGCAACAACGAGGGCAACGGCAAGGGCGGCGGCGGCGGCGGCAGCTCTGGCTCCGGCTCGAACGAGAGCCGCGGCACGGTGGAGGTCCGCGGCATCCAGGTGAGCCGCCTCCTCGTCGCCCGCAAGGTGCGCCTCGGCGCGCTGCGGACCCGGGGCCTGCGCCTGACCCTCACCGTCCCGAAGAACACCCGCGTCCTGCGCCTGCGGCTCTTCCGCCACGTCGGCAAGGGACGCAAGGCGGCGGTCGCCCCGGTGGGGACGGTGGACATCAAGGTCCGCCGCGGCGGCCGGATCACGGTGATCTGGCGGCCCTCGCCCCGCCTCATGGGCAAGCTGAAGCCCGGCGCCTACCAGCTCAGCGTCAACGCCGGCCCCACGGCCAAGCGGCTGAGCCCGGACCGCGCCGAGGGAACGGTGACGCTCACGCGCTGAGATCACCCGGCGGCATGGGATGTGCGCATTCCCGCACTGCGACCGCGCACTTCACCCATGCCGCCGGGCCTCGCACCCGGGAAGCTGGATCCGCGGTGCGGCCGATCCTACGTCTTGTCTGCAGTACAGCGATCCTGATCGCGCTCGTCGCCCCGGCGGCGGGCGCGACGTCGTTGCCGGACGCCGGCGGCGCCCCGGTCGCCAACACGGAGAGCAACGGCGGCCCGCAGGCCAACGTCGCCAACACGCTGCCCGACGTGCAGCAGCTCCTGGGCGACCCGTTCTCGGCGCCGCGCCCGGCCAACGTGCAGCCGACCGGCGCGCCCGACGACGACCTCGAGGCCGCGCTGACCACCATGGTCAACGCGCCCGACGCGGCCACGGCCGCCGCCGCGCGCCAGGAGGCCATCGACATCCTCGAGGGCAACCCCATCCCGGGGCGCCCGTACTCGGGCCTGGCGCTGCTGAACTGGAACGCCCCATCGAAGATCCAGGACGTCCCCGACGTGCCCAACCCGAACGTGACGATCCGCGAGGTCCGCTTCGGCCAGCACGCGATCACCGACACGTCGATGCTGCGCTTCCCCAACACGTCGCGGCCCTACACGATCACGTGGCTGATCAGCGAGCTGGGCACGGGCATGGGCGGCGAGCTCGCGCCCGCGTCGCTGCTGCGCGACGGGACGACGAACATCGGCGGCCAGGTCGACGCGCTCGTGCCGCTCGCGCTGCAGCGGATGGACCTGGGCACGACCGTCAGCGGACGCTTCCACCCCGCCGGCGAGATGGAGCGCAGCCGCCTGGCGGTGCAGAGGATCGTCGTGAACATGCCGCCGTCCGGGATGACCGAGGCGGTGCTCGACCCCGACCTGCGCCCCGACCACCGCACGCTGGTCACGCTGCGGCCGGCCACCGACGCGCGCGTCGCCCGGATCCAGCAGCAGTTCAACTTCGACCGGTCCCCGACCGCCGACCCGGCCGCCAACAAGCAGAACGGCATCGCGGCGCTCAGCGACAAGGCGCCGGAGAAGCAGCTCTGGACCGACCTGCAGGGCCTCGACACGGCCAACCTGACGGCGATGCAGAGCCTCGCCACGCAGGACCTGCCGCTCGTCGCCGCCATGCGCGTGCGCAGCGCGCTGCCGGCCGGCGTCGCCTCGGACCCCAACGCCGACGTCACCGTGGCGCTGGCCAACGACCAGACCTACACGACGACCGGCGACCTGCACCTCGCCCCCGGCGGGGCGCTGACGGTCACGATCGTCAACACCGACAACTTCACGCACGACCTGTCGGCGCTGCACCTCTTCGGCCGCACGCCGATCTACGGCGCGGTCGACTGGGGCCGCTTCAAGTACGACTCGCTCGACGCCGACCTCGGCGCGGACACCACGCTCGCCCCGGGCGCCAGCCGCACCGTCACGCTGCACCCGGCGAGCGACGCCTTCGCCGTCTGGGTCGGCGACCCCAGCTCCGGCGAGCAGGCCGGCGCCGTCATCACGCTCGACCGCGGCCCCGCGCGCCAGACGATCGACGTCGGCGGCACCGACGCCACCCCGCGCCCGTTCGCGTCGCCGCTGCACATGGCCCAGGACACCACCGGCAAGCTGTGGGTCGCCCTGGCCGGCGTCGACGAGGTCCTGCGGATCACGCCGGGCGCCGACCTCGCGACCGCCGACCGGCTCACGGTCAAGCTGCCGGGCGGCGACGCCACCGCCGCCGCGGGCGGGGTGCTCGGACCCCACGGGGTCGCCGTCGACGCGCGCGGCATCGTGTGGGTGACGCTCACGCTCGGCGACGGGATCGCCCGCATCGACCCGTCCAAGGTCGGCGACGGCACCTCCAACGGCGTGACGATCTACCAGCTCGCCCCGTGTCCGCAGTGCGCGATCCCGGCGCCGCCCGACCCCGCGATCCCGCTGCGCCTGCCGATCCAGATCGACGCCACGCAGGACGGCGACGGCAACACGGTGCTCTGGTACAACGAGCAGGGGGCCAACCAGATCGGCGCCCTGCGCGTCGCGCCCGACGGCACCGAGCTCAACAAGGTCGACTTCCCGTGCCTGTGCAGCTCGCCCACGGGCGTCTCGCTCGACCGCGCCGGGAACGTGTGGTTCACCGAGGCGGCCAACAACCGCCTCGGCAAGCTGACGCCCGGGATCTCGCGCCCGTTCGCCGTCTCGACCGTGAGCCTGAGCCACTACAACATCCCGAGCTTCGCGATCGTCGACGCGCCCGACCTCGGGCTCATCGCGGCCGAGACCTCCAACCCGCACTCGGTCGCCGTCGACCGCCAGGGGATGGTCTGGTTCAGCGAGACGGAGACCGGCAAGATCGGCCGCCTCGACCCCTCGCAGGCCAAGCCGAACACGAAGCTCGGGTTCTGCGAGACCGCGCTGCCGAACAACGACTTCCACGGCCAGCCGCTGCCGGCCGACATCGCCATCGACCGCGCCGGGACGCTCTACTGGGGCGACGAGTACGGCGACATCGTCGGCTCGGTGCGTACCGGGCCGACCTGCGCCGACGTCGCTCCGGGGCCGAGCTGGCGACCGGTCGAGCGCCAGAGCCTGACCGACGGCGTGATGGCCGACAACGCCGGGAACCTGTGGTTCACCGAGAGCTCGGCCGCGCTGATCTCCCGCGTCAGCGGCGTCACCGCCGGCAACCCGCTGCCCGGTCCGCTGCCGACGATCACGGCGACCACCGGCACCGGCGCGCTGACGGCCACCGGCCTGGACGGCATGACCTCGATCGACGTCGCGGTCAAGCGCGGCGCGTCGGTCGTCACCAGCGCCACCGGCGTCGGGCTGGGCGCTGGCGGCGGCATCGACCTCGGCCCCGGCGGGCAGTCGTGGGACGCCGCCGGCTCGCCGGCGCTGCAGGCGGGAGACGTCGTGACGTTCACGCCGCACGGCACGAACGCCCCCGGCTCCTTCAGCTTCACGATCCCCGCCCTCGACGGCGCCATCGGCTCCGACGGCTCGATCGCCGGACGCGCGCTCATGGGCAACTCGGCGGTCGCCGGCCCGGTCCACCTCAAGACGACCGGGGGTGGCGGCGACGCCAACGTCGACGTCACCGACGGCAGCTTCTCGATGGCGCTCGACCCGGCGCAGCAGGCGGGCACGCCCGCCACCGTCATGTGGGCCGCGGCGACGAAGGCGGCCGTGTTCCGCACGGTCTCGCCCCTGGCCGGGCCGGCCGGCGCCACGGCGCCCGGCGGCAGCGGCGCCGGCGCGGGCGGAGCGGGCGGCGCGGACCCCGGGGTCGGCGTCCTGCCGACCCACGTCACCGACCCGCGCAAGGGCTGCCCGCGGAGCTGGCTGACTCGCGCGGGCAAGGGCCGTTCGGTCTTCCTGCTCGGCGCGGAGACCAAGACGGTCCGCACCTGCCTGGGCAAGCCGACGAGCACCCGCCGCTCGCGCGGGGTCGAGACCTGGACCTACGGACGCGCGCTGACCGTGACGCTGCGCAACGGTCGCGTCGAGTCCTTCACGCTTCTGGACCGCACCTGGCGCAGCGCGCCGGACAAGGCCGGCGTCGGCTCGACCGCGGCCGCCCTGCGCAACGCGCTCGGGACGGTGACGCGCAGCGGGCGCGCCCTGCGGACCGTGCTCGCGATCGACCGCCGCACCGTGGCCGACGTCCGCGTGACGCTGTCGGGCGCTCGCCGGGCGCTCGCCACCCGCATCGAGGTGCGCTCCACCGCCGTCGCCCGGCTCGACGCGCGCGGCCGCGCGATCCTGCGGAGGTCGCGGTGACGAAGACTGGGCGCCGCGCGCTCGGAGCCCTCGCGGTCGGCGCCGTGACCGCGCTCGCGGCGGGCTGCGGCGCGACCGGCCCGTCGGCGCCCTCCTCCCCGTCCGGCTCGTCGTTCGACGCCGCCGCGGCGCGCGCGACGCTGCGCGCGACCGGCCCGCTGCTGTCGGTCGGCGCCGGATCGCTGGGCTATCGGGTCGTGCTCGCGCCCGGGCGGCCGGGGGTCGAGGGCAACATCGACCGCAGCGACCGGCGCATCACGCTCTTCATGCAGGCCACGGAGGCGCCGCACCGCGTCGCCCACGACCTCGCGCACGAGATCGGCCACGCCTTCGACTTCGAGCGCATGACGAACGCCGATCGGCGCGCCTACCTGGCCCGCCGCGGCCGTCCGGACGCCCCGTGGTGGCCGAAGGCCGCCTCGGACTACGGCGTCGGCGCCGGCGACTTCGCCGAGGTCTTCGCGCTCTGCCACGCGGCCAGCCCGATCTTCCGCAGCCGGCTCGCGCCGCGCCCCGCAGACGCGTGCGCCGTGCTTCCGGCTGCCGCGCGCGCCAAGATGTCGGCCTCCGAGGGGATCTGATGAAGCTGACCCGCCTGCGCCTCCTGCTGATCGCCGCCATCGTCGTGGCCGGCGGCCTGCTGGCCACCACGCTCGCCAACAACGGCACGTCCGCGGCCGCCACGGACCCGCACGGCAAGCCGAACGTCTCGCCGGCGACGATGGCGCGCGTGCTCAACGCTACCGCCGCGGCGAGCACCGCGCCGCAGGCCGAGCTCATCGCCAACGGGCGCACCCTGTTCCGCTCCTCGAGCGTGGCGAAGTCCGGCGAGTCGTGCCAGAGCTGCCACAGCGAGGGCACGGCCAATGCCGGCCTGGGCACCACGCCGCACCCCGTGGCGGGCAACGTCGGGGACTTCACCGGCCCGCGCGACCCGCCGAACCTGGTCAACGTCGCCCGGACCTCGCCCTACTTCTGGACCGGCACCGAGACGACGCTGACCCAGACCGTGATCGACACGATCCTCAACCACTTCACCGACGGCAAGACCCAGCCGGCGGCCAAGACCGGCCAGCAGGCCGCGGCGATGGTCGCCTACGTCAAGCAGCTCCGCTCGCCGCGGACCTCGTTCGACGACGGGACGATGTCGCTCGCCGCCGAGCGCGGGCTGCGCCTGTTCCAGACCAAGGGCGGCTGCATCGCCTGCCACGGCGGCCCGGACTTCACCGACAACCGGTTCCACGCCACGTGCGTGTCGCAGATGCCCGGCGCCAACGATCCGGGCGCGACCGTCCCCGGCATGTTCGACTGCACGACGATCGGCGCCCCGCCGGGCCTCGGCGCGTTCAACACGCCGCAGCTCCGCGACGTCGTCGACAGCGCGCCGTACATGCACAACGGGCGGCTCACGACGCTCACGGACGTCGTGAACTTCTACAACTCGTCGTCCTCGATCTCCCCGCTGCGCCTGACGCCGGCGGAGGTCAAGGACCTCGTGGCCTTCCTGTCGTCGCTGTAGGGGCTCAGGCCGCCGCGCCGTACCGCGCGGACTCCGGGACCTCGCAGATGGCCCCGTCGTCGGTCCAGCAGCGGACGATGTCGCGCATCGAGAGCAGGCCGACGACGTCGGCGCCGTCGGTCACGACGAGGTGCCGGAAGCCGCCGTTGACCATCGCGACGGCCGCCGCCTCCAGGGACCACTCGGGCGTGGCGAAGACGATGTCGGACGTGAGGTGGTCCGCGACGTGCTCCTCGTCGGGGTCCTGGCCGCGGGCCACGGACTCGAGGACGTCGCGCTCGGTGAGGATGCCGGGACCCGAGCTCTCGGGGTCCATCACGACCGCGGCGCCCACGTGGCGCTCGGCCATGAGCCGCGCCGCGTCCCGCAGGGTGTGGTGCGGGCCGACCGTGAGGACCACCTTCGTCATCCCGTCGCGTACGTGCATGCCCGTCTGCAGCCTTCCTCGAGGCTCGCTTGCAACCTTTGGCTCAATCTAGCAGCACCTGACAGGCTGTCCAATGCCGACGCGCCAAGTTCGACTGCGTAGGCTCTTGTGGGTCATCCCACGGGGGGTACGGTCCCGTAAGACAGATCAGTCTCCTGCTCATGCATCGCCCCGCCACCATCCGCCATCGCACCAGCCTCTTCGAGGACGCCACGGCCATCGTCGAGGCCGAATACGCCGGCGACCTGAGCCTCGACGACATCGCCCGCCGGGTGGCCTCCAGCCGGCGCCAGCTCCAGCGCGCCTACGCCGAGATCGGGAACACGACGTTCCGCGAGCACCTCACCGCGGTGCGCATGGAGCGGGCGGCCGAGATGCTGCAGACGCGGGGCCTGACGGTCCGGGATGTGGCCCATCGCGTGGGCTATCGCCAGCCCGCGCAGTTCGCCAAGGCGTTCCGCCGCCACCACGGGCTCTCCCCCTCGACCTACCGGTCGGGCCGGCGCTACGAGGGCGCCGACACCGATCCGACGGTCGCTCGCGAAGCCGCCTGAGCCCCGCCGCGCCGCGTCAGGTCTCCTGGCACACAGGCTGATTGCGCTCCATCGCGAGCGACCCATAGGATGCCGCGGCGATGCCCGACGAGAGGACGCCGCGCCGCGAGCGCAAGCGCACGGTTCCGGAGATGATCGTCGTGGGCGTCATCGCGTCCCTGGCGGGGATCGCCATCGGGCTGCTCATCCACTGGTTCCCGGCCGCGGACTCCACGCAGGCCGATCAGATCGACACGCTGTGGGATGTCCTGCTCATCGTGTCGGTGCCGATCTTCGTGCTGGTCGTCACGATCGTGCTCTACTCGGCCGTGCGCTTCCGGGTGCGCCCCG
>JAXDHQ010000008.1:0-11548 GCA_034664395.1 Solirubrobacteraceae bacterium | reverse complement strand
TCCCGAGCGCGAACGCCGTGTCGGTCGACATGGCCGCGCCCCAGCCGTGCGCGCCCGGGCCGCCCGCGTTGAACGCGAGGTAGATCGCGACCGGCACGGCCATGCCGCCCAGCGCGGCGATCACCGGGACCGCCAGGCGCCGGCGCTCGCGCAGCTCGCCCATGTCGAGCTCGCGCTTGGCCTCCAGCCCGACGACCAGGAAGAAGAACGTCATCAGGCCGTCGTTGACCCAATGGCGTAGGTCCGCCGACAGCGAGGCGTGGCCGAGGACGATCGCCAGCCGCGTGCCCCAGAACGAGTCGTAGGAGGTCCACCACGGCGAGTTCGACCACGCCAGCGCGGCGACCGCCGCGCCGAGCAGGACCGAGGCGCTGCCGGTCTCGGTGCTCAGGAAGTCGCGGACAGGGGCGGCAAGGCTGCGCGCCCATGCGGTACGACCGTCGGCTGCGGCTCGCCACGCGCCCACCCTTCGCCAGTAGGCCCGCGGCCCGCAGCGTTCAAGCCTCGGCGACGGCGCGCATCTTGTCGAGCGCCACCTGCTCGATCTGGCGGACGCGCTCGGCGCTCACGCCGAGGCTGGCGGCCAGCTCCTGCAGCGTGCGTTCGGCGCCGTCGAGCCCGTAGCGCGCGCGGACGATGGTGGCCTCGCGGTCGCTGAGCCCGTCCAGCAGTCGCGGGAGCTGGTCGACCTCCACGCGGATGGGCACCATGTCGTAGGCGTCCTGCGCACGGGGATCGGCCAGGACGTCGCCCAGGGTGCCGCCCAGGTCGTCGTCGCCGCCCAACGGCTCCTCCAGCGCCCGCGGCTTGCGCTCCGCCGCCATCAGGTTCTGCACCTGCCGGCGGCTCAGCCCGCAGCCGGACGCCAGCTCCAGGAGCGTGGGCTCGCGCCCGTTCGCGCGGACGTGCTCGGCCTGGGCGTCCTTCACGCGGGCGAGCTGGCGCAGCGCCCGGTCGGACAGGACGACGGCGCGCGTGAGCTCGGAGACGAGCTGCTGCATGGCCTGACGCACCCACCAGGAGGCGTAGGCCCAGAACGGCGTCCCCAGCGTCGGGTCGTAGCGCTGCAGGGCGCGCAGGAGGCCGACGACACCCTCCTGGACGAGCTCGGTGCGGTCGATCGCGGCGGAGCCGCGGTAGATCCGGGCGATGCTCCCGACGGGCGGGAGGAACGCCTCGATCAGGCGCTCGCGCGCCTCGGCGTCCCCCGCCTGCGCGGCGAGGACCATGTCGAGCTCCGCGGCGTGCGAGAGCCGGGCGCGGGGCTCGGGTCCGTGGTGAGAGCGGTCCATCGACGACGCGAGCATCTGGCGAGACCTCCCGGTCGGACGACTGCAGCGATGCACCGCACCATGAGCGTCGCCGGCACGTGAGTCTTTGGAGGATCCGACAGACCGGTGTGCGTTCTGATGGAAGATGCACAAGGCCGAGGCCCGGACCGCAGTGGCCCGGAGGGCTCGCGCGGGGTTTGTGCACCCTGCCCTGACTTCGCGCGCTCTTCGTCGCAGCCTCCAGCCTCGCCGCGCGTCCGCGTGGGGACAACCCCACCGAACGAGATCGGCGGGAGGTGACGGCGCATGAGGTGGTTCTCAGGCAACGCGGAGTATCCCCAGCTCCGGATGGCGCTCCAGCGTCAGCTCGTCTGGACGCGAGAGTTCATCGCCGTGGGCGACGAGCCCGCGGCCCAGGACGCCCTCCTCGACGCCAACGCCATCAGCGCCGAGCTCTGCGAGCCCGTGCGCACGTGATCGCGCCGGCGCCGTTCAGCTCCGCGGACCGGCGGCCTTGACCCGTATCCGGATGGCCGGGTCGAGCAGGTAGCTCAACGGGATCTCGACGACCTCGACGACCTCGACGCGGGCGGGGTCGGCGCCGGCGTGGACGGCGCGCGCGAAGGCCGCGACGCGCGCCTCCTCCATGGCCCGCGCGCGGGTGCCCTGCCGGTTGGGGCAGATGCGGTCGGCCTCACCGCTGACCGGGGCGATGGCCACGCCGATCGCGTTGGCCACGTCGCCGTCGGGCAGGCGGATGACCTCGGTCACGCCGTCGAGGTCGTCGGGGACGAGCATGCTCCCGCCGCCGACGACGACGAGCGGCGAGGCCGGCAGCGCCACCGCGGCCCGATCGACCGCATCCACCAGCATCTCGTCGACCACGACGAGCGCGCGCGCGAGCACGCGGCCCTGCTCGCCGGTCAGCGCGCGCGTGCCCAGCTCGGCGCGACCGCCCGCCACCATCGCGTCGGCCAGCGTGGGCACGTCGCCGCCGAACACGAGCGCCTCCTCGACGAAGTCGCGGCCGACGCTCCGGGGGCCGACGGTGAGTGGATCGGCGTCGACGCCGACCACCGAGCCGACGCCGAACGGGAGGCTGAAGACGTCGGGCATGCGGCAGTCGATGCGGACGCCAGCGACGTCGGTGGGCAGGCTCGACGGACGCGGGAAGCCGTTGACCAGCATCCCGACCTCGGTCGCCGTCCCCCCCACGTCCGCCACGACGCCCTGGTCGACGCCGCTGAGGTAGGCGGCGCCGCGCATGCTGCTCGCCGGGCCGCTTCCGATCATCAGCACGGGGAAGCGCAGCGCGTGCTCGAGCGCCATGACCGTGCCGTCGTTCTGGGCGAAGAACGGCTCGGCGTCGATGCGCTCGGCCGCCAGCGCCGACCGCAGCGCGGCGGCCAGGTCCTCGGCGGCGCCGATGAGCGCCGCGTTGAGCACCGTGGCGTTCTCGCGCTCCAGGAGCCCCACCGAGCCGATCTCGTGGCTGAGCGAGACGTGGACCGCGCCGCCGAGCTCGCGTCGCACGACCTCGACGGCGGCGAGCTCGTGATCGGGCGCGACGGGCGAGAAGACGGCGGTCACCGCCACCGCCTCGACGTCCTCGGCGACCCCGGCGAGGAAGCGCGCGATCGCGTCCTCGTCCAGGGGCGCGGCCGGGCGCCCGTCGTACTCGGCCCCGCCGTCGATCACGGCCTCGCCGGTCGACACCGCGCAGCGCAGACCGTCCGGCCACGTCGCCAGCGGCCGGACGGCGAGCGTCAGCGGGCCGCCGATGCGCACGACGGCGACGCGCCGGACGGCGTGGCGGTCGAGGACCCCGGTCATGGCGTGGCCGGTGCCGAGCATCGCCCGCGTCACGCGGCGGGGCGCCACGTCGGGATGCGCGACGACCACTCGGATCGCCTCGGCGATGCCGGTGCGGACGTCGGGCGTCGTGGGCACCTTGGCCTTGCTCACGAGATGGTGGTGGGCATCGATGACCACGGCGTCGGTGTTGGTCGCCCCGACCCCGACGCCGAGCTGGAGGTCAGGGGCGCGCATCGAGGGGCTCCGCCGCGATCGGCACGTGGTCGACGTCGTAGCCGAAGGCGCGCGGGCCGACGACGGCGAGCCCGGGGTCCGACAGCCAGACCGCGGGCGCGAGCGAGGCGAGGACGATCACGCGCTCGCCGAAGCGCAGGCGGTCGGTCGCCATCGGCTCGCCGGTGTCCGACGCGAGCACGGTGATGACGTCGGGCACCGCGGCGCGCACGGCGCCGTCCTCGAGCGCGAGCAGGAACTCGTTCTGCAGCTCCAGGCGGACCTGGCGGGCGCCGTCGCGGCCGACGCCCTGCACCGTCGCCGACCCGTGCACGAAGCCGCCGTCGGTGCCGCGCTCGATCTCCAGGACCTTGCCGTCGATGAGGACGACGGCGCCGAGCGCGTCGCGCGTGGCGGCGACGCGCTGGCGGGCAGGCAGGCCCTCGACGGCGGCGCCGAGCGCGCGGGCCAGCGATAGGGAGCCCTCGATCACGGCGCCGCGGGCCTCACGCGCGGTCATGCAGCACAGCGCGGCGGCGCAGACGCCGCCCAGGCTCGCGGCGGCGCGCCGCGCCAGGCGCTCGGCCCAAGCGTCGTCGGCGGCGTGGACCACGAGCGTGTTGCCGCGACCGTCGGTGACCACCACCGGGCTCGCCGGGATGCCGGCCAGGTGCATCGACTGCTGCTGCAGCTCGGAGAAGGCCCGGCCCCGGCCGTCGGCGTCGACGAGCGGCAGGCTCAGACGCGCGGCCCACGTGACCGGGAGCATCCCGTTGGCCCCGGCGATCTCGTAGGCCATGAGCGCGGCGACGCGCTCGCCGCGCAGGACCTCGACGGCCTCGCGCAGGATGCGCCCCTCGTCGCCGCTCCAGATCCGCTCGCTCGCCACCGTCGGCGAGCCGATCAGCCCGCACGGCATGATCAGCGCCTCCGGCGCGAGCTCTTTCACGGTCACGACCGTGACCGGTCCGTGATCCTGCACCGCGCCGAGCGCCATGACGAGGCCGAGCTGCGGGTCTCCCCCGCCGCCCGCGCCCAGGACCGAGCAGCCGTCGGCGACGGCTCGGAGGTTCGACGCGTCCAGGCGCGCGACCGGATCGGGAGAGAGCGACTCCGCGCGGCTTACCATAGGCCGGTGGCGTCGCTCGCCCAACTCGTAGGGTCGCCCACCCTCGCGCCGCTGCTCGGCTACGTGGCGCGGCCGCGGGCCGATCCAGCCGTCGAGCGGGTCGCGCTCATCGAGCGCCTGGAGGACCTCGATCGCGTGGGCCGGCACGCCGTCGTCCTGCTCGGGCAGGCGGCGTCGGCCCAGGCGAGCAGCTACCACTTCGACATGGCGCTGCGCCTCGCTCGCACGCGCGACGTCGCCGCGCTCGTGCTCGCGGCCGACGACGTCGGGCGCATCACGCCGACCGCCGCCGGAGTCGCCGACCGCTCGGGGACCGCCATCCTCGGCCGGGGGCGCGACGTCGACCTCGCCGAGCTGGCGATGGCGCTCGGTCGCGAGCTCTCGGGCCAGGCCGACGCGGCGCTCGTGCGCGCCCACGCGGCCGTGCGCGCCGTCCAGGCCCACCCGCAGGACGGGACCACCCGCTCGGTGCTCGAGCACGCCGGCGCGGCGCTCGGCGTCCCGCTGACCATGGCCGAGGCGGAGCCCGCGAGCGGCCCATCCGCGGCGATCCACGTCGAGGGTCACGTCGACGGCTGGGTGACGGCGCCCGCCCAGGACGGCGACCTCGGGCTCGGGCTGGACATCGTGCTGCACGCGGTCGCGTCGGGCGTCGGCGAGGCGCTGGCGCGCACCAGCCGCGCCGAGGAGCTGCCGATCCAGTCGCGCGACGAGGTGCTCAGCGAGCTGCTGTCGGCCCCGCGCGAGGACGGCGGGCCGATCGTCCGGCGCGCGCGCAACCTCGGCCTGGCGATCGACGGCTGGCACGTCGCCGTGCGCCTGGAGTTCGAGGACCTCGGCGGCACGGCGGCGGGCGAGGAGGTCGCCGCCTACGAGATGCGGCTGCGGCTCGCCCGCGCGGCGCTGCAGGCGGTCCGCGCCGACGGGGGCACGTGGCACAGCGCGCGCGCCGGGCTGGCGCTCGTGCTCGTGCGCATGTACCGCGAGGATCCCGGCATCGCCGCGACCGGCCAGGTGACCAAGGCGATGGACGCGGCGCTGGCGGGCGCGCGCTCGCGGCTGCCGGCCACGCTCATCCGCTGCGGCGTGGGCGGCGCGCACCCGGGCCCGGCCGGACTGCGCTCCTCGGCGGCCGAGGCGCGCGCGGCGGTGACCGCGGCGCGCGCCTCGGGCCGCACGAACGCGGTCGTCGCCTTCGACAGCGCGGGGCTGCGGCGCACGCTCGTGGAGTGGTACGCCTCGGACACCGCGCAGGAGGCGGTGACCACCGTCCTCGCTCCGCTCTCGAGGCTCGGCGGCGCGCGCGCCGAGCGCCTGATCCAGACGCTGCACGTCTACCTCGACCACCGCTGCTCGCTGACCCGCACGGCCGAGACGCTCAACCTGCATCGCAACGCGGTCGCCTACCGGATCAACCAGGTCTTCTCGATCCTCGACGTCGACCAGGAGAACCCCGACGACCTGCTGCTGCTCCAGCTCGCGTGCCGCGCGCGCGAGCTGGTCTAGGCGCCCGGCGGCCTATTGGACAGCAGATGCAGGGCCGCTCCGCGGGGGTCCTCACCGTCCCGCGCCACGTGCGCGGGGTGGTCGTGCTCGCCTCACGCACGGAGCGGTCGGCGCCGCGCGACCGTGCGCTCGGGCGGGCGCTCCTGCGCGCCGGCCTGGCCACCCTGCTCGTCGAGGACGACGCGGACGGCGACGCCGCCGCGCTGGCCGAGGCGCTGGTCGCCGCCGTCGACTGGCTGGCGCTCGACGCCGCCGTGGGCGACCTGCCGCCGATCCTCGGCGAGCTGCCGGTGGCCTGCGTGGCCGCCGGCACGGGCGCCGGGGCCGCGCTCGTCGCGGCGGCCGACCGCCCGCACCGCGTGGTCGCCGTCGTCGCCCGCGACCTGCCCGACGACGCGCCGGCGCCCGCGACGGTCGCCGTGCTGCCCGTCGACGGCGACGGCGACCCCGAGGCGATCCGCGGCTGGCTCGTCGCCCACCTCGCCGGCGGCCGCTGACTACCGCGCCGGCGGCGGCGGCCTATCCACCCGTGGTGGAGATCCCACCCTCGTGAGGAGGAGATCATGGCGGTCAAGCTGAGCCAGAGCGCCTACGACCACGCCAAGCAGCTCATCGGAGACGGCAGGGCCGTGCTCGACGACCGCGACGCGTGGAGCGAGCACCAGCCCTCGGCCGCGGAGGAGAACGCGTTCATCGAGGAGCACGGCATCGGCGAGTACGCCCGCTGGCACCTCGGCGTCGACGACGAGAAGCCGCGGGAGACCAAGGGCCGCTACTCGTTCCCCTACGGCGACTTCCGCGACGACCACCTCTGCGCAGTGCTGTCGGACGATTCTCGGTCGGCCCAGTACAAGCACGACGACATCCACGCGGCCGCCGCGCACCTGCACGGCATGCTGGAGACGCTGCGCGCCGGTCAGCGGGCGTAGCGCTCAGCCCGCTGCGGCGGCGAGCGATTCGAGCTCGACCTCGCGGCGGTGCAGGTCGGCGATCGCGTAGTGACCGTCGGCCAGGCTCCCCGGCGCGACGACGCGTGAGCGCCCGAGCATCTCCGTGCCGCGGTCGCCGGCGCAGACGACCAGCCGCGGGCGGTGGGTGGCGACCAGCTCGGCGAGCACCTCGCTGCCCGGCGTGCTCAGGCCCTTGTGCGCCGGCGGCGTCCACAGCAGGAGCACGAGCTGGTGCTCGTCGAACTCGCGGACGAGCTTGAGGCGGTACTCGGGCTCCCAGCGCGGATACGCGAGCCGGTCGACCTCCTCGCGCGGCGCGTCGGGGTCGTCGCTCACCTCGCCCCCGAACCCGGCGCACAGGACGTGGGCGTCGGCGAAGGCGACCGTCCCGTGCACGCCGTGCAGCAACGGGAACACGATCTCGATGTTCTGCGCCTCGCGCAGGTAGTCGGCCACCGGCGCGTCGGCCGGCCCGGGCACCCAGTAGGAGGGCAGGTCGCTCGCCCCGAGCGCGCGGAACATCGCCCGATAGCTCTCCGGCGAGCCGTGCCCGTCGCCGAGGTCGCCGACCAGCGCGATCGCGTCGACGTCGCGCTCACCGGCGATCTCCACCACCCGTTCGAGCGCGGAGACCGAGCCGCGGGGCTCGGCCGCGCAGAGGATCCTGGTCACGCGCCGATTCGCCATCGCTATGAGTAGCTAGGCCGGCCCGCGCGACCCGCAAGACGGTCCGCAACTCGGCGCGCGAGCAGGTTGCCGGCGCTCCTCGCGGGCCTACCGTCCGCCGCAGTGGCTGCATCAGCAACGATCACGCTCTCGCCCGCGCCGCGGCCCCGGCGGTCCTCGTCCGGCGACCAGATCGATCCCCAGGAGCGCCTGCGCCACGAGCGCGCGCTGTTCGAGCGCTATCGCGCGTTCCGCGACCCCGGCGACCGCGAGCTGCTCGTGCGGCGGTTCCTTCCCCTTGCCCACCACCTCGCCGCCCGCTTCCTGCGCACCCGCGAGCCCTTCGACGACCTCTTCCAGGTCGCGTGCCTGGGACTGGTGAAGGCCATCGACCGCTTCGACGTCGACCGCAACACCGCCTTCTCCAGCTACGCGGTGCCGACGATCCTGGGCGAGCTCAAGCGCTACTTCCGCGACAAGACGTGGCCGGTGAGCGTGCCCCGGGACCTCAAGGACCTGGCGGTCAAGGTCGACCGCACCGCCGACGAGCTGACCACGATCCGCGGCCACCCGCCGTCGATGCGGACGCTGGCGCAGGCGCTGGGCATCGGCGAGGACGACCTGCTCGAGGCGATGAAGGCGAACACCGCCTACGAGCCGCTGTCCCTCGACGTCCGCCGCCATCGCGACGAGGACGACCTCGACACGGTCGGCGACTCGCTCGGCCGGGCCGACCACGGCTACCGTCGGGTCGAGCAGCACGCCGTGCTGGAGGGCCTGCTGCGGTTCCTGACCCGGCGCCAGCGCGAGGTCGTGCGCCTGCGCTTCGACGAGGACCTCACCCAGCAGGAGATCGGCGACCGCGTCGGCCTGTCGCAGATGCAGGTGTCGCGCATCCTGCAGCAGGCGATGGACCGCCTGGGCGAGATCGCCGGGACGGTCCCGCGCGCGCTCGTCTCCGACGGCTGACCGCCGCGCGCGTCAGGACTGCGGGTGCGCCGTCAGCGACGCGATGGCGTGCAGCACCTCGCTGGCGAGCTGCGGGCCCTCGGACGGGCGCTCCGGCGTCGCCGACACGCGCACGACGACCTCGTCGCCGTCGAGCTCCTCGAGCGTCACGCGCGGGGCGCCGCGCATCGGCGTGCGCACGCTGTCGCGCAGCAGCTCCTCCACGTCGACCGGCGTGACGCCCGGACGCAGCCGGGCGCGCAGCTCGACCGCCGTGGGCTCGCGCAGCGGTACCACCGCGACGTTGAGCACGACCGAGTTGGGCACCATGATCGCGTCCTCGCCCTGGGCCAGGATCGTGTAGAGCAGGCCGAGCGAGCTGACCACGCCTTCGACCGATCCCGCCAGCGGCCCGCCCTGCAGCCGCACGCGCTCGCCCACGCGGAACGGGCGCGCGCTCACCAGGACGGTGCCGGCGATGAGGTTCCCCAGCGTCTGCTGGGCGGCCAGGCCGACGACGACCGCGGTGAAGGCCCCGCCCAGCACCAGCGTGCGCGGATCGAGGCCGGCGACGCGCAGCGCGACCGCGACAGCCACCAGCATCGTCGTCAGCCGGATGAGGAAGCCGACCGTGCCCGCGGTCCCGGGCTCCAGGCGCCGGAGGAGCAACGGCCCCAGCGACCGGCCGACGTCGCGCGCGAACTGCCAGCCCAGGACGATCAGCGCCAGCGCCGTGGCGCCCCGGACCGGCGTGTCCCAGGCCGGCCCGAAGATCTGGCGGCGCAGGTCGTAGATCGCGAGCACGCCGGCGAGCGCCGGCAGCAGGACGAGGAGCTGGATGCGCGCGCGCCAGACCGCGCGCCGGCTGAACTCGCGGGCGAGCCCGACCTCGAACCGGGCGTGGCCCGGTCTCTCGCGCAGGCGCCGCACGCCGCCGATCCGCCCGCCCGCTCAGCCCAGCGGCAGGCCGCCGACCGGTCCTGGCGGACCGAACGTGCCGCGTGCGAGCTGCATCGTGCGGCCCTCCCGCACCGCCTCGCGCAGGGCGCCGCGGAAGCGCCCCGGGCCCCACGCACGCCCGTGGACGGCGCGCCGGAGCTGGCGGTGGTCCATGGGACCG
This sequence comes from Solirubrobacteraceae bacterium, assembly GCA_034664395.1. Lineage (GTDB taxonomy): Bacteria > Actinomycetota > Thermoleophilia > Solirubrobacterales > Solirubrobacteraceae > JAOPZW01. The sequence continues at coordinate 1,930 of JAXDHQ010000008.1, read as the reverse complement.
CGCTCCTCGCACGCGCGGGAGATGGCGTCGATCTCGCGCTCGAGGTCGCGCTCGGCCATCGCCTGGAAGCGTCTCGTCGTGCTGGCGGTGCCGAGCATGCCCGGCGAGCCGAAGCTGCTCCCGGGCCCGGGGCGGAAGCGCCGCATGCCCGCGCATTCGCGCCGGTGGCGCTCCGCGGCGCGGCGGTCGATCCGCTCGTCGTCCGGCCCGGTCGGCGGCGGCCCGGCGTCGACCTCCTCGGCCGTGAGCGGCCGCGCGATGCTCTCCAGCGACTTCCCCTCGGCACGGACGCCGAACAGCAGCTCGGCGACCCCGCCGAGCGCCATCGCGCCGGCGCCGATGAAGAAGCCGGTCGCGACCTGGTCGACGTTGCCGCTGTGGATGAAGTGGCCGAACAGCAGCGGCCCTGAGATGCCGCCGACGGCGGTGCCGACGGCGTAGAACAGCGCGATGGCGAGCGCGCGGGTCTCCATCGGGAAGATCTCGCTCACCGTCAGGTAGGCCGAGCTGGCGCCGGCCGACGCCAGGAAGAACGCCCCCATCACCAACGCCATGAACGACCAGCGCGTCAGCGTGTCGCCGCGCAGGAGGAAGCCGAGCGCGACGACGACGGCGGCGGAGCCCAGGTAGGTGCCCGAGATCATCGGGATGCGCCCGACGGTGTCGAACAGGCGGCCGAGCAGCAGCGGCCCGAGGAAGTTGCTGGCCGCGAAGATGACCATGTAGTACGGGATCGTGCTCGAGCTCACGCCGAAGAAGCGGCTGAGGATCGTGCCGAGGTCGAACGTCACCGCGTTGTAGAGGAAGGCCTGGCCGATGAAGAGCGACAGTCCGAGGACCGCGCGGTTGGGGTACCGCTTGACGGCCACGGCGGCGATCTCCCGGAACGGGATCGCCTCGCGCTGGCGCACGACGATGCTCTCGCCCGGCTCGGGCAGCTCGCGGCCGACCTCGGCGCGCACCTCGGCCTCGATCTGGTCGACGATGCGCTCGGCCTCCTCCTCGCGCCCGTGGATGAACAGCCAGCGCGGGCTCTCCGGGACGTGGCGGCGCACGAGCAGGATCGCGAAGCCGAGGAGCGCGCCGATCCCGAACGCCAGGCGCCAGCCCACGTCGGCGGCGAAGATGTGCTCGTCGAGGAAGAGCAGCGATGCGACGCCGCCGATGCCCGCCCCGACCCAGAAGCTGCCGTTGATGGCGAGGTCGACGCGCCCGCGGTTGCGCGCGGGGATGAGCTCGTCGATGGCGGTGTTGATGGCGGAGTACTCGCCGCCGATGCCCAGCCCGGTCAGGAAGCGCAGCGCGAAGAAGTACCAGGGCGCGAACGCGAAGGCGGTGGCCACGCTGGCGACGACGTAGAGGCCGAGCGTCACGATGAAGAGCTTCTTGCGCCCGTAGCGGTCGGTGAGGTGGCCGAACACGAGCGCGCCGATGCACGCCCCGGCGACGTAGATGGCCGCGGCGGTTCCGACGTCGGCCGTGCTCAGGCGGACGCCGCTGTCGGCCTCGGTCATGCGCGGGGCGATCGAGCCGACGATCGTCACCTGCAGGCCGTCGAGGACCCAGACCGTGCCAAGCCCGATGACGATCCGCCAGTGGAAGCGCGACCACGGCAACCGGTCCAAGCGCGCCGGGATGTTCGTGCGGATCGTCCGCAACGGGGCGGTGGCGGCGCTCATCGGGGGAGCTCCCCTTGGCGGGCCACGCTCGCGGCGTACCGTGGATCGGAATGCTGCGCTGTCGCCTGCTCGGACATCGCTACCGGTTCTGGAGCGAGGGCGACACGATGCGCTGGCGCTGCGAGCGCGGCTGCGGGGCCGAGGGCGTCAAGCGCTATCCGACCGCCGACGATGCGCAGCGCTACGCCGCCGCGCTCGACCGCGAGGACCTCGAGGACCGCGGCCGCCGGGCTCCCCTCTTCGGGCTCCTG
>JAXDHQ010000007.1:0-16982 GCA_034664395.1 Solirubrobacteraceae bacterium | reverse complement strand
CTGCCCGACGCCGACGTGCTCGTCCACGTCGAGCCCGGTGCCTTCGAAGGCGACCTGCGCGAGCGCGCCACCGTCGCCGCGCTGACCGTCCCCGACGTGCGCGAGGTCCACAACGTCCGCGTCATGCACGTCGACGACGGCTACGAGCTGTCGCTGCACGTCAAGCTGCCGAGCGGCCTCTCGCTCGCCGAGGCGCACGGCAGCGTCGAGCGCCTGGAGCAGGCGATCCGCGCGGCGCTGCCCGAGGTCCGCATGGTCCACGCTCACATCGAGCCGCTCTCGGACACCGACTGGGCCAGCAAGCCGGGGCGCGAGGAGGTGGCCGACGCCCAGGAGGCGATCCAGGAGGTGGTGCGGCGCTACACCGGCCAGCCGGCGACGACCGTGCGCTTCCGCGACGGCGAGCGCGGTCGCGTCGCCCTGATCAGCGTGCTGCTGCCGCCCGACCAGCCGCTGCCCAGCGCCCACCGCCGCGCCGGCGACATCGAGCAGGCGGTGCTCGAGCGCTGCCCCGAGCTCGCCGAGGTCATCGTCCACACCGAGCCGGCGACCTCGACGTCGGACCTGACCGGGTAGTCCCTAGCATCCGCGGCGTGACCGCACCGACCGTCGTCATCCTCGCCGCCGGCCAGGGCACGCGCATGCGCTCGCGCACGCCCAAGGGCCTGCACGACCTGTGCGGGCGGCCCATGATCGCGTGGCCCGTGGCCGCGGCGATGGGCGCCGGCGCCGGCCGGGTCGTCGTCGTCGACGGCCCGGAGCGGGCGCTCGATGGGCGGGTGCCCGACGGGGTGGAGATCGCGATCCAGCCGGTGCCCAACGGCACCGGAGGCGCGGTCCGGGCGGCGGCGCCCTTCCTCGACGACGGGCCCGTCCTCGTGCTCAACGGCGACGTCCCGCTCGTCACCTCGGCCGTGCTGAGCGAGCTGCTCGAGGCGCACGAGGCGGCCGGCGTCCAGGCGACGATCGCTTCGATGGACCTCGACGACCCGTCCGGCTACGGGCGCGTCGTGCGGCGCGACGACGGATCGGTCGCGCGCGTCGTGGAGACCAAGGTCGCCGGCGACGCCACCGCCGACGAGCTCGCCATCCGCGAGGTGAGCGCCGGGATCTACGCCTTCGACGCCCGCGCGCTGCAGGACGCGCTGGCGCGGCTGACCACCGACAACGCGCAGGGCGAGCTCTACCTGCCGTCGACGCTCGAGCTGCTGCATCGCGTCGCCGCCCATCGCGTCGAGGACCCGACGATGCTGCTGGGCGTCAACGACCGCGCCGAGTTCGCCCGCGTGCGCGCGCTGGCCCAGGCGCGCATCCACGACGCCCACATGCACGCCGGCGTGACGATCGTCGACCCGGCGAGCACGCTCATCGACGTGACGGTGCGCATCGGGCCCGACACCGTGGTCGAGCCCTCCTCCTTCCTGCGCGGCGCCACGGTCGTCGGCGAGCGCTGCGTGGTCGGTCCGCTCACGACGCTGATCGACGCGGCGCTCGGCGACGACGTCGCGGTGCCGCACTCCTACCTGGTCGAGTGCGAGGTCCGCGCCGGCGCGAGCGTCGGCCCGTTCGCCTACCTGCGACCGGGGGCGCTGCTGCGCGAGGGGGCGAAGGTCGGCACCTTCGTCGAGATCAAGAACTCCGACATCGGCGAGGGGACCAAGGTCCCGCACCTCAGCTACATCGGCGACGCCGACATCGGCCCGGGCACCAACATCGCCGCGGCGAACGTCACCGCCAACTACGACGGCGTGCGCAAGCACCGCACCACGATCGGCGCCAACGTGCGCACCGCGGTCGACACGACGTTCGTCGCCCCGGTGACGATCGGCGACGATGCGTACACCGCCGCCAACTCCGCGATCACCGACGACGTCCCGCCCGGCGCGCTGGGCATCGCGCGCGAGCGCCAGACCAACATCGAGGGGTACGCCGAGCGCCGGCGCGCCAGCGAGTCCGACCGCGCGCCGTCGTGAGCGGCGCGTACACTCTGCCTGCCGTGAGCGTCCAGGTGCAGCCCGCCATGGCTACGAGCCTCCCGATCGACTACGACAAGCGGCTGATGCTGTTCTCGGGGCGCGCGAACCCCGACCTGGCCGCCAAGATCGCGCACAAGCTCGGCGTCGACCTCGGCCCGGTGACGCTCAAGACGTTCTCCAACGGCGAGGTCTACTGCCGCTACGACGAGTCGATCCGCGGGGCCGACGTCTTCATCATCCAGCCGACCTGCGCGAACCCGGAGCTGGGGCTCAGCGCCAACGACGCGCTGATGGAGCTGCTGTTCATGATCGACGCGGCGGTCGGCGCCAGCGCGCACCGCGTGATCGCGGTCACGCCGTGGTTCGGCTACTCGCGCCAGGACAAGAAGTCCGCGCCGCGCGAGCCGATCTCCGCCCGCCTCGTGGCGCGCATGCTCGAGTCCGCCGGGGCCGACCGCGTCCTCACCATGGACCTGCACGCCGGCCAGATCCAGGGCTTCTTCCGCAACCCGGTCGATCACATGACCGCGCTGTTCATGCTCACCCAGTACTTCGACGACCTCGGGCTGAGCGACCTCGTCGTCGTCGCGCCCGACGCCGGCCGCGTCAAGCTGAACAAGAAGTTCGCCTCCAAGGTGGGCGCCGAGCTGGCGATCCTCGACAAGGAGCGCCCGGCCCAGCAGGTGGCGGAGATCGGCTACGTCATCGGCGACGTGCGCGGCAGGACCGCGGTGCTCGTCGACGACATGATCGACACCGCCGGCACGCTGAAGGCCGCGGCCCAGACCGTCCTCGACGAGGGCGCGTCGCGCGTCTACGCCGCCGCCACCCACCCGATCCTCAGCGGGAACGCCTACGAGAACCTCGCCGCCGCCGGCTTCGAGCAGATCGTCGTCACCGACACGATCCCGCTCCGACCCGGCGCGCCCGACAACATCCGTGTCCTGAGCTGCGCCGACCTGCTGACCGACTCGATCCGGCGGATCTTCACCGACGACTCGGTCTCCGAGGTCTTCGGTGGAGAGAATCAGCTCTTCTGAACGAGTGCCGGCGTTTCGGCGGTGACCTCGACCGCCGCGGCGCTGCTGATGGATCGGCTCGGGTTGAGCGAGGACGAGCTGTGCGCGGCGCTCGACGTCGATCCGCTGAGCGTCATCGGCGGCGAGCTCGAGCACAAGCCGCAGCTCCCGATCCTGCTCGCGCTGACCGAGGGCGCGGCCGAGCGCGTGGCGGACGGCGTGCTGCGGCGGTGGCTGCGCTCGGCGGGGCCGCGCGGCCGTCCGATCGACCACCTGCTCGCCCGGGACTACGTGGCGTTCGAGGACGACCTCCAGGCGCTCGCCGATCGCGGCTTCGTGCTGCGCGGCGGGGGCGCGCGATGAGCGCCGACGTCCGGCGCCTGGCGCCGCACGAGTCCGAGCTCCTGCGCGACCTTCGCCTGCGCGCGCTGCTCGACGCGCCGCTGGCCTTCGGCTCGACCCACGCGCGCGAGCTGGCGCGCACGCCGGAGCAGTGGCAGCGGTGGGCCGCCGACGCGGCCGCCGGCGAGCGTCAGGTCGTCTTCGTCGCCGAGCCCGCGGCGGGCCTCGCCAACGGGTTCCTCGATCACGACGACCGCGACCTCGTCCACCTCTTCGCGATGTGGGTCGCGCCCGAGGCGCGCGGGGCGGGCACCGGGCGCGCGCTGGTCGACGCGGTCGTCGCGTGGGCGTCGCATCGCGGCGCGCGGCGGCTGCTCGCGTCGGTCACCGAGGGCAACGACGCGGCGGCGCGGCTCTACGCCGCCGCGGGCTTCGTGTCGACGGGCGTGCGGACGCCGCTGGGCCACTCGGGCGCGACGACGCTGGTGCTCGAGCGCCGGCTCGGCGCCGGCGCCTAGCGGACGGCCTTGGCGGCCTGGCTGGTGTCCGGCTCCTTCTCGCCGGGCCAGTAGCCCGTGAGATGGGCGAAGCCCTTGGCGCCGGCGCGGTCGACGGCGGCGCGGGTGACCTTGAACGTCACGCCCTCGACCACCGCGGCGCCGAGCACCTTGGGCCAGGTCGCGCGCCGCGTCGTCGGCTTGGGCGGCTCGTCCTCGTCGACGATCCCCCAGACCGCCTGGAAGACCTTCTTGGCCACGATCCCGGCGATCACGCCGAAGACGATGCCGAAGGGCTTGTAGATGAGCTTCATCGCGAGTGAGCGTAGTGAACCAACGGATGCGAGATCTACCGGTGCGTGATCTCCGACGCTGGGTCGATAATCCCGGGTACCCAGTGAGTCCAGGCTTCGCAACGTCGGATCGCAGCACGAGAGGAGGCATCCATGGACGACCAGCAGCACGGACCGGTTGGCGATGACGCCGACGATCTCCTGCGCCGGGCGCTGATCGACACGCAGGCGTCGGTGGCCGTCGCGATGCGGGTGGGGGGCCTGGCGATGGCCGGGGCGCTCACCATCGTCTTCCACGGGCGCGCCGACCTCGGAACGATCCAGACCTACGTCGCGCACGGCGGCCGCGAGGCGGGCAGCGCCATCGGCGCCGACGAGCTGCTGCGCGTGCCCTGCGACCTCGACCTCGGCGACGCGGCCAGCCGCGACGAGGCCGAGGAGGCCTACGCCGAGCAGGCGCGCACCCTGCGCGACGCGCTCCTGGCCGCCGACACCGTGCTCGCGATCTGGCGCGAGCCGCTCGAGGCGCTGGCCGAGGCGCCCGTCGGCGTCGACCGCTCGGTCGAGCTGCAGGTGCGCCTGCCCGCCCACCGGATCATGCCCGTGGCGCTCGTCGCGCCCGACCGGCACATGACCATCGCGCCGGTGTGCGGCGCGCGGCCGCTGGCCGAGGGGCGCCCGCCCATGGGCATCGCCTGCGCGCAGCAGGACGTGGCGCGCGTGTACCCGCTGCCGGACGACCCCGAGCGCTGCCTGGAGGACTTCGCCGCGTACGCCGCCGAGCACGCCCGGCGGATGGCCGAGCGCCTCGACCACCAGGACGCCTCGGTGCGGCGCTTCATGGAGCTCAGCGGCGAGGAGCCGCCGCAGGCCGCCTGACGGACGCCTCGCCGCGCGTGCCTGCGCCGCCGATCGGCCGCGGTGGCTAGCCTCTCGCGCCGGTGTCGCGCCGCCTCGTCCTCATCGTCCCCGCGGTCCTCGTCTTCCTGGCGATCGTTTTCGCGCTCGCGCGCTACCTGACGACCGAGAACGTCGAGCGCGACGCGGTGTACGCGCTGCTGCAGGCGCAGGCGCGCGGGGACGTGCACGGGATGCTCGCCAGGCTCGACGGCTGCGACGCCGGCTGCCGCGCCGACGTGGCCCGCAACGCGCGCCGGCTGGCGCGCCCCGGCAGGGTCAGCATCCTCGCCTACAGCTCGGCAACCGCCTACGCGCTCGGCCCCGCGTCGGGGCCCACGCGCGTCGCGTGGACGATCGTCGATCGCCAGCTCCCGGTGGTCCAGTGCGTGGAGGTCCGGCGCAAGGGGAGCGTGCTGACCGGTCGGACGATTAACCTGCGCCGCCTCAGTGCCCCGATCGACCGGCAGGGTTCGTGCTGACCTTGCGCAGCGACGGCCGCAACGTCGGGGGTCCAGCCGTGTTCGAAAGCCTCCGCATGCGCCTCTCAACCGCCGTCGCCATCCTGCTCGCCACCACCCTGCTCGCCGCCGCCCCGGCGGCCGCGCAGTCGCTGGTCACGACGCCGAGCCCCAGGACGCTCTACAAGACCGGCCCGTCGGGCCGCTACCTCATGGACGGCCCGTGGCTGTTCAAGCTCTATAACGGCCAGAGCGGGCCCCAGAGGGAGACCGGGATCGCCGGGTGGAAGCAGGTGACCGTCCCCAACGCCTGGAACGCCGGCGACGACTCCGTGGCGTCGTTCCTGGGCGGCGTCGGGTGGTACCGCAAGGACTTCCGCTTCCCCAGGGCGTCGTCGAGCGCCTCGTGGGTGGTGCGCTTCGAGTCGGTCAACTACCGCTCGAAGATCTGGCTCAACGGGAAGCCGATCGGGCGCAATCGCGGCGCCTACCTGCCCTTCGAGGTCACCCTGCCGGCCAACCTCATCCGCCGCGGGCGGGTCAACCGCCTCGTCATCCGCGTCGACTCGCACCGCAAGCAGACGGACTTCCCGCCGTCGGGGCTCTCGATCGTGGGCAAGCCGACCGGCGGCTGGTGGAACTACGGCGGCCTGCTGCGCGAGGTCTACCTGCGCCGCATCGACGACGTCGACTTCGCCAACGTGCAGGTGCTCCCGTTCCTGCCCTGCGCCCGCTGCACGGCGACGATCCGCTACCGCGTGACGCTGCGCAACTACGGCGCCCACGCGCGGTCGGTGCACGTGAGCGCCCGCTTCGGCGTGCGCGGCGTGGACGTGGGAACGGCGACGGTCGGCCCGCGGAGCTCGACCACGCTGACGCGGTCGATCCACGTGCCGCACCCGCGGCTGTGGTCGCCGGCGGCGCCGAACCTCTACGACGCGTCGCTGGCGGCGCGCTCGGGCGGCCGGCTCCTGCAGCGCTACACGCTGAGGACCGGCGTGCGCTCGATCAAGGTCGTCAACGGCAAGCTCTTCCTCAACGGCGCGCCGATGTCGTTCCGCGGGGTGGCGCTGCACGAGGACTCGCGCCAGTTCGGCTTCGCGATCGACAACCAGATCCGCGACCAGGAGCTCGCGTGGGTCAAGGACCTGGGCGCCACGCTGATCCGCTCGCACTACCCGCTCGCGCCCTACACGCAGGAGCGCGCCGACGAGCTCGGGATCATGCAGTGGTCGGAGATCCCGGTCTACTCGGTCAAGACGAAGTACCTCGCCCAGCCGCTGGTGCGCGAGCTCGCGGCGCGCGAGCTCGAGTCCAACATCCAGACCAACGGCAACCACCCGTCGGTGATCGTCTGGTCGATCGGCAACGAGCTGAGCTCGCGGCCCGGTCCGGTGCAGGGGGCGTACATCTCCGACGCGGTCAGGCGCGCGCACGCCCTGGACCCGACGCGTCCCGTCGGCCTGGCCGTCGCCGGCTACCCGAGCGCCGGGTGCCAGAAGCAGTACGGGCCGCTCGACGTCATCGGGATCAACGACTACTTCGGCTGGTACCCGGGTCCCGGCGGCCAGATCGCCGACCGCACGCTGCTGCCCGAGTACCTCGACTCGGTGCGCGCGTGCTACCCGCACAAGGCGATCGTCGTCAGCGAGTTCGGCGCCGAGGCCAACCGCGACGGGCCGGTGGAGGAGAAGGGGACCTACGCGTTCCAGCAGGACTTCGTCAACTACCACCTGGGCGTGTTCGCGACCAAGCCGTGGCTCTCCGGCGCGATCTACTTCGCGCTACAGGAGTTCCGCGTGCGCCCGGACTGGGACGGCGGCAACCCGCGGCCCGACCCGCCGATCCACGAGAAGGGCCTGGTCAGCTTCGACGGCGCGCCCAAGCCGGCGTACTTCGACGTCCAGCGGATCTTCCACGCGACGCAGCAGTTCGGCTAGCCCGACGCCACGGCCTCGTAGGCCGGGGGCGCCTTGACGGCGAGCGTCGTCCGGCGCGCGTCGCGGCCGAAGGCCACGGCCGCGCCGGCGGCGGCCACGAGCGCGGCCGTCCCGCCGAGGACGAAGCCGGCGCGCGGGCCCGCGACCTCGGCCAGCCACCCCACCAGCGGCGCGCCGATCGGCGTCGAGCCGAGGAAGACGACCGAGTACAGCGCCATCACCCGTCCGCGCAGGAGGGGATCGGCCGCGAGCTGCAGCGTCGAGTTGACGCCCGCCGCGAACGTGACCGACACCGCGCCGAGCGGCACCAGCGCGACGAGCTGCAGCGGCAGCGACGGGGCCGCCGCGGCCAGCAGCTCGGCCACGCCGAAGGCGGCCGACGCGCCGACGATCAGCCGCGGCGTCACCCGGGCACGGAAGCCGGCGGCCAGCGCGCCGGCCACGGAGCCGACGCCCATCGCCGAGGTCATGAGCGCGTAGGTCCCGGCGGTGCCGTGCCACGTCTCCTTCGCGGTGACCGGCAGCAGGACCTGGAAGTTGAACGAGAGCGTGCCCACGAGCACCATCGCGCCGAGCGGGATCCACAGCTCCGGCGTCGAGCGCACGTGGACGAGCGCCACGCGGAGCTGGCCGGCGGCGCGCGCCACCGGCTGCGCGAGGTGCAGCGCGGCCGGGTCCATCCCGCGCAGCGCGACGAGCATCGCGGCGAACGACAGCGCGTTGAGGGCGAAGCAGGGGCCGACGCCGAGCAGGGCGATGACGCCGCCCGCGGCGGCCGGGCCGACGATGCGCGCGGTGTGGACGATCACCGAGTTCAGGGCGACCGCGTTGACGACGCGCCGCGCGCCCACCAGCTCCATGACGAACGCCTGGCGGGCGGGGTTGTCGACGGCGTTGACGGCGCCGCGCACGAGGACGAGCGCGTAGACCATCCACAGCGTGACGCCGCCGCTGGCGGTGAGCGCCCACAGCGTGAGCGCGGGGATCGCCATGAGCGCCTGCGTGATCATCAGCAGCCGGCGCTTGGACACCCGGTCGGCGAGCAGGCCGCCCCAGGCTCCGAAGAGCAGGATCGGCAGGAACTGCAGGGCGGCGGTCAGGCCGACCGAGAAGGCGCTGCCGGTGAGCTGGACGACCAGCCACATCTCGGCCACGGTCTGCATCCAGTTGCCCGAGAGCGAGACGACCTGGCCGGCGAAGTACCGGCGATAGTTGGGGACGGCGAGGGAGGCGAAGGTCCGGCGAACGCCTGCGCTCACGGGCGGTCCTCCTCGAGCAGCCGCTCGAGGACGGCGGCCGCGCGGGCGAGCGCCTCGAGCTCCTCGGGCTCGAGCTCGCGCAGGCGGCGGGTCAGGTAGGCGTCCTTGCGGTCGCGCAGGGCGGCGAGCAGCCGCCTTCCCTCGCGGGTGATGGCGACGCGGCTCGAGCGCCGGTCGCTGGGGTCGGCGGTGCGGGCGATGAGGCCGCGCGCCTCGAGCAGGGCGAGCGTGCGGGTCGCGGTCGGGCGCTGGACGCGCTCGCGGGCGGCGACCTCGCTGGGGGTCAGCGGGCCGTGGCGGTCGATGCAGGCCAGGGCCGCGCTCTGCGACGGGCTGAGCTCGCCGCCGGCCTCTTGGCGCAACCGGCGCGCGGTGCGCGTGACCGCGAGGCGCAGGCTGGTCGCGAGGTCGGGTGGAGCAGTGGTTCGCATTGCTAATTAGCATAGCAAATCATTCGGCGCGTCCACCGGCGGCGGGGTGGGCCGGCCGGCGGAGGACGGCGCCTTGTCGCTACCATCCATCGCCGCCCATGGCCAGCCAGTCGACCAAGCTCACCGTCTCCGCCCGCGAGCCCACCAACTCGCGCGATACCCGCCGCCTGCGCCGTGCCGGCCAGGTGCCCGGGATCCTCTACGGCGGCGGCGCCGACCCCCTCGCGTTCGCCGTCGAGGAGCGGGCGCTGCGCCACGCGCTCGCCGCCCGCGGCGCCGTGGTCGAGCTCGAGCTCGACGGCGAGGGTACGGCCGCCGTCCTCAAGGACGCCCAGCGCCACCCGGTCCGCGGCCAGACCCTGCACGTCGACTTCCTGCGCGTGCGCCTCGACGTCGCGATCCACACGACCGTGCCGCTCGAGCTCGTCGGCGGCGAGGACGCCCCCGGGACCAAGGAGGGCGGCGTGCTCGAGCACGTCACCCGCGAGGTCAACATCGAGGCGCTGCCGAACGACATCCCGGAGCGCCTGGAGCTCGACGTCTCGGCCATGAGCGTCAACGACACGCTGTTCCTCGCGTCGGTGAAGCCGCCCAACGGCGTGACGATCCTCGACGACCTCGAGGAGACCGTCGTCGCCACGCTCACCCCGCCGCGCCTGGAGGCCGAGCTCGACGCGCTCGAGGAGACGACGATCGAGCGGGAGACTGGCGTCGTCGGCGAGGCTGCGGCCGAGGGCGCCGAGGACGGCGCCGGCGAGGGCGACACGCCCTCCGACGACAGCGGCGAGTAGCCGGCCGCCATGCCCCGCCCGCTGGGCGCAGGCCCGTCGGCTCCGGTCGACTGGCTCGTGGTCGGCCTGGGCAACCCCGGCGAGGGCTACGCCCGCACCCCGCACAACGTCGGCTTCGCGGTCGCCGACGAGCTCGCGCGCCGCTGGGAGCTACCGCGCCCCAAGTCTCGCTACGCCGGCCTGTTCACCGACGGGCGCACCGGTCCCGGCGGCCCGCGCGCGGCCGTGCTCTGGCCGCAGACCTACATGAACGAGGCCGGCACGTCGGCCGGGCCGGCGCGCGGCGCCCTGCGCCTCGAGCTCGACCGGGTGCTCGTCGTCCACGACGAGATCGACCTGCCCTTCGGCGAGATCCGCACGCGCGTGGGCGGCGGTCTGGCCGGCCACAACGGCCTGAAGTCGCTGCGCCGCGGCCTGGGCTCGGCGGACTTCGCGCGCGTCCGCGTCGGCGTCGGGCGCCCGGACTCGACCGATCCCGACGTCGTCGCCGCGTACGTCCTCGGTCGCTGGCGCCAGGACGCCGACGAGGTCGCGGCGCTGGTCGGCCGCGCCGCCGACGCCGCCGAGCGCATCGTCCTGGGCCAGTCCGACCCCTGATCGCGCCAGCTTCTCGACACATTGTCAGGATCGTGTCGCTGGTGGCTTTACACACCATGTCCGGCGGTATTAGGCTCGCGACGTCCGCTGTCCCGAGGAAGAGGAGAGGCATGAGCACCGTACCCGTGCGTCTCACCGTCAACGGTGAGCAACGTCATCTGGAGGTCGAGCCGCGCCTGCTCCTCGTCCACATGCTGCGCGACCGACTCGGGCTGACCGGCACGCACGTCGGCTGCGACACCTCCAACTGCGGCGCGTGCACGGTGCACGTCGACGGCGAGGCGGTCAAGAGCTGCACGATCCTCGCCGTCCAGGCGGACGGCGCGGAGGTCAAGACCATCGAGGGGATGGCCGACGGCGACAAGCTGCACCCGCTCCAGGAGGCGTTCTGGAACGACCACGGCCTGCAGTGCGGCTACTGCACGCCGGGCATGATCATGGCGGCCGCGGACCTGCTGGCCCGCAACCCGAACCCGTCCGAGGACGAGGTGCGCAAGGGCCTCGAGGGCAACCTCTGCCGCTGCACCGGCTACCACAACATCGTCAGGGCGGTGCTTGACACCGCCAAGGGGGTGGCGGCATGACCGTCGCCGAGCAGGCACCGTCCGACCTCCACGTCGGCAAGCCGCTGCGCCGCAAGGAGGACCCGCGCCTCATCACCGGTCGCGCCACGTACGTCGACGACCTCACCCTCCCGGGGACGCTGTGGATGGCCTTCGTGCGCTCGCCCGAGGCCCACGCGCGCATCGTCTCGATCGACGCCAGCGCGGCCAGGGCCCGCGAGGGCGTGATCGCGGTCTACACCACCGAGGACATGTCGGACCTCGGCATGCCGCTGCCGATGGCGTGGGTGCCGCCGGGCGTGCCGGTCAACACGCCCGAGCACTGGCCGCTGGCCAAGGGCAAGGTCTGCCACGTCGGCGACCCGGTGGCCGTCGTCATCGGCGACGACCGCTACGACGTGGTCGACGCCGCCGAGGACGTCATCGTCGAGTACGACCCGCTGCCCGCCGTGGTCGACCTCGAGTCGGCGCTCGCCCCCGACGCGCCGGTCATCCACGAGGCCTTCGGCTCCAACAAGAGCCACGAGCACTCGATCGTCGGCGGCGACCTCGAGGCCGGCTTCGCCGCGGCCGACGTCATCATCGAGCGGCGGATCGTCAACCACCGCGTGTCGGGCGCGCCGATCGAGCCGCGCGCCGTGCTGGCCGAGGACCGCGCCGGCAAGCTGACGCTGTGGAGCTCGACCCAGGTGCCGCACTTCCTGCGCCTGTTCCTGGCCCTGATGCTGGGCGGCAGCGAGGAGCGGGTGCGCGTGATCGCCCCGGAGGTCGGCGGCGGCTTCGGCACCAAGCTGCAGGTCTACGCCGAGGAGGTCGTCGCCTGCTGGGCGGCCAAGAAGCTCCAGCGGCCCATCAAGTGGGTCGAGACGCGGTCGGAGCACATGATGGTCTCCCACCACGGGCGCGACCAGATCGCCTACGTCAAGGTCGGGGCCAAGCGCGACGGGACGCTGACCGCGTTCCACGCCCGGATCCTGGCTGACCTCGGCGCCTACCACCAGCTCCTGACCCCGCTCATCCCGTCGCTGGGCGGCTACGTGATGACCGGCGTCTACAAGATCCCGGTCGTCCACACCGACGTCACCGGCGTCTTCACCAACAAGGTCGCCACCGACGCCATCCGCGGCGCCGGCCGGCCCGAGGCGACGCACATGATCGAGGTGTCGCTCGACCAGCTCGCCCAGGAGCTGGGCATCGACCCGGTGGCGATCCGGCGCAAGAACTTCATCCCCAAGGAGGAGTTCCCCTACGAGACGCCCTACGGGATCGTCTACGACTCCGGCGACTACCACGCGGCGCTGGACAAGATGCTCGGGATGATCGACATCGACGCCGTGCGTCGCGAGGCCCCGCCGGGCAAGCTGCGCGGCGTCGGCCTGTCGACGTACACGGAGATCTGCGGCCTGGCCCCGACCCGCATGCTCGGGCCGACGGGCGTGGGCGTGCAGGCCGGCTTCTGGGAGTCGGCGGTCGTGCGCGTGCACATCACCGGCGGCGTGACCGTGTTCACCGGCACCTCGCCGCACGGCCAGGGCCACGAGACGTCGTGGGCGCAGATCGTCGCCGACCGCCTGGGCTGCGACCCGCAGGTCGTCGACGTCATCCACGGCGACACCGGCACGGGCCCGATGGGCCTGGACACCTACGGCTCGCGATCGCTGTCGGTGGGCGGCACCTCGGCGTCGATCGCCGCCGAGCGCGTCGCCGACAAGTGCCGGCAGATCGTGGCGCACCAGATGGAGGCCGCGCCCGAGGACATCGTGCTCGAGAACGGCAAGTGGATGGTCAAGGGCTCGCCCGACAAGGGCATGGTCCTGGCGGAGATCTCCGGCGCCGCCCACGTGCCGCTCAACCTCCCCGACGGGATGGAGCCCGGCCTGGAGGCGACGTCGTTCTGGGAGCCGGACAACTTCGTCTTCCCGTTCGGCGCGCACGCCTGCGTGGTCGACGTCGACCAGGAGACGGGCAAGGTCGAGATCGTGCGCTACGTTGCGGTCGACGACTGTGGGAACCCGATCAACCCGCTCCTCATCGACGGCCAGGTCCACGGCGGCATCGCGCACGCCATCGGCCAGGCGCTCTACGAGCAGGTCGTCTACGACGAGGCCGGCCAGCTCGTGACCGGGTCGTTCGTGGACTACGCGCTGCCCACGGCGGCCGAGCTGCCGTCCTTCGAGACCGACCGGACCGTGACCCCGTCGCCCTCCAACCCGCTGGGCGTCAAGGGCATCGGCGAGGCCGGCACCATCGCCGCCTCGCCGGCGGTGACCAACGCGGTCATCGACGCGCTGCGCCAGGTGGGCGTCGACTACATCGACATGCCGCTCACGCCCATGCGCGTGTGGCAGGCGATGCAGGCGGCGCAGGGCTCGGGCTCCGGGCCCGCCGCCACCGAGCAGGGCAAGGACGTCGGCGCGAGCGGACTGGGCTCCGCCGGCTCAGGACCTACCGACCCGAGCCAAGGAGGTGCCCAGTGATCCCGCCCGAGTTCGACTACGTGGTCGCGGACTCCGTCGACGACGCGCTGGCGAAGCTGCGCGACGGCGGCGAGGACGCGAAGCTGCTGGCCGGCGGCCACTCGCTACTGCCGCTCATGAAGCTGCGCCTCGCGGCGCCGTCGCTGCTCGTCGACCTGCGCAAGGTCCCCGGGCTGCGCGGCGCCCAGCGCGAGAACGGGAGCTGGCGGATCGGGGCGATGACCCGGCACGCCGACCTGCAGAGCAACGCCGACCTGGGCGTCGTGGCCCACGCCGCGTCGCTCATCGCCGATCAGCAGGTCCGCAACCGCGGGACGATCGGCGGCTCGCTGGTGCACGGCGACCCCGCCTCGGACCTGCCCGCCGTCGTCCTGGCGCTCGACGCCACGGTGACGCTGCAGGGCGCCGGCGGCACGCGCGAGGTCGCGGCCGCCGACCTGTTCCAGGACTACCTGACCACGGCGGTGAACCCGGACGAGGTCCTCACCGAGGTCCGCCTGCCGGCGATGGACGGCTGGGGCTGGGGCTACGGCAAGTTCGCCCGCCGCGCCGAGGACTGGGCCATGGTCGGGGTGTGCGCGCTGGTCAAGAAGGCCGCCGACGGCTCGTGCGCGGACGTGCGCATCGGCCTGACGCACATGGGCTCGACGCCGCTGCGCGCAAGCGCCGCCGAGGAGGCGCTGCGCGGGGGCGCGCTCGACGCCGCCGCGATCGCCCGGGCCGCCGACCAGGCCGCCGAGGGGACCGATCCCCCCGGCGACCTCAACGCCACGCCCGACTACAAGCGCCACCTGGCCCGGGTGCTCACACGCCGCGCCCTCGAGGAGGCGGCGGCCGCCTGACCTTCGCGGCGGCTCTCACGTCACCGGACGCGGTCGGCGAGGCGCTGCGCGAGCAGCGCTACCTCGCCGACCGCGCGCTGACCACTGCCGTCTTCCTGGCCTCGGAGCTCGGTCAACCCCTGCTCGTCGAGGGCGAGGCCGGCGTGGGCAAGACCGAGGTGGCCAAGGCGCTGGCCTCGGCCACGGGCGCGCGGCTCATCCGGCTGCAGTGCCACGAGGGCATCGACGTCCATCACGCGCTGTACGACTGGGACTACCAGCGCCAGCTCCTCGCCCTGCGCGCCGCCGAGTCGGGCGTCGACGAGGGCGAGCTGTTCTCCGAGCGCTTCCTGCTGCGCCGCCCGCTGCTGCAGGCGCTCGAGACCGACGAGCGCGTCGTGCTGCTGATCGACGAGATCGACCGCGCCGACGACGAGTTCGAGGCGTTCCTGCTCGAGCTGCTCTCCGACTTCCAGGTCACGATCCCCGAGCTGGGGACGATCAAGGCGCGCACGCACCCGCTCGTCGTGCTGACCTCCAACCGCACGCGCGAGCTGCACGACGCGCTCAAGCGTCGCTGCCTGTACCACTGGATCGACTACCCCGACCCCGCCCGCGAGGCCGACATCGTGCGCGCCCGCATCCCCGATGCCGACGAGGCGATCGTGCGCCGCGTGGTCGGCGCCGTGGCCCGGCTGCGCGAGGCCGAGCTGTACAAGGTCCCGGGCGTGGGGGAGACGATCGCGTGGGCGCAGGCGCTGGGCGCGCTGGGCGACCCCGACGCGCTGAGCGAGAGCCTCGGCGTCGCGCTGAAGGTCCGCGAGGACATCGAGCGCGTGCGGGCGCAGGGAGTGCTCGACGGTGCCTGAGCCGGTCGACCGCGTGGTCGCGCTCGCCGACGTCCTGCGCGCCGGCGGCGTGCGCGTGGGCACCGGGGAGGTCCAGGCCGCCGCGCGGGCGCTGTCGCTCGTCGGCGCGTCGCGCTCGGAGGCCCGCCTGGGCCTGCGCGCGGTGCTGTGCTCCAAGCGCGACGACCTCGACGTCTTCGACGCCGCCTTCGTCGCGGTGTTCGGGAGCGCGGGACCCGTCGCCGAGGGCGAGGAGCCGGTGATCCCGCAGGCGGCCGCCTCGGCGCTGCCGCGCGTGGCGACGCCGGAGGGCGAGCGCGGCGAGGGCCCGCCCGAGCCCCGCCCCGCGGCGTGGAGCCCGATCGAGCTCCTCCAGGAGAAGGACTTCGCCGAGTACACCGACGCCGAGCTGGCGCTGGCCCGGGAGGCGATCCGCGCGCTGGCGCGGCGCGGGCCCAAGCGGCGCTCGCGGCGCCTGCGCCCCGTGCGCACGCGCGGCCGGCGCCCCGACCTGCAGCGGACGCTGCGCGCGTCGCTGCGCTGGGGCGGCGAGCCGCTGGACCGGCGCTGGCGCAGCCCCGGGCTGCGGCCGCGACGGCTCGTGCTCGTCTGCGACGTCTCGGGCTCGATGGCGCCCTACGCGCGCGTGCTCGTGCAGTACCTCCACGCCGCGGTGGCGACCCGCCGGCCCGTCGAGGCCTTCGCCTTCGGCACCCGCCTGACGCGGTTGACGCGCGAGCTCGGCGACCGCAACCCCGACCGCGCGCTCGCCCGCGCGACCGACGCCGTCGAGGACTGGTCGGGGGGCACGCGGATCGGCGCCGCCATCGGCACGCTCAACCGCATCCACGGCCGGCGCATCGGCCGAGGTGCCGTGGTCGTCATCCTTTCGGATGGATGGGACCGCGGAGAGCCCGAGCTGCTGGCCGAGGAGATGGCGCGCCTGCGCCGTTCGGCGCACCGCGTGGTGTGGTTGAACCCGCTGAAGGCGGCTCCCGGCTACGAGCCACTGGCCCGCGGGATGGCCGCGGCCCTGCCCCACACCGATCATTTCCTGGCCGGCAACTCCCTGCGCTCGCTGGCGGAGCTGGCCCTGATCCTCGAGGAGACCACATGAGAGACGTGCTCAAGGAGGTCGACGCCTGGACCGCGCGCGGCGACAAGGTCGCGCTCGCCATGGTCGTCGGCGTCAAGCGCTCGGCCCCGCGGCCGCCCGGTGCCAAGATGGCCATCAGCTCCAGCGGCGACGTCGTCGGCGCGGTGAGCGGCGGCTGCGTCGAGGGCGCGGTCGTGCAGGTGGCCGAGGAGGTCATGGCCGGCGGCCCGCCGCAGCTCCTGCACTTCGGCATCGCCGACGAGGAGGCCTGGGACGTCGGGCTTCCGTGCGGCGGCGAGATCGACGTGTGGGTGGAGCGCTACGAGCCATGACGCCGCAGGGGAGGTTCGCCGAGCTGGCGCGGACCGACGGGCGCGGGGCGCTCGTCACCGCGCTGGAGGGCCCCGCGCTGGGGGCGAAGGTCCTCGGGCTGCCCGACGGCACGCGCGACGGCACGCTGGGCTCGCCCGAGCTCGACGACGAGGCCGCGCGCCTGGCCGACGAGCTCATGTGGGCCGAGCGCTCGGAGAAGCGCGGCTCGCTCTTCGTCGACGTCACCTTCCCGCCGCCGCGGCTCGTCATCTTCGGGGCCATCGACTTCGCCGCCCAGCTCTGCACGCTGGCGCGCACGAGCGGCTGGCACCCGTACGTCTCCGACCCTCGCGGGTTCTTCG
>JAXDHQ010000006.1:0-22353 GCA_034664395.1 Solirubrobacteraceae bacterium | reverse complement strand
GCGAACCGCCGCGCGACACCGACCGCGTTGGCGTCGGCGCGCCCGTCGACGTCGACCTCGATCTCGACCGCGCGCGCCGGCACGCCGACCTGTTGGAGGTTGGCCGCGCACAGCGCCGCGTGGAAGTCGCGCAGCGCCGGGATCCCGACCACGCACACCGGCTCGCCCGAGCGCACGTCGCCGGCGGCCATGGTCTCGGGCACGAACGCCGACGGGCGCACGGCGCCCACCGCGGTCGGCAGGAGGTGGTTGCGCTCGAGGCCGCCGACGTAGCGGTAGCCCGGCAGCACGCCGGCGGCGACGCGCTCGTCGAGCCAGTGCACGGCCGCGGCGATCGCCTCGGCGCCGAGCAGCGCGTAGGGGTGCTCGGGGTGGGCGGCGACGAAGTCGCCCAGCGCGCGCTCGGGCTCCTCCACGCGCTCGGGCGCGTAGCCCAGGACGTCGATCGTTCCCGGCGCCAGGGGCGTCGACCCCACGCCCTTGGCGAGCACGCACACGCGCGCGCCGCCCTCGGCCAGCCGCGCGGCCGCGACCATCCCGGCGGTGCCGGCGCCGACGACCACGGCGTCGAAGTGCAGCTCGGGGGTCACGACGGCAGGTGCTCCACGTCCAGCAGGCCCTGGAAGATCCAGTCGTCCAGGCGCGCCTGGCGGAGCTGATCGCCGTAGAGGATCGGCCACGTGCCCTTCCAGCGCTCCTGCAGGAAGCGCAGCAGCGCCTCGTTGGCCGCCTCGGCGCCGATGCCGTCCAGGCCGTGCAGGATGCCGGTGGCGCGGTAGATGCAGAACCCGCCCTGGCACGGGCCCATCCCCAGCCGCAGCGAGCGGCGGATGTCGTCGAGGTTCGCGGTCGCGCGCCGGCGCATCGTCTCCTCGAGCTTGGGGCGCGTGATCATCTCGCACTCGCAGATGAGCTGCTCCTCGAGCAGGCGCTGCTCCTTGCGCGCCAGCCGCTCGCCGAGCTGGTAGGTCTCGCGGTCCTCGGAGCCGGGCAGCGGCGTGGTGCGCGTGCGGCACGGCCGCGGCTCGCCCAGCGCCCGGCAGACCGCGTCGACCGTCTCCTCGGCCATGAGCCTGAACGTCGTGAGCTTGCCGCCGGTGATGGTCACGAAGCGCCCGACGCCGTCGCGCTCGGCATGGTCGAGCAGCGCGTGCGCGCGCGTGACGTCGCGCGTGTCGGTGTCGCTCGCCTTGGCGTCCTCGAACAGCGGTCGCACGCCGGTCCACACCCGCAGGGCGCGCGCCTGCCGGAAGCCCGGGACGAGGCGCTCGCCGTCGTCGAGCATCGTGTCGACCTCCTGCTCGAGCACCGTGTGGTCGTCGGCGTCCTCGGTGTGCACGTCGGTCGTGCCGATGACGCTGACCGTGCGGATCGGGACCAGGATGTCGCCGTCGGTTGGCATCTGGCAGCGGTTGACGACCGTGTTCACCAGCCGGTGGTTCATCGCGATCATGATCCCCCGGCCCGGCAGCACGCGGACGCCCTCGATGCCCGCGAGGTCGGCGATCGCGCCCGCCCAGGCGCCGGCCGCGTTGACCGTCACGCGGGCCTGCACCTCGACCTCGTCGCCGTTGCGCGCGTCGCGCAGGCGCGCGCCGGTGACCTCGTCGCCGTCGCGGTGGATCGCCACCGCCGCGTGATAGGGCAGCACGCGCGCGCCGCGGAGCTGCGCCCCGCGCGCCAGCGCCCAGATCGTCTTCCACGTGTCGATGCTCCCGTCGGGCACGCGGAAGGCGCGCGAGATCTCCGGGTGCAGGCGCGGCTCCTCGCGCAGCGCCACCGCGGGCTCGATCTCCTCGCAGTCGACGCCGCTGGCGCGGCAGCCCTCGGCGAAGCGGTCGGCGTAGGCCGGGTCGTCCCACGGCGTGGTGACGAACAGGCCGCCCGTGTCCTCGATGCAGTCGGCCGCCACGGCGCGCAGGATGCGGTTCTCGGCGATGCACTCCTCGGCCGCCTTGGGGTCCTTGACGACGTAGCGACCGCCCGAGTGCAGCAGCCCGTGGAAGCGCCCGCTCGTGCCCTCGCCGAGGTCGGCGCGGTCGACGAGCACCACGTCGAGCCCGCGCAGCGCCGCGTCCCAGGCCACGCCGGCGCCGGTGGCGCCGCCGCCGATCACGAGCACGTCCGTGGTCAGCCCCGCCATGCCGGTCAGCCCATCCGGATGAGGTTGGAGCGCCCGGTGTGGTGGCGGCCGTCGATCACGCGCACGGCGCCGGACTTGGAGCGCATCGACAGCGACTGGGTGAGCACCCGGCGCGGCGTGTAGCGCACGCCGCGCAGCAGCTCGCCGTCGGTCACGCCGGTGGCGGCGAAGAACACGTCGCCGCCCGACACGAGGTCGCCGATCGTCAGGACCTGGTCGAGGTCGTATCCGCGCTCCAGGGCCGCGGCGCGCTCGGCGTCGTCGCGCGGGTGCAGGCGGCCGAAGATCGCCCCGTCGAGGCACTTCAGCGCGCAGGCGGCGATCACGCCCTCCGGCGTGCCGCCGACGCCGACGAGGACGTCGACCGACGAGCCCTCGTCCGCGGCCATGATCGCGCCGGCCACGTCGCCGTCGAGCATGAACTTGATGCGCGCGCCGGTGCCGAGCACGCGCCGGACGAGCTCGGCGTGGCGGGGGCGGTCGAGGATCGCCACCGTGATGTCGGCCGGACGCTTGCCGCGCGCCTGCGCGACGCGGCGCAGGTTCTCCTCGATCGGCGCCTCGAAGTCGACCACGTCGGCGACGTCGCCGGCCACCGCGAGCTTCTCCATGTAGACGCACGGCCCGGGATCGAACATCGCGCCGCGCTCGGCGAGCGCGATGACCGCCAGCGCGTCGGGCAGGCTCTTGGCGGTGAGCGTCGTGCCGTCGACGGGGTCGACCGCGACGTCGACCTCGGGCGGCGAGCCGTTGCCCACGCGCTCGCCGTTGTAGAGCATCGGCGCCTCGTCCTTCTCGCCCTCGCCGATCACCACGATGCCGTCCATGTCGATCGAGGCGAGCACCGGGCGCATGGCGTCGACGGCGGCCTGGTCGACGCGCTCCTTGTCGCCGCGACCCATGAAGCGGCCCGCGGCGATCGCGGCGGCCTCGGTGACCCGCACGAGCTCGAGCGCGAGGTTGCGGTCGGGATCCGGCGGCAGGTCGCCTGCGGCGCCCATCGGTCCGAGTCTATCTCTCCGTCGTCGGAGGCCCGAGGAGGGAGCCGACGAGCCGGCTCCCTCCCCATCCCCCGTGGTCGTCGGGCCTACTCGGCCCAGTCGAAGGTCCGCGTAACGGCCTTCTTCCAGAACTTGTAGGCGACCTCGCGCGCCGACTCGTCCATGTTCGGCTGCCAGCGCTTGTCCTCCGCCCAGTTCTCCCGCAGGTCCTCGATCTCCCCCCAGAACCCCGTGGCCAGGCCCGCCGCGTACGCGGCCCCCAGCGACGTCGTCTCGGCCACCTCGGGCCGGATGACGGGCACGCCGAGGATGTCGGCCTGGAACTGCATCAGCAGGTCGTTGCCGACCATGCCGCCGTCGACCTTCAGCGACTCAAGCTTGACGCCCGAGTCCGCGTCCATGGCGTCGACGACCTCGCGGCTCTGGAAGGCCGTCGCCTCCAGCGTCGCGCGGGCGATGTGGCCGGCGTTGACGTAGCGCGTCAGGCCCGCCACCACCCCGCGGGCGTCCGAGCGCCAATACGGCGCGAACAGCCCCGAGAACGCGGGCACGATGTAGCAGCCGCCGTTGTCCTCCACCGTCTGGGCGAGCTCCTCGACCTCGGGCGCGGCCTTGATCATCTTCAGGTTGTCGCGCAGCCACTGCACGAGCGCCCCGGTGATCGCGATCGAGCCCTCCAGGCAGTAGACCGGCTTGTCGTCGCCGATCTGGTAGCCGACCGTCGTGATCAGGCCGTTCTTGGACTGCACCGCCTCGGTGCCCGTGTTGAGCAGCAGGAAGTTGCCGGTGCCGTAGGTGTTCTTGGCCTCGCCGGGCGAGAAGCAGGTCTGGCCGAAGGTGGCCGCCTGCTGGTCGCCGAGGTCGCCCGCCACCTGCACGCCGGCGAACGAGCCGCCCTGGACCTCGCCGTAGACCCCGCTCGAGGGCCGGATCTCGGGGAGCATCGAGCGCGGCACGCCGATCGCCTCCAGCAGCTCGTCGTCCCAGTCGAGCGTCTCGAGGTTCATCAGCATCGTGCGGCTGGCGTTGCTGGGGTCGGTGATGTGCAGGCCGCCGTCGGTGCCGCCGGTGAGGTTCCAGATGCACCACGTGTCGATGTTGCCGAACACGAGGTCGCCCGACTGCGCCTTCTCGCGCGCGCCGTCGACGTTCTCGAGGATCCATCGCACCTTCGGCCCCGAGAAGTACGTGGCGATCGGCAGTCCGGTCTTGAGCCGGAAGCGGTCCTGCCCGGCGTCGCCCTCCAGCTCCGCGCAGATCTTGTCCGTGCGCGTGTCCTGCCAGACGATCGCGTTGTAGACCGGCTCGCCGGTGTTGCGATCCCAGACGACGGCGGTCTCGCGCTGGTTGGTGATGCCCAGGCCGGCGATGTCGTCGGCGGTGGCTCCGGCCGTGGACATCGCGGCGTCCATGACCTCCTGGGCGCGGTCCCAGATCTCCTTGGGGTTGTGCTCCACCCACCCGGGCTTGGGATAGATCTGCTCGTGCTCGAGCTGCTCGACCGCGACCACGCGGCCGCTGTGGTTGAAGATCATGCAGCGCGTGCTCGTGGTGCCCTGGTCGAGGGCTGCCGCGTACTTCGCCATCGCGTCGTTCCTTTCTCAGCCGCCGAGCGTCTCGGCGGCGGTCTGGAAGAGGTAGTAGGTGGAGGTGGCGCCGGGGTCCTGGTGATCCTTGCTGCGCTCCCCGAGGTAGCTCGCCCGGCCCTTGCGGGCCACGAGCGGGATCGTCGACTTCATGCCCTCCTGCGCCGCGTCGGCCGCCGCCCGCAGGCCGGTGTCGAGGTCGTCGGCCCGCTCGAGCGCCTCGACCGCCGGCGTGAGCGCGTCGACCATGGTCTTGTCGCCGAGCTCGGCCTTCCCGCGCGCCTGCACGCCCTCCAGGGCCTTGCGCCACGCGGCGGCCCAGCCGGCCAGGTCGACCTCCTCCTGGCCGGCCACCGCCCCCCCGAGCTGGAGGAAGAGCGTCCCGTAGAGCGGCCCCGCGGCGCCCCCGACGCTGGAGACCAGCGCCATGGCCACCGTCTTGAGGACGGCGCCCGGATCGGCGGTTTCGGCCCCGTCGAGCTTCTCGAGCGCCTTGCGCATGCCGCGATCCATGTTGGTGCCGTGGTCGCCGTCCCCGATGGCGGTGTCGAGACGGATCAGCTCCTGGCGGTGCTCGCCCATCTCCGCGGCGAACCGGCGCATCCAGTTGAGCGTTCCGTCGCGGGTCACCGCCATCTGCGCTAGGCCCCCCAGCGCAGGGCCGGGGTGTTCACGGGCGCGTCCCAGTAGCGGACCATCTCGTCGTCGAGCTTGAGCAGCGTGATCGAGCAGCCCTGCATCTCCAGTGAGGTGATGTAGTTGCCGATCAGGTTGCGCTCGATCGTCAGGCCGTGCTCGCTCAGCAGGTCGGCCACCTCGGCGTACATCACGTAGAGCTCGATCAGCGGCGTGCCGCCCATCCCGTTGACGAACGCCAGCACGCGATCGCCCGAGGAGAACGGCAGGTCCTCGACGATCGGCGTCACCAGGCGCTCGGCGACCTGCTTGGCGGAGCCCACCTTCTCGCGGAAGCGCCCGGGCTCGCCGTGGATGCCGATCCCGATCTCCGCCTCGTCGTCGCCCAGCTCGAAGCTGGGCTCGCCCGAGGATGGGGTGATGCACGGGCTCAGCGCCATGCCCATCGAGCGCCCGTTGGCGTTGACGCGCCGGGCCAGCTCGGCGACCTCCTGCAGCGAGCGCCGGTCCTCGGCCGC
Organism: Solirubrobacteraceae bacterium; assembly: GCA_034664395.1. Lineage (GTDB taxonomy): Bacteria > Actinomycetota > Thermoleophilia > Solirubrobacterales > Solirubrobacteraceae > JAOPZW01. Next base: position 16,469 of record JAXDHQ010000006.1, on the reverse strand, counting down.
GCCGCCGGCGATCTTCTCCAGCAGCACGGTCACGCCGACGCCGCGGCGCCCGGCGGTGTAGAGCGAGTCCTCGACCGCCACGTCGTCGTTGGTCACCACCGCCTCGACCTCGATGCCCTCCGCCTTGCCGAGGTCGGCCGCCATGTCGAAGTTCATGACGTCGCCGGTGTAGTTCTTGACGACGTGCAGGACTCCGGCCCCGCCGTCGACCGCCGTGGTCGCGGCGGCCATCTGGTCGGGCGTCGGCGAGGTGAAGACCTCGCCCGGACAGGCGGCGTCGAGCATCCCCGGCCCGACGAAGCCGCCGTGCATCGGCTCGTGGCCGGCGCCGCCTCCGGAGATGATCCCTACCTTGCCCTGGACGGGCGCGTCGGCGCGAACGATGTACGCCGGGTCGTAGCTGACGCGGACCCGGTCGCCGTGCGCGGCCTCGATGCCGCGCAGGGCGTCCTGGACGACCGCGTCGGGCGCGTTGATGAGCTTCTTCATCGCTATCGCCTCCGGCGGCCTAGGAAGGCCACCACCAGTGGAAGGCCGCCCCTCCGAGCACGCCGCCGAGCAGCGGACCGACGACCGGCACCCAGGCGTACGCCCAGTCCGACGTGCCCTTGCCGGGGATCGGCAGGATCGCGTGCATGATGCGCGGCCCGAGGTCACGGGCCGGGTTGATCGCATAGCCCGTCGGGCCGCCCAGCGACAACCCGATCCCGAGCACGAGCAACCCCACCAGCAGCGCGTTGAGTCCGCTCACCCCCGTCGCCTTGTTGGCGAGGATGGCGAGGATCCCGAAGACCAGGACGAAGGTCCCGATGATCTCGGTGAGCAGGTTGAAGAAGTAGTTGCGGATGGCCGGGCCGGTGCAGAAGACCGCGAGCTTGAGCCCCGGGTCCTCGGTCTCCGCGAAGTGCTGGTAGTAGGCGACGAAGACGAGCGTGGCGCCGATGAACGCGCCCAGGAACTCGCCGATGAGGTACTTGGGGACATCGCCGCCGTCGATGCCGCCGTTGACCCACACGCCGAGGGTCACGGCCGGGTTGAGATGGGCGCCGCTGAACTGGCCGACGGCGTAGGCGCCCACCATGACGGCCATGCCCCAGCCGAAGGTGATGACGATCCACCCCGAGTTCTCGGCCTTGGACTTGGCGAGCAGCACGGCGGCTACGACGCCGTCGCCCAAGAGGACCAGGAGCGCAGTCCCGATCGTCTCCGCACCGATGATGCTCAAGAGCCTCTCCCTCCTAGACAGGAAACGACTGACCGCGAGCGACCCTATTCGCGGCGGTTCGGCAATGTCAAACGCTGTTCGATGCGTTTGTTCCGGCTAGGTTTCGCACGGTGCCGCGGACCATCCAGTCGATCGAGCGCGCCGCCGCGATCCTGCGGCTGCTGTCCGGGCGCCGTCGGCTGGGCGTCGTCGATCTGGCCGGCGAGCTGGGATTGCCGAAGGGAACGGTGCACGGCATCCTGCGCACGTTGCACGAGGTCGGGTTCGTCGAGCAGGACCACGACAGCGGCAAGTACCAGCTCGGCGCGGCGCTGCTGCACATGGGCTCGATCTACCTCGACGGCAACGAGCTGCGCACCCGCGCGCTGAACTGGTCCGACGCGCTGGCCGCGCGCAGCAAGGAGAGCGTGCGCATCGGGACGCTGCACGAGGGCCGGGTGCTCGTCGTCCACCACGTGTTCCGCCCCGACGACAGCTTCCAGGCGCTGGAGGTCGGCGCGCTGCTCCCGGCCCACGCCACCGCGATGGGCAAGATCCTGCTCGCCTTCCACCGCTATACCGCGACCGAGGTCGCCAAAGCCGGCCTGGACTGCTTCACTGGCGCCACGATCACCGATCCCCACCAACTGATGGCCCAGCTCGCCGAGGTGCGCGAGCGCGGGTGGGCGGCGGACGTCGAGGAGCTCGTCGACGGCGAGGCTTCGATGGCCGCGCCGATCGACGACCGCCGCGGCGTGACCATGGGCGCGGTCGCGATCTCGGGCCCGGTCGACCGCCTGTGCTCGCGCGGCGCGCCGCGCAGCCAGCTCATCTCCTACGTGCGCGAGGCGGCGCGCGCGGTCTCACGCGAGCTCGGAGCGATCCCGTGGTAGAGGTGTCCCTGCATGCCTGAGCCCTATGTCGCTGCGATCGACCAGGGGACCGCGTCCTCGCGCTGCCTGGTCTTCGACAGCACCGCGCGCATCGTCGCGGTCGCGCAGAAGGAGCACCGCCAGCTCTTCCCGCGCGCCGGCTGGGTCGAGCACGACGCGCGGGAGATCTGGCGCAACGTCCAGGAGGTCGTCGCCGGCGCGCTCGACGAGGCCGGCCTCGACGTCGGCGACCTCGCCGCGCTCGGCATCAGCAACCAGCGCGAGACGACCGTGCTGTGGGATCGCGCGACCGGCGAGCCGGTGCACAACGCCATCAACTGGCAGGACATGCGGACCGACCACCTCTGCCGCGAGCTGGCCGGCGACGAGGGCCAGGACCGCTTCCGCGAGCGCTGCGGCCTGCCGCTGGCGACGTACTTCTCGGCGCCGAAGATCCGCTGGCTGCTGGACTCGATGCCCGACCTGCGCAATCGCGCCGAGGCCGGAGAGGTCATCTTCGGCACGATGGATAGCTGGCTCATCTGGAACCTGACCGGCCGGCACCTGACCGACGTCACAAACGCCAGCCGGACGATGCTGATGAGCCTCGAGACCCTCGACTGGGACGACGAGCTGCTCGACGCGATGGGCGTGCCGCGCGCGATGCTGCCCGAGATCCGCCCGTCGGCGGAGGTCTACGGGGAGGCGCGCGGGCGGCTCGCCGGCCTGCCCGTCGCCGCCGCCCTCGGCGACCAGCAGGCGGCGCTGTTCGGCCAGACGTGCTTCAACCGCGGCGAGGCCAAGTGCACGTACGGGACCGGGAGCTTCCTGGTGATGAACACCGGCTCGACCCCGGTGCAGTCGGCCAGCGGCCTGCTGACGACGGTCGGCGCCCGCGTCGGCGACGAGGCGCCCTCGTACGCGCTGGAGGGCTCGATCGCGGTCACCGGCGCCCTGGTCCAGTGGTTCCGCGACAACATCAAGCTCATCGGCAGCGCCCCGGAGATCGAGACGCTGGCGCGCAGCGTCGACGACAACGGCGGGTGCTACTTCGTGCCCGCGTTCTCGGGGCTGTTCGCGCCCCACTGGCGCAGCGACGCGCGCGGGATCATCGCGGGACTGACGGGCTACATCACCAAGGGCCACCTGGCGCGGGCGGTGCTCGAGGCGACGGCGTGGCAGACGCGCGAGGTCGTCGAGGCGATGAACTCCGACGCCGGCATCGACCTTCAGACGCTGCGCGTCGACGGCGGCATGACCGCCAACAACCTGCTGATGCAGTTCCTCGCCGACGTGCTCGACGTCCCGGTCGTGCGCCCCATCGTCGCCGAGACCCCGTCGCTGGGTGCGGCCTACGCCGCCGGCCTGGCCGTCGGCTTCTGGCCCGACGTCGACGCCCTGACGGCGAACTGGCACAAGGCGGCCGAATGGCACCCGAGCATCGACCCGGGCCGCCGCGAGAAGGGGTACCGCAAGTGGCGCAAGGCGGTGGCGCGGACGATGGAGTGGGTGGACGAGGACGACGACTGAGGGGTCGGCGGCCGTCCGCCTGCGCCTGTGGTGGTGCGCGGCGCTTGGCACCGAGGGGAAGCAGCGTTTGCGGAGAGTTGTGACGTTCGGTGTGTCCGCTGTGGCGGGTTTGGAGTCAGGCTTGGGGGGTGGGTAGCGAACGTCTCGGTATGCGTGACAAACGCTGTCCACCCCCCGAGCTGGCGCTCTCCGAGTTGGCCGGCGGGCAGTGGGGTGTGGTGGCGGCCTGGCAGTTGCGCGCGGCAGGCCTGACGCGTGCGGCGATCTCGCGGCGCGTCGTCGCGGGACGTCTTCACCCGCTGCACCGCGGCGTCTACGCGGTCGGCCACGCGCATCTGGGAGCCGAGGGTCGGAGGCTGGCCGCGGTGCTGGCGTGCGGGCCGGGTGCGGTGCTCAGCCACAAGAGCGCCGCCGCTCACTGGAACCTGCTGGCCACCGCCGCGGCGCGGATCGACGTGACCGCGGCGCGCGGGCGCCGCGCCCACGAGGGCATCCGCCTGCACCGCTCACGCTCCCTCGATGCCCAGGACACCACGACGCACAGAGGCATCCCCACCACCACGATCGCCAGGACCCTGCTGGACCTCGCCGCCACCCTCCCCGCCCACCGCCTGGAGCGCGCGCTGGCGCAGGCCGAGCGCCTGCGCCTCTACGACCACGCCGCGCTGACCGACGTCATCCGACGCTCAAACGGCCACCGCGGCCGACGAGCCCTCGAACACGCGGTCGCCCAAGAGCCCGCGTTCACCCGCAGCGACCTCGAAGCGCGCCTCCTCCAGGTGACCCGCCAGCACGGCCTCCCCACGCCGCTGGTCAACCACATCCTCGCCGCCCCCGACCACCCCCGACTCGAGGTCGACTTCTGCTGGCCGACGCACCACCTCATCGTCGAAACCGACACCTACGCCACCCACGGCACCCGCGCGGACTTCGAACACGACCGCCGCAAAGACGCCGCCCTCACCGCCGCCGGCTACACCGTCATCCGCTTCACCGACCACACCACGCCCACGGAGATCCACGCGCGCCTGCGCGCGGTGATGACGACCCGCGCCTAGCGAGAGCCGGCGCGCGTCGACAGCCGGCGGTACGGGTTCGCCGACTGCCCGTTCTCCGTGTCCTCGAAGAAGCGCTGGACGCGCTCGATGAGGGCCGTGGCGTCGCCGCCGTTCGGCTTGATCGGCTCGCCGAAGGAGATCTCGATGTTGTGGCGGTGCGACAGGACCTTGCCGTGGCGGCGCCGGGGCCAGAAGCGCCCGGGGGGCATCGCCTCGCGGGTGCCCGTCACGCGGATGGGCACGATCGACAGGTTGTGAGCCGCGGCCAGGACCGCCGCCCCGCGCCGGACGCGGCCGGGGCCGCCGCTGCGGGTGCGCGTCCCCTCCGGGTACAGGAGCAGGTTCCAGCCCTGGTCGAGGAGCTGGTCGAGGTGCGTCCCGTCGCGCTTGCCCAGCCCGCCGCCGCGGCGCTCGATCGGCACGGTGTTGAACATGAACGAGACGAGCGAGGCCACCACGCGGTTGCGGTAGAAGTAGTCGGCGGCCGCCGCCACCGCGGTGCGCTTGCGCAGCCGCCGCGGGAGCGCCGACAGGATCACCGGGGTGTCCATGTGGCTGGAGTGGTTGGCCACGAGAATCAGGGGGCCTCGCAGGCCCGCCAGCTTCTCGCGGCCGGTGGCCCGGCGCGCGGTGTAGAAGTCCATCGTCGGCCCGAGCACGAATCGCATGAACGCCTCGCGGGCGACTCCGGCGAACCAGGTGCGCGCCCACGGGATGTCGAGCTGCGACGCCGCTGCGCGGAGCTCGCGGCCCTTCTCGGGCGTCCGGCGCGCGACATGGATGACGCGGCGCCTCAACGAGCGCTGGCGGCGGAACGACGGCACGGCCCAGGTACCCCCCTCGCCGATCCGCGTTACACCCGTCACGAACGGCGCTTTCACACGTGCGCGGCGCGCGACCCCAGTGGGTAGCACCGGGACGTTCACGACCGACGAGGAGAGCCACATGACCTCCGAGCACCCCGAGCATCCCGCCCAGCCCCAGCAGCCGGAGGACGGCTTCGGGGAGGGCCAGGCGCACCCCGAGGCGTTCCCCGACGAGGAGCACGTCGGGCGCTTCAGCGAGGGCCAGGAGGAGCTCCCGGAGGACGACCCCGAGAAGCACCGCCTCGGCCGCTTCAGCGAGGGCCTCGAGGAGCTTCCCGAGACGCCCGAGAAGCTCGAGGAGGGCCGCTTCAGCGAGGGCCAGGAGGAGCTGCCCCACCCCGACGAGGAGCCGCCGCGCGCGATCTGAGCGCGGCGGCCCAGACGATCACCGTCCCGCCGGCGTCGGGCGCCGGCGGGACGGGACGTTGCATCAGGCCAGGACGCGGCGCGCGCGCTCGCGGTCCAGCCGGCGGGCGACCGAGGCCAGCGCGTGGGCCGCGCCGCCCCTCAGGCGTCCGGGCGGCGGTTGCGCCCGCCGCACGCCTCTGGCCAGCTCGTGGGGCCGTTCGCTCTGCGGATCGGCCTTCGCGAGCTGCTGGTGGAACTGGCTGTACACGATGCTCCCTTCGGGATGTGGTGGACGGTGAGCCGACCGCCCGGGAGCCGTGCTGGAGGTGTCTGCCACGCTCGGCCCCGGGCGACGTGCCCGCGGCCGAAGCGCTGTCAGAAGCGCTGGGTCGCGGACCCGCTACAGGTCTTGAGGACGCCGTTGGGCGTCTGGATGTCGAAGTAGCGGGCCATGCGACGAACGTACCAAGCGCCTGGCGCGTTGTCCAAGGGGGTTAACCCCCCTCAGACATGGCGCGGCCCCGGCGGACGGACCGCCGGGGCCTTTGAGGGAGCGCCGGTATCGCGAGGAGTGGACGCCGTGGTACCCGGTCCGACCCCGTTCTAACGACGGAAGCGTCAGGCCGCGACCGCGGGGAACCCGACGCCGATCACCTTCAGCCGCCGCGACAGGGCGGTGAACGCGTACTCGTTCATCTCCTGGCTCGAGTAGCCCATGAACACGTACTCGTCGCCGAGCTGGTAGCCGGGCGGGACGAGCACGCCGGCGGCGGCCGGCAGCGTCGCCATCAGCCGGTCCTGGATGCGCCGGGCGTGCGACGGGTCGCCGGCCTTGGACTGCAGGTACCAGGTGCCGTAGGCGACGTGGCGGTGCTCGTCCTGGGCGACCCTGCGGAAGCCCTCGAGGTGGCCGGGCATGATCGCCAGGCTCTCCATCCAACGGGTCTGGAACTCCTGGCCGGTCAGCGCCAGCGTCCCCTCGATGACCATGTGGTAGGTGACGACGAAGTCGATCTTGGCCTCGACGTCGCGCGGGTTCTCGATCAGCGCTCGGTTGGCGTCGACGAGCAGCTCGTCGAAGAGCACCTTGTAGGCGTCGTTGAGCTGGTCGCGACAGCGGTCGAGGCGGTCCTCGAACGTCCCGTCGTACTGCAGCACCTCGTCGTAGAGCCGGTTGAAGTGCTGGGCGTGACGCGCCTCGTCGACCTGCTGGGTGGTGAGGAAGGCCTCCTCGTGCTGGTCGTCGTACGCCATGACCAGGCCACCGAACTGCGTGGCCACGCGCTCCTCGCCGACGAAGAAGTTCGCCAGCCCCCAGGAGACGTCCTCGCGGACCTCGTCGCTCATCGCCTCCCAGTCGCGGCGGTCCTGGGCGAAGTCGATCTGGTGCGAGATCCAGTGCTGGCGCTCCCAGAGCTCGTAGAGCTGGCGCGGCGTCATGAGCTGGACCTGGGAGAGCTTGGACTCGTCGCTGATGGTGGCGACGTCACCCTGGGTCGTGAGGTCGAGCAGGCTGGCCATGGCCCGGCATGGCACCAGACGTTTGACACTGTGTCAAGCACCTGTCGCGGAGTACGCTGGCCCGCGTGGCATCCAGCGAGCCGAGGGACGCGACCCCCACCGCCAAGCGGGCCGCGGTCCAGGGCGCGGTCCTGCGCGCCACGGAGGATCTGCTGACCGAGGGCGCCTCCTACGCCGACCTCAACATCGAGCGCATCGCCAAGCGCGCGGGCATCTCGCGGACCGCGTTCTACTTCTACTTCCGCGACAAGCGCGAGCTGCTGATGCGGCTCACCGAGGACGTCAACGAGCTGCTCTTCCAGCAGGCCGACATCTGGTTCTCCGGGGCCGGCGAGCCGGAGCCCGAGATGCGCGAGGCGCTGACGAACATCGCCGCCCTGTACGACGAGCACGGCGTGCTCCTGCGGGCCATCGTCGAGGTCTCGACCTACGACGAGGAGGTCGCCGCCTTCTGGCGCGGCCTGCTCGAGCGCTTCGTGGACGCGACGCGCCGGCGCATCGAGCTCGAGCAGGGCGCCGGCCGCGCCGCCGCCGAGCATGCGCAGGCGACCGCCTTCGCCCTGTGCTGGATGACCGAGCGCACGATGTACCAGCAGCTCGTCCAGGGCGACCCGATCCCGACCGGCGAGCTCGTGGACGCGCTCGTCGGCATCTGGCTGCGCTCGGTCTACGGCGCCTGAGCCGCGGCGACGGCGGCCAGGTCGGTCACTCCGCCACCTTGTCGAACTCCTCGGTCGGTCGCCGGACGGCCTCGAACTCGCCCGTCTCCAGCCGGCGCTCGACCTCGGCGTCGATCTCGTCGTCGCTCGCCCCCGTCCGCCGCAGGCGGATCGCGTCCAGGCGCTTGACCTTGAGGATCTCGAGCACGTACACGAGGTAGACCGACGCCGCGACCACGACCAGGCCCAGGACGCCCATGAACAGCGACCAGCCCACGTGGAGGTGGCCGGAGCGGTCGGAGTAGGGCACGAAGCGCAGCGCGATCGCCAGCCCCGCCATCGACAGCATCCACGCGTACAGGTAGAGGACCGTCCGCCGCTGCGAGAAGCCGATCCGGCTGAAGCGGTGGTGGAAGTGGTTGGCGTCGGCTCGATAGATCGGGCGGCGGTACTTCATCCGCTTGAGCACGACGAACGTCGTGTCCAGGAACGGCACGGCGAGGATGACGAGCGGACCGACGAGCGCGATCAGGGCGTTGGTCTTCAGCGTGCCCTCGACGATCACGATGCCGAGCAGGTTGGACCCGCAGTCGCCCATGAAGACCGACGCCGGGTGGAAGTTGTGCAGCAGGAAGCCCAACGCCGAGCCGGCGACGATCGCGGCGAGCACGGCGGCGACCGGCTTGCCGAGGTCGAAGGCGATGACCGCGAACGAGAGCGCCGCGATCGCGGACACCCCCGACGCCAGCCCGTCGATGCCGTCGGAGAGGTTGACGACGTTGACCACGAGGACGATGCCCAGCAGCGTGAGCGGGCCGCCGAGGTCGCCGAGGTCGACGCGATGCACGAACGGCAGCGTGAACGCGTGCACGGTGACGCCGGCCGCCACGGGCAGCGCGCACGCCCCGAGCTGGCCGCCGAGCTTGACCCACGGCGGCAGGTCGAAGAGGTCGTCGAGCGCCCCGACCAGCGCGATGGCGAGCGCCCCGAAGAAGACCTCCGGATACGGCCGGGCGTCGGGCAGCCACAGCAGCCCGGCGACGACGGCGCCGAACAGGATCGCCAGGCCGCCGAGCCGCGGGGTGGCGCGATGCGACAGCCCGCGCTCGCGCGGCTCGTCGACGGCTCCGAGCCGTACGGCCAGGCGCGCGGCGAACGGCGTGGCGACGGCGCTCAGCGCCGCGGCGACCGCGGCGGCGCCGACCGCGTCGATCGGGTGCAGCGACATCCCCTGCAAGCATCGCAGGCGCGCCCGCCGTATACGGGCCGGCGCGCCTGCGACGCAGCGCCTTACACGGCCGCCGCCGACCGGCCCAGGTGCTCGTACAGCGGGTAGCGCTCGACGATCGCGCCCACCCGGTCGGCCAGCTCGCCCCGGCGCGACTCGAACTCCGGGGTCAGCGCCGTGGCGATGATGCGACCGATCTCGTGGAAGTCGTCGACCTGCACGCCGCGGGTCGCCAGTGCGCTGGTGCCGATGCGCAGGCCGCTGGTGACCATCGGCGGGCGCGGGTCGAACGGCACCGCGTTGCGGTTGACCGTGATCCCGATGTCGTGGAGGCGGTCCTCGGCCTGCTGGCCGTCGAGCTCGGACTCGCGCAGGTCGACGAGGATGAGGTGCACGTCGGTGCCGCCGGTCAGCACGTTGACGCCCACGCTGCGCCCGACGTCGAGCAGCTCCTCGGCCAGCGCCTTGGCGCCGGCGACCGTGCGCCGCTGGCGCTCGCGGAACAGCTCGCTCTGCGCGATCTTGAACGCCACGGCCTTGCCGGCGATGACGTGCTCGAGCGGGCCGCCCTGCTGGCCCGGGAAGACCGCGGAGTTGATCGCCTTGGCGTACTCCTCGCGGCAGAGGATCACGCCGCCGCGCGCGCCGCCCAGCGTCTTGTGCACGGTCGAGGTGACGACGTCGGCGTGGGGCACCGGGTTGGGGTGCTCGCCCGCGGCGACCAGGCCGGCGAAGTGGGCCATGTCGACGACGAAGTAGGCGCCGACCGCGTCTGCGATCGCGCGGAAGCGCTCGAAGTCCAGGAAGCGCGGATAGGCGCTCCAGCCGGCGAGCAGGAGCTTGGGCCGGCGCTCGTGCGCGATCCGCTCGACCTCGTCCATGTCGATGAGGCTGGTCTCGCGGTCGACCTCGTACGGGGCGATGTCGTACAGGCGCCCGGAGACGTTGAGCTTCATCCCGTGGGTCAGGTGGCCGCCGTGCGGCAGCGCCAGGCCCATGATCGTGTCGCCGGGCTGCAGCAGGGCGTGGTAGACGGCGGCGTTGGTCTGCGCGCCGGCGTGGGGCTGGACGTTGACGTGATCGGCCCCGAAGATCGCCTTGGCGCGATCGATCGCGAGCTGCTCGGCGACGTCGACGAACTCGCAGCCGCCGTAGTACCGCTTGCCGGGGTAGCCCTCGGCGTACTTGTTGGTCAGCACGCTGCCCTGGCACTCCAGGACGGCCTGGGGCACGAAGTTCTCCGAGGCGATCATCTCCAGCGTCCGCTGCTGGCGCTCGAGCTCGTGCTGCAGGACGTCGGCGATCTCGGGATCGACCTCGGCCAGGGGACGGTTGAAGAAGTCGGGACTCAGGTCGGACAAAAGGGCCTCCTCGGCGGCACGCGGATCGGTTCCGGGCGCTGCGGAGAGTGCCGTGCTCCCTACCTACGCGCCCGTCGCGACGTCGCCGACCGTAGCACCTCGATCCGACTCCATGTCCGCGATCTGGCCGACGCGGCGGGCGTGCCGGCCGCCCTCGAACTCCGTGCGCAGGAAGGTGCGCACGATCGCGTCGGCCTCGCCCGGGCTCAGGCGCGCGCCCGAGAGCGTCACGACGTTGGCGTCGTTGTGGCGGCGCGACATCTCGGCCTCGGCCGGGTCGTGGGCGTTGACCGCGCGCACTCCCGGCACCTTGTTGGCGACGATCGACACGCCGACGCCCGAGCCGCACGCCAGCACGCCGCGCTCGACGTCGCCGTCGGCCACCAGCCGCGCCGCCTCGGCGGCGAAGCGCGGATAGTCGACCGAGCTCGACGTGGTCGTGCCGACGTCGACCACCTCGTGGCCGGCGGCGGCCAGCGCCGCCTTGACGTGCTCCTTGATGTGGAAGCCGGCATGATCCGACCCCACGACGATCCTCATGGCTTGCGTCAGCTCCCTGGGCGCTCGGCGATGGCGCGCAGACTAACGCGAGGACTCAGGCCAGGGCGGCCGCGATCGCGTCGGCGTCCACGGCGCCTTCGCGCACGACCGACCAGCCCCCGTCGCGCTCGAACGAGCGCAGGTCGACCACGGTCGACGGCGTGCCCGGCAGCTCGCCGCCGTCGAGGACGAGGTCGGTGTGCTCGCGGATGTAGGCGGGGACCTCGGCGAGCGTGCGCGCGTCGGGCCCGCCGGCGACGTTGGCGCTCGTCTGCAGCACCGGCCAGCGGACGTCGCCGAGCGCGGCCAGCGCCGGCGGCCACGCCGGCACGCGCAGGCCGAGCGTGTCGGCCTGCCCCGCGCCGGCGCCGCAGGCGAGCGGATAGCGGCGCGCCGGGTTGGGCAGCAGCAGCGTGACCGCCCCCGGGAGCAGCGCCTGGAGCGCCGCGCGCGTGCGGGGGCCGAGCTCGGGCAGCGCCGCCAGCGCGAGGTCCAGCGCGAAGAACATCACGGCGGCCGGCTTGTCCGGCAGCCGGCGCTTGAGCAGGTAGAGGCGCTGCACCGCCTCCTTGGAGTCGGGCTCGCAGGCCAGGCCGTAGACGGTGTCGGCCGGGAACACGGCGATCCCGGCCACCGAGATGCAGCGCGAGAACGTCTCGGCGTCGGCCGCGGTCAGCGCCACGCGACCACCACGCGGTCGATGCCGGCCAGGTCTGGGCGCCGCGCGGTGCGCGCGAAGCCGGCAGCGCGCGCCAGCGCCTCGACCTCCCGCGCCTGGCCGGCGCCCACCTCGAGCGCCAGGAACGCCACGCCCCGCCGCCCGGCCTGCTCGACCAGCCGCCGCACGACCGCCAGGCCGTCGGGCCCGGCGAACAGCGCCTGCGCGGGCTCGTGGCGCGTGATCTCCGCCGCCAGCGCGGCCGCGTCCTCGACGTAGGGCGGGTTCGAGACCACCGCGTCGACGGCGTCGACCCCGTCGAGGAGGTCGGCGCGCGCGAACGCGACGGCCAGGCCGAGGCGCGCGGCGTTGGCCCGCGCGACCGCGAGCGCGTCCTCGCTGACGTCGGTCGCGCTCATCTGCAGGTCGGGGCGCTCGTCCTTGAGCGCCAGCGCCACCGCCCCGCTGCCGGTGCCCACGTCGACGACGCGGGCGCCCGCCGGCAGCTCGAGCGCCGCCTCCACGAGCGTCTCGGTCTCCGGCCGCGGGATGAGCACGCGCGCGTCGACGTGCAGGTCGAGGTGGCGGAAGCCCTTCGCCCCGGTGATGTACGCCACGGGCTCGCGCCCGACCGACCGGCGCCGGACGGCGTCCTGGAAGGCGCGGATCGCGGCCCCCTGCACCGGGCGCTCGCGATCGACGACCAGCGCCGCGCGGCCGACCCCGAGCACGTGGGCGAGCAGCACCTCGGCGTCCAGGCGCGGCGTGTCGACGCCCGCCGCGCCGAGCGCGACGACGGCCGAGTCGAGCGCCTCGCGGACCGGGGTCGCGCTCGGGCTCACCCCTGCCCTGACACCGTCCGGCCCTCGGCCGGGAGGGGTCCGGCTCCGGCGTCCTCCAACCGCCGACGACGTTCGTCGTCGGTGAGCGCCTCGGTGAAGGGCTCGAGCGCGCCCTCGAGGACCTGCTCGAGGTTGTGCTCGGTGAGCTTGATGCGGTGGTCGGTGACCCGGCGCTCGCCGTAGTTGTAGGTGCGGATCTTCTCGGCGCGGTCGCCGGTGCCGACCTGCGCGCGCCGGTCGGCCGCGAGCTCGGCCTGCTGCTCGGCCAGCGCCCGCTCGTACAGGCGCGCCTTGAGCACGCGCATCGCCTTCTCGCGGTTCTGGAGCTGGCTCTTCTCGTCCTGCATCGACACCACGATCCCCGAGGGCCGGTGGGTGATGCGCACGGCCGAGTCGGTCGTGTTCACCGACTGCCCGCCCGGGCCCGACGAGCGGTAGACGTCGATCTGCAGGTCGTTGGCGTCGACCTGGACGTCGACGTCCTGCGCCTCGGGCAGGACGGCGACGGTCGCGGTCGAGGTGTGGATGCGCCCGGCCGACTCGGTCCTGGGCACGCGCTGGACGCGATGGGTCCCGCCCTCGTACTTGAACACCGAGTAGGCGCCGTCGCCCTTGACCTCGAACGTGTACTTGCCGTCGCCGACGCCCATGGTGTCGACGCGGAAGCCGCGGCGCTCGGCGTACTTGGACAGCATCCGGAAGACGTCGCCCGCCCACAGGCCGGCCTCCTCGCCGCCGGCACCGCCCTGGATCTCGATGATGACGTCCTTGTCGTCGTTGGGATCGCGCTCGACCATGGCCAGGCGGATCTCCTCCTCGAGCTCGCCCAGGCGCTCGCGCGAGGCGCTCAGCATCTCGCGCACCTCGGCGTCGTCGCCGTCCTCGGCCAGCAGCTCCTCGGCCCCGGCGGCGTCGTCGCGCGCGCGGCGCCACTGCTGGGCGAGCTCGTGCGCCGCCTCCAGGCTCCGGTACTCGCGACCGACGGCGGCGTAGCGGTGGCGGTCGCCGATGACCTCGGGGTCGGTCATCGCCTGCGAGAGATCGGCGAAGCGCGCCTCGATCTGCTCGACCAGCGACCGGATCACGCCACGACTTCCATCCCCACCCGGTCCTCCTCGGACACGGTGGCGGGGTCCTCGACGGCGAGCACGGCCTCCATGGCGGCGATGGCCACGGCAAGCTGGTCGAGGTCGGGCTCGCGCGTGGTGAGGAGCTGGAGCCTCATCCCCGGCCACATGATCGTGCGGACCCAGCGCCGGCGACGGTTGCGCCCGGCGAACTTGATGATCTCGAAGGAGATGCCGGCGATCAGCGGCACGCCGACGATGCGCGTGGCGACGAGCAGGTACCACGCCGGCAGCCCGATCGGCGCGAAGACGAAGATCGCGACGATCATGACGATCAGCAGGAAGCTCGTGCCGCAGCGCGGGTGCAGGCGGCTGAAGCGCTGGGCGTTCTCGGGCGTGAGCTCGAGGCCGGCCTCGTAGCAGGAGATCGTCTTGTGCTCGGCGCCGTGGTACTCGAAGACACGCCGCAGGTCGCGCAGGCGCGAGAGCGCCAGCAGGTAGCCGAGGAAGATCGCCGTGCGCACGACGCCCTCGACGAGCCAGAAGAGGAAGGACGAGTGGAGCTGGTCCTTGATCAGGCTGGTCAGCCCGACCGGCACGACGAAGAACAGCCCGACCGCGAGCACGATCGCGACGAGCACGGTGCCGAACCACATGGCGCCGCTGATCTGGTCGTCCTCGCCGTCGGGGAGCTGGGCGTTGGCCGAGACGCCGAGCGCCTTGAAGCCGATCGCCAGCGACTCGCCCAGGGCCACGACGCCGCGCACGATCGGCAGGCGCAGCAGCCGGTGGCGCTTGAGCAGCGAGACCAGCGGATAGGAGGTGACGGCGATCTCGCCGTGCGACCCGCTCTCGGGGTCGACGCCCTTCTCCCCGATCTCCTCGGGCAGCGGCTTGCGCACCGCGACGGCCCACGTGGAGACGCCACGCATCATCACGCCCTCGAGCACGGCCTGGCCGCCGACAGGGGCGTCGCGCTGGGCCATCAGCGACCCCGCCTCCCCCTCGCGACCGTCGCCGAGGGCGATCGTCCCTTGGGGAGGCAGGCGCTGCGTGTCGGGCATGGGGCCCTAGGAGCGGGAGCCCGAGCCCGAGCGCCTGGCGGCGCGACGCTTGAAGCGCTCGACGCGACCGCCGGTGTCGACGAGCTTCTGACGGCCCGTGTAGAACGGGTGGCAGTTCGAGCAGATCTCGACGTGGATCTCGGGCTGCGTCGAGCGGGTCGTGAACTCGTTCCCGCACGTGCAGCGCACGTGGGCCTCGACGTATTCAGGATGGATGTCGGTCTTCATGGCTTCGATCCAGTCTAGCGGGCCACGGTCCATCTCCCCGGTTGCAGAACCACCTAGGGACCGAGCGGGCAGGGACGGTCGACGACGTCATCGGCCTCGCCCGCCTCGGCGACCTCGGCCTGCGCGTCGAGCGTGAAGCGCAGCGTCGAGCCGGGCGTGCACGCCGGGGCCATGAACGTCACCGCCGTCCGGGCGTGCGCCGCGATCCCGGCGGTCACGCGCTGGGGCTCCTGGGCCATCCCGTCGACCGCGAGACCGACGTCGAACGGCCCGGCGTCGCCGCGTCCGTCGTTGCGCACCATCAGCCGGTAGGAGACGAGCCCCGGCTGCCCCGACGCGGCGACGTCGAGGAGGCCGGCGACGAGGTCGGGCCGCCAGTCGGGCTGGCGGCAGATCGCGGTCAGGCGCCGCGCGGAGCGCAGCAGCGTCCCGCCCGCGCCGTACCAGCGGAAGCGCACGAGCGCCCTGTAGGCGCCGGGCGCGGCGAGCTGCTGCACTCGCTGGGTGAAGACGAACCCGCTGCTGCGTCCGACGGCCGACTTGCGCCACGCGTCCAGGCCGGGAGCGTGGACCGCGACGAACTCCGCGCTCGGCGCGAGGCGCTCGCGCAGGTCGAAGCGCATCCACAGGCGCTGCGCGCCTGGCACCGCCGGCATCGAGCCCGCGAACGCCGCGGTCCGGTCGATGGCGTCGGGGCCGGTCGTGCACGCCGCCAGGGTCGCGCGCAGGGGCGGCGCCTGGGCGCGCGCGGCGGCGGGCGCCCACAGGGCGAGGAGAGCGGCGATCACGGCAACGCGGCGCATCGGCCCTCCAACAACAGTTGGGAGGGCCGAAGGTTTCGCGCCGCGCGCTCAGGTCACCCGGTACAGCGGCCCGTCGCCGCCCTCGGGCGCGGTCAGCCGCCCGCCCTTGGCGGTGATCGCGCCGCACTGCACGCAGTTGGTGTAGTTGACGATCACGTCGACGTGGCCCTGCTCCGGCGCGTCCTCGGGGATCTCGTAGACGCCGGCGGGGCACATCCACGCCCACGTCTCGGCGATCTCGCGCGGCACGCTCTGGCGCACCCGGATGTGGTTGGGGGCGTCGTCGCGCGTCGCGTTGCCGGTCACGTAGACGCTGGAGAGCTTGTCGAACGTGTACGTGCCGTCGGGCTTGGGATAGCCCTCGCGCTTGTCGCCGATCGTCATCGGCGACTCGGCGTCGCGGTGGTTGGCCCACCGGCCGCCCGGGAAGCGGCCCTTGGTGACGACCATCGCGTTGGTGATCGCCCCGCCGAGGAAGAAGCCCTTGCCGAACGGCTGCTTCATGTTGCGCGACTCGTAGAGCTCGCGGCCGATGAGCGAGTCCTCGACGGCGCGCTCGTAGTCGGAGAGGTCGGTCGAGCCGCCGCGCAGCGCGGCGACGATCCGCTCGGCGGCGAGGA
>JAXDHQ010000005.1:0-20272 GCA_034664395.1 Solirubrobacteraceae bacterium | reverse complement strand
CGGCGATCGCGCAGTCGACCCCGCTGACCGGCCGGCGGATCGCGCTGCTGGCCGACGCCGGCGGGCCGCCGGCGACCGCGCGCCCGGGCGACGACCAGCCCAACGAGAGCACGAGCTGGGCGCGGTGGGTGCTGGGCCGCCTCGGCGCCACGGTCGACGTCGTCGACGACGCGGCCGTCGCGCGGGGCGCGCTGGCCGGGCACGACGCGCTCGTCGTCGCCGACGGGGCCAGCGCGGCGCTCTCCCCCGCCGCGCTGGGCGCCATCGCCGCGTTCGTGTCCGCCGGCGGCGCCTACGTCGGCTGGCGCGCCCGCGGGATCGAGATCGCCGGCGCGGCCGGGCTCACGACGGCGACCGTCCAGCCCGCGACCGCAGCGCTGCAGGTGCCCGGGGCCGCCGTGGCGGTGGGCACGACGATCGTCCTCGATCAAGACGACCCGCTCGTGGCCGGCGGCACCGTCGTCGCGAGCTACGGCCCGGTGGTCAGCGGCTGGGCGGCGGGGTCGCCGGCCGGGCGCCCGGCGATCCTCGACGAGCCCCACGGCCTCGGCCACGCGGTGCTCTACGCGTTCGACCCGGTCTTCCGCGCGTCGACCGAGGGCGCCGAGCGCCTGCTCACGAGCGCTCTGGCGCCTCCTGCCGCCACGTCAGGTGCTCGATGATGCGCAGCGAGTCGCAGATCGGCTCGCCGTCGAGCACCAGCAGCGGGACGTGGCGCTGGCCGCTGAGGCCCTCGACCTCGTCGCGGTCGCGCCGGCGCGAGGCCACGCGGCGCTCCTCGTAGGCGATCCCCTGCCGGTGCAGCTCGCGCGCCACGCGACCGCACGGGCACAGCCAGTCGGTGGGCGTCCGGCATCGGTAGAGCGTCGTCATCGCATCGCAATCTAGGGTGCCGGCCATGCTCCAGGTCGCCGTCGTCACCGACTCCACCCACTACCTCCCGGCGGCGCTGGCGGTCGAGGCGGGGCTGCGCCAGGTGAGCCTGTACGTCAACGACGGCGCCCGGCAGCGGCGCGAGGCCGACATCGACGACCTCGACGCGTTCTATGGCGCCCTCCGCTCGGCGGCGAGCATGCCGACCACCTCGCAGCCGTCGATCGGCGACTTCCTCTCGGTCTACGAGCCGCTGGCCGCAGATGGCCTGGACATCGTCTCCGTGCACCTCGCCGGCGGGATCTCGGGCACCGTCGAGGCCGCCCGCCAGGCCGGCGCCGAGCTCACCGCGCGCGTGCCGGGACGCCGCGTCGAGGTCGTCGACTCCGAGCTGGCGTGCGGGGCGCTCGGGCTCGTGGCGCTCGCCGCCGCGGCGGCCGCCCGCGGCGGGGCCGGCGCCGACGCCGTGGTCGCCCGCGCCCGCGAGGCCCGCGCCGCGACGCGGCTGTGGTTCGCGGTCGACACGCTCGAGTACCTGCGCCGCGGCGGGCGCATCGGCACCGCGCAGGCGTGGCTCGGCGGCGCGCTGAAGATCAAGCCGATCCTCAGCGTCGACGGCGAGATCACGCCGGTCGAGCGCGTCCGGACGTCCGGGCGCGCGTTCGAGCGCATGGTCGAGTACCTGCGCTCGCAGGCGGTCGCGGGCTCCGACGGGTGGGTCGTCCAGCACATCCAGGCGCCCGACGTCGCTGCTCGCCTCGTCGAGCGCGGGCGCGAGATCTTCGGCTCCGAGCCGCTGTTCGTCTCGGAGGTCGGGCCGGTGATCGGCGCCCACGTCGGGCCCGGGCTGGTCGGCGTCGGCGGCCTGCCGCGGGCGCTCGTCGGCTAGCCGTTGCGCACGAACGCCCGGGTACGCGCCGTGGCCAGGGCGTCGCCGATGAACGGGCCGGCCACCTCGCGGTAGGTGCCCGAGTGGCACTCGTCGCCCACGCGCGAGACGGCGGTCACCGTCGTCTCCAGCCAGAGCTGGTGCCCGGCCTGGCCGCTGGCGAAGCGCAGCGGCTGCGCGCGGACGGCCACGATGCGGACCTGCTGGTTGCCGGTCTCGGGGCGCGTGACGCGCCAGGCCGCGGAGGTGCGCAGACCGGACTCGAGCAGCCGCGCCCCGGTCGCCGGGGCAAGCGCCGTCACGCGCGCGGAGGCGTCGGCGGCGTCGGCCGCGCTCACGCGGCTGGACGCCCTGACCGTGTACAAGCACTGCCGCGAGCCCTCGCGCAGCGTCAGGACGCCGGCCTTCAGGCTGCGCACGCGCCAGTCGGCGGGGAAGGTCAGCTTCGTCGAGACGTCGGCGGTCGTGCCGGCGAGGCCCGCGACCGGCGTGGGCGGACCGTGCAGCGTGTGGCGGCGCAGCTCGTTGGTGGCGGCCAGCGCCGGAACGGCGGTGGCGGTCAGCGCCGCCGCGAGCGCGCCGGCGGCCAGGAGCTTGGCGGTGATGGTCATGCGGCCAGCATCCCGGCCGCAGCGGCGGCCGCCAATCCCACCTAGGTGGCGTCGTGCGCTACCCCGGTCGGGCGCCGGTGCGGCCGACGGCCTGCGCCGCGGCGCCGACGCCGCCCGCGGCGCAGCCGGCGTCGTCCTCGCCGCGCAGCATGGCGGCCAGGTAGCCGGCGGCGAAGGCGTCGCCGGCGCCGGTGGGGTCCACGAGCACGGCCGGGGCGGCGAGCACCTCGGCGCTGAGGGCTCCGTCGCGCAGCACGCGCACGCGGTCGCTGCCCTTGAGGACGACGACCGGGTAGGCGTCGGCCAGCCCGTCGCCGAGCGTCTGCGCCTCGTCCTCGTTGGGGAAGCAGACGGCGGCGCCGGCGGTCCACTCCAGGAACGCCCGCGGCGGGGCCGCGCTCAGGTAGCTGGCCGAGGCGGGGTCGACCGACCACGGGAGCCCGGCGTGGGCGACGAGGTCGAGGACCGCCGCGCGCGGACCGGCGTCGACGAGCGCGTAGCCGGAGACGTGCACGTGCGCGACGCCCTCGAGCAGGTCGTCGCCGAGCCCGTCGGCGCCGAGGCGCACGTTGGCGCCGCGGTCGGTGAACATCGAGCGGTCGTGGGCGAGGACCACGATGCGGCCCGTCGGCGCCTCGGCGTCACCGGACAGGCGCGCGTCGACGCCGAAGGCCGCGAGCTCGGCGGCGTAGCGGCGAACGTCGGCCTGGCCGACGCGCCCGGCGAAGCGCACCGGCGCGCCGAGCGCGCCGAGCCACGCGGCCGTGTTGGCGCCCGACCCGCCGGGCTGGCGCTCCATGTGCGCGGGCGTGTCGGTGCGCGGGGCGAAGGACCCGAGCGGCCGGACGATGAGGTCCTCCATCACGTCGCCGACGACGAGGATCATCGCCGCGCCGCCCAGGCGACCGCGATCGCGCCGGCGACGGTCGCGTTGCCGCGCACCACGGCGACGTTGACCTCCAGCGAGCGACCCTCGGTCACGCGATGCAGGTGGTCGAGCAGGAACGGCGTCACCGCCTTGCCCGAGATCCGCGCCTCGCGCGCGAGGCGCAGGCCGTCGGCCAGCGCGCGGTCGTGCTCGCCCGGGTCGAGCTGGCGCTCGGGCGCGATCGGGTTGGCGACCAGCAGTGCGGCATCGGAGCGCAGCGCGTCGGCGGCCGCCATCGCCGCGGCGACCTCGCCGGCGTCCTCGACGCGCCAATCCAGGTCGAAGCCCGAGTCGGTGAGGTAGAAGCCCGGGAAGCGACTCGTGCGCCAGCCGAGCACCGTGATCCCATAGGTCTCCAGGCGCTCGAGCGTGGCGCCGACGTCGAGGATCGACTTCACTCCGGCGGCAACCACCGTCACCGGGGTCCGGGCGAGCGCGGTCAGGTCGGCGGACTCGTCCCAGGAGTCGCGGGCCTCGCGGTGGACGCCGCCCAGGCCGCCGGTGGAGAACACGCGGATGCCGGCGGCCGCCGCCAGGTGCGCCGTGGCCGCGACGGTCGTCGCGCCGTCGACGCGGCGCGCGACCGCGATCGGCAGGTCGCGGACGCTGAGCTTGGCGACCGCGGGCGTGGCGATCCGCTCCAGCGCCGCGGCGTCGAGCCCGATCCGCGGGACGCCGTCGAGGACGGCGATCGTCGCCGGCACGGCGCCGGCGGCCCGGACCTCGGCCTCGAGCTCGCGCGCGACCTCCAGGTTGCGCGGGCGCGGCAGGCCGTGGGCGATCAGGGTCGACTCGAGCGCGACGACGGCGCCGCCGGCGGCCAGCGCCTCGCGAACCTCGTCGGCGACCGCGAGCAACTACGAGCGACGGCGGAACAGCCCGCCGATCGCCGCGATGCCCCCTCCGATGACGAAGCCGGCCACCGCCGCGCCGACGAGGACCTGCTTCTGATGCGTGGCGATCTGCTTGCGCCAGTCCGTCACCTCGGCGACCTCGCCGCGCAGCCGTACGAGCGAGTGGGCGAGCGCGGTCCGGTTGACCTCGATCGAGGCGCGGATCTCCTCGGGCGTGCGGGTCGGCATCAGACGGTCTGCTCCGGGTGCGGCGACGACACGGTCTCGCGGATGCGCTTGGCCTCGTCGATCGCCATCGCCGGCGTCGGCGGCGAGCCCGCCTTGAGCGCCTTGGCGGCGATGAAGCCGGCGAGCGCCCCGAGCAGGAACAGCACGCCGGCGACCACGAGGAAGCCCCAGAAGTACTGGTTGGTGCTCCCGAAGAGCTCGAACCACGCCAGCCACGCCAGGCCGTGCAGCAGGAACACGAGGCCGAAGACGGCGAAGATGCCGGCGGCGATGCCGACGACGGCGCCCTTGAGCAGCCGCGAGACCTTGGCCGTCACCTCGGCCTTGGCCAGCTCGATCTCCTCGCGCACGAGGAGCTGGCCGCGCTCGGACACCTCCTGGATCGCCTGGGCGATGTTGTGGACGTCGCTCGGGGTGGTCTGCTGGTCGGTCATCGGCCCAATCGCTTGAGGATGAGGGCGGCCAGGAAGCCGCCGGCGAAGGCGGCCCCGACCAGGATCTCGGGGCGCTCGTCGACGTCGACCGGAAGGCTCGACAGCGGGCCGGACGAGGTGAAGCCCTCGGCGGCCGTGCCCGCGGGGTGCTCGGCGGTCGCCTCGGAGGCCCCCACGACGGGCGTCGGCTCGGGTCCGGCCGTGGTCGGAGTGTGGAGGTCCTCGGTCACTCGGGCGGATCTTCCCCGAAGGCCCGGCGCCAAATCATCGCGGCCACGCGAGTGGTTGCCACGGACGCGATCGCACCGAGGGCCGCGAGCAGCCCGGACCACATCAGGCGCTTGACCATCTCGTTGTCCATCGGGCGGACCCTATCTCACGTGCCGGTGGCGGCCGTGGCGTCGAGTCCGCCGCAGATCGTCTCGATCACGAACGTCTTGGCCTGCTCGTACTGCTCCTCGTCGCGGGGGAGCACCTCGAAGATCCAGCCCGTGAGGACCTGCTCGATCGCGCCGTAGAACGCCATCGCCGCGAAGCGCGGGCTCACGACCGACTTGAACGTCCCCTCGGACTGCGCGCGCTCGACGATCCCGGCGATGAGGTCGTAGGCCTCGGTGATCGTGCGCAGATGGGTCCGCCCGAACGAGTTCGCCGCGCGCGTGACCTCGACGATGATCACCTTCATCAGCTCGGGGTCGTGGCGGTAGGAGTCCACGATGAACGACGTGATCGCGTAGAGCTTGTCGCGCCCGGCCATGTCCTGGCGGTCGAGGTCGCGGATGACCTCGAGCATCACGTTCCAGCGCTCGAGGAAGAGCGTGTTGAGCACCTCGTCCTTGGAGCGGAAGTAGTGGTAGACGAGGCCGTAGGCGACGCCGGCCTCGTCGGCGATGTCGCTCACGCGGCACTGGGTGAAGCCGCGGCGCGCGAAGACGCGCACGGCGGCGTCGAGGATCAGGCGCCGCTTCTCGGCGACGAGCTTCTCGTTGCGCGTGGCCATCAGGTGGTGGCTGCTCTCATCGGTCCCTCCTCGACCCCGGGCGGCCCAGGCGATTGACTGACGAGTCAATCGCGGAGAGCATAGCCACGATGCTCGACGCGCTGCCGCATCGTGGCGACGGGAGCGACCGGCCGCCGGGCCTGGCGCTGCCGCCGGCGCCCATGCCGCGCCGCCAGGGGCGCCGGCCGCTCAAGCGCTGGCGCTACGTGGGGGTCTTCGGCGACGACATGATCCTGTGCGCCGGCGCGGTGCGCGTGGCCGGGATCCCGCAGGCGTTCTGGGCCGTCTGGGAGCGCGGGGGCGCGGGGCGGCTGTGGGAGCGGACGGTGCTGCGCCGCGGACGCGTCGCGCTGCCCGACGGCGCGGCGCGCGTGGCCGATCGCGAGGTCGCGATCGACCTCGTGCTCGAGCCGGCGGGCGAGGCGGTCGAGGTCACCAGCCGCCACGGCGGCTCGTACATCTGGACGCGCAAGACGCCGATCCGCGCCACCGGACTCGTCACGCTCGAGGGCCGGACGGTCGCGCTCGACGCGCTCGGGCTCGTCGACGACTCCGCCGGCTACCACGCGCGGCGCACCGCCTGGGAGTGGAGCGCGGGCGCCGGGACGGCGGTCGCCGGCGAGACGGTGGCCTGGAACCTCGTGGCCGGCGTGCACGACGCGCCCGGCGCGAGCGAGCGCACGGTGTGGGTCGACGGCCGCGCCCACGAGGTCGGCCCGGTGACGTTCGCCCCCGGCCTGGACGCCGTGGGCGACCTGCGCTTCGAGCCCGAGGCCGAGCGCGTGCGCCGCGACGACCTCCTCGTCGTGGCCAGCGACTACCGCCAGCCGCTCGGCGCGTTCTCGGGGACGCTGCCCGACGGCACCCAGCTCGCGCGCGGGCAGGGCGTCATGGAGCGCCACCGCGCCCGGTGGTGACCGCCCGCGGGTGACCTTCGGGGCGCCTCGCGCGACCATCACTGCAGATGACCGCGAACGAGCACCGCGCCGACGCCGCGCTCGTGGCCGCCGCCCGCCGCGGCGATCGGAGCGCGTTCGCCGCGCTGGTCGAGCGCCACTACCCGGCGCTGCTGGCGACGTGCCGGCGCGCCACGCGCGATCCCGACCTGGCCGCCGACGCCGCCCAGGAGGCGGTCGTCGCGGCGCTGCTCGGCCTGCACCGCCTGCGCCTCGACGAGCGCTTCGGAGCGTGGCTGATCGGCATCGGGCTCAACCTGTGCCGGCGGCGGCTGCGCGAGGGCGCGCGTCGCTCGGCGGCCTCCGTGCCCGACGCGCCCGCGAGCGACCCGGGTCCGGACGAGCGCGCGCAGGCGGCCGAGGAGGCCGCGAGCGTCCGCGCAGCGATCGCCGCGTTGCCCGCCGGGCAGCGCGCCGCGGTGGCGCTGTTCTATCTGGACGACCTCAGCCACGCCGAGGTCGCCGACCGGCTCGGCACGCCGGTCGGGGCGGTCAAGACCCGTCTGCACAAGGCGCGCGCGTCGCTGCGCCGCCGGCTCACCGACCACGAGGAGGAACCGATCGTGCCCGTCACCATGCGCGTCGCCGACGTCAAGCGCACCGCCGGCGACCCCGTCCGGCACGTCGTGCTGCTCGAGCAGGACGGCGGCGACGCCCGCCTGCCGATCTGGATCGGCCGCGCCGAGGCGACGGCGCTCGCCGCCGTGCTGCGCGAGGTCGAGCTCCCCCGCCCCGGCCCCTATCACTTCGCCGCCTCGCTGCTCGGCGCCGCCGGGGGCGCGCTGCGGGAGGTGCGCATCAGCCGCGTCGCGGAGGCGATCTTCTACGCCCGCGCGATCCTCGCCGACGGCAGCGAGGTCGACGCCCGCCCCAGCGACGCGATGACGCTCGCCCTGGTCGCCGGCGCGCCGGTCCTGGTCGAGCCCGCGGTCATCGAGGAGGCCGCTCGGGCGGGCGAGCGCCTGCCCGAGCTCCTGGCCGAGGCGCTCGACGCCGACGACGACGCGGGCACGCTGGCGGGCGAGGAGCGCGACCGGATCGCGGCGAACGCTCGGGAGCTGGCGGAGCTGAAGGCGCGGCTGGGGTAGCGGCGCCTCGCGTGCGTCGGCCGCGGGCGTTCGCGGCGCTGCGCGGCGCCGACCTACCGCGGCTCGCGCTGGCGGCGCAGCTCGGCCAACAGCAGCTTGGAGTGCATCGCCCCGATCAGGTCGCGCAGGGGCTCGGCTCCGGCGGCGATGATCTCGGCCGCGCGCTCGACCTCGACCTCGCCGGCGAGGCGGCCGAGCAGCGTGCGGACCTCCTCCTGGACCAGCGGCGCGAGCGCGTCTCGGTAGCGCAGGGTGTCGAAGACGGTGAAGCCGAGCTGCTCGTCGTACCCGCCGGCGCGGAAGCGGGAGATCGCCTCGATGATCTTGACGTCGTCGGCGTCGTAGCCGCGCGAGGTCGGGGTGAGGATCCCGAGGTCGGCGAGCCGGTCGAGGACGTTGCGCGGGATGTCGTAGCGGCGGCGGACCTCGGCGGCCGAGATGCGTTCGCCCTCGCGCTGCTCGGCGGCGCGCTCGAGGATGCGGTCCTCGAGCTCGACGAGCGCCGCGGCGCGCTCGGGGTCGTCGTCCATCATGCCCCGGATGACCTTCAGGGGCATGAAGCGGTCCTCCTGCAGGCGCTTGATCAGGCGGATGCGCTCGACGAAGTCGGGCGGGTAGTAGGCCATGTTGCGCGACGTGCGCACGATCTCGGAGCCCTCGCCGAGCAGGCCCTCGCGCAGGTAGTGCTTGATCGTGCCGGCGCTGACGCCGGACCGCTCGGCCAGCTCGCGCATCTTGAGGTAGCCCTGGTCGTTCATGCCATGAAGCTGCCGCGAGCGCCCGTCGCCGGGCCGGCGACCGCGCCGGACGCCAGCAGCGCCTCGATGCGCTCGTCGTCGTAGCCGAGCGACGCCAGCACGTCGCGCGTGTGCTCGCCCAGCGCCGGGCCCGGGCCGCGGTTCGGGTCGCCCGGCGTGCGGCCGAGCTTGACCGGCACGCCGAGCAGCCGCACGGGCCGCCGTACGCCGGGCTGGTCGAGCTCGACCACCATGTCGCGCGCGCGCACGAGCTCGGACTCCAGCGCCTCGTCGAGGTCGAGCACGGGCTCCAGGCAGCAGTCGTGCTCGGAGGCGAAGGCCTGCCACTCGGCCCGCGTGCGCGCCGCGAAGACCGCCTCGACCTCGCGATGGGCCTCCGAGCCCGGCGGCTCGAACTGGCGCTCGACGAGGTCCTCGCGCCCGACGCCGCGGCACCACGCCTGCCAGAACTTCGGCTCCAGCGCACCGAGCGTGACCCACCCGTCGGCGCACGCGTACGGGCGGTAGCAGACGAGGCCGCCGGCGAGCTCGAGCCCCCCGCGCCGCGGGACGACGTCCTCGGCCAGGTGGCGCGCGGCGACCATCGCCAGCCACGACAGCGCCCCGTCGGCCATCGAGACGTCGACGAGCTGGCCCTCGCCCGAGCGCTCGCGCTCGCGCAGCGCGGCGAGGATGCCGAACGCCGCCATGAGCGCGCCGCCGCCGAGATCGGCGATCTGCCCGGCCGCCTGGACCGGGGGCCCGTCCAGCTCGCCGCTGAGGCCGAGCAGGCCGACGAGCCCCAGGTAGTTCATGTCGTGGCCGGAGCGGTCGCGGTTGGGCCCGTCCTGGCCGTAGCCGGTGATCGCGCAGTAGACGATTCGCGGGTTGACCCCGCGCATGACGTCGTAGCCGACGCCGAGGCGGTCGAGCACGCCGGGGCGGAAGGACTCGAGCACGACGTCGGCCTCGCGCACGAGCGCGAGGAGGACCTCGCGACCCCCGGCTCGCTTGAGGTCGATCCGGATCGAGCGCTTGCCGCGGTTGAGCGCGAGGAACAGCGCCGAGCGCGCCGACTCCTCGGCCCCCTCGTAGTACGGCGGCGCCCAGCGAACGTAGTCGCCCATGCCGGTGTCCTCGACCTTCAGCACGTCCGCGCCGAAGTCGGCCAGCAGCAGCGAGCAGAAGCCGCCGGGCAGCAGGCGGCTGAGGTCGAGGACGCGGACGCCCTCGAGCGCCGGCGCGCTCATGCCGCCGGCGGGCGCGAAGGGACCCGGAGGCCGAGGGTCTCGCGCGCCTCGGCGACCGTGGCGGGGCGGCGCCCGACGTCCTGCGTCAGCCGGCGCGCCCTGGCGATGAGCTCGCCGTTGGAGCGGGCCATCGCCCCGTCGGGCAGGTGGAAGTTGTCCTCGAGGCCGACGCGCACCGAGCCGCCCAGGGTGAGCGCGGCGGCGACGAGCATCCACTGCGCGCGGCCGATGCCGATGACGCCCCAGTGCGAGCCGGCCGGGACGTTGTCCGCCATGGTCGCGAGGTTGCGCGCGGTCGGCGGGATGCCGCCGGTCACGCCCATGACGCACGAGACGTGCAGCGGCGGCGCCAGCAGGCCCATGTCGATGAGCGGCGCGAGCGAGCCGACGTGGCCGACGTCGAAGCACTCGTGCTCGGGCCTGATGCCGAGCTCGTTCATCGCCTTTAGGAGCTCGACGATCTCGTCGAACGGGTTGGCGAACACGGCCTGGAAGACGAACTCCTTGCGCCGGGCCGAGTACTTCGCGTAGTTCATCGAGCCCATGTTCAGGGCGGCGACGTCGGGCCGGCAGGCGCGCAGGTAGGCGATCCGCTTGGCGACCGGGACGCCGATCGCCCCGGTCGAGAAGTTGACGATGACGTCGTCGACCTCGGCGAGGATCGCGTCGGCGATGGCGCGGAAGTCCTCGACCTCGTGGCTCGGGACGCCCTCGGGCGTGCGGGCGTGCACGTGGATCATGGCCGCGCCCTCGTCGACCGCCCGGCGCGCCTCGGCGGCGTACTCGGCCGGCGTGTACGGGATTGCCGGGCACTGCTCGCGGCCGGCGAGCGAGCCCGAGATCGAACAGGTGATGATGACCGGGTCGTCCAGGCTCAACGCGCGGCTCCGCTCGACCGGCTCCATCGGGAACCGGGCAGAAAGTGGAACGTACTACTTCTTACTCTGGCGAACCCGGACCCGAGCGTCAAGCGGCTCGGCGTGCCCGACCTCGGCCCAGCGGCCCTCGCGGGCGCTCTGGGCGACGGCCTCGCCGATGAGCGCCTGCTCGTGGCCGTCGGCGAAGGTCGGGTAGCCGGGCTCCTCGGACGGGTGGCCGGCGGCGACGTCGACGTAGACCGCGCGGTAGAGGTCGCGGAAGGTGTCGGCGAAGCCCTCGGCGTGCCCGGCCGGCATGAGCGTCTGGGCGCCCGCGCCCGGCGAGGCGATCGAGGGGTCGCGCAGCAGCAGCTCGTTGGGCTTGCCGCGATGGCCGAGCCACAGCTCCTCGTTGCGCTCGGCGACCCACGCGAGCGCGCCGTGGGAGCCGTCGACCTCGATGTTGAGCAGGTTCTTGCGCCCGGCGCTGACCTGGGAGAGGACGCAGACGGCGAGCGCCCCGCCGGCGAGGCGCAGCAGCACCCCGGCGGCGTCCTCGGACTCCATCGCGCGCTCGGTCGTCTCCCCCGCCCGGTCGCCGGCGCTCGCGAACGCCTCCACCGGCCCGCTGGGCTGGTGGCGGATGTCGACGAAGGTCGCGAGATCGGCCAGCACCGCGCGCACCGGAAGCCCGGTCAGGAACGAGACGAGGTCGATCCAGTGCGAGCCGATGTCGCCCACCGCGCGCAGGGCGCCGCCCTGCGCCGGGTCCAGGCGCCAGTTCCAGTCCGTTGGGCGCAGCAGCCAGTCCTGCAGGTAGCCGCCGCTGACCAGGCGCACCTCACCGATGGCACCGTCCGCGACGCGCGCCCGCGCCTCCTGGATCTGCGGCCAGAAGCGCTGGTTGAAGTTCGTGGCGTGCACGAGCCCCGAGGCCCGCGCGAACGCGAGCAGCTCGCCGGTCTCGTCGGCCGTGTTGGCCAGCGGCTTCTCGCACACCACGTGCTTGCCCGCCTCCAGCGCGGCGTGCGCCTGCTCGGCGTGCAGGTGGTTGGGCGACGCGATGTGGACCACGTCCACGCGCGGGTCGGCGAGCATCGCCGCGAACGAGTCGTAGGGCTCGGGCAGCGGCACGATGCGCGCCTTCTCGCGCACGCGCTCGGGGCTCGAGCCGACGACCCCGACGACCTCGACGCCGAGCCGGCGCAGGGCGTCGACGTGCACGACACCGATGAAGCCGGTCCCCACGACCGCGGCGCGGATCCCCTCGGGCCGGCGCATGCATCTCACAGTAGCCCTGCAGGCGCACCGGGTGCGAGGGCGGTGTTCAGGTTCGACGCTCGACGTCGGCGCGCCGCGGCAGCCCGCCCTGGGCGCCGGGACGCGTCACGCTCTCGGCCGCGGCCAGCACCGCCCAGCGCGCAGCCTCGACCAGCGCGGCGCCGTCGGCCAGCGCCTGGGCCAGCGCGCCGCAGAACGCGTCGCCGGCCCCGGTCGTGTCGACCGCGGTGACCGACGGCGCGGCGATGCGCTCGACGCGGTCGCCCTCGACGACGAGCGCGCCGTCGGCGCCGAGCGTCACCACGACCGCCCGGGCGGCGTGCAGTCCGCGGGCGAGCTGCACCGGATCGCCGTCGTCGCGCCCGCTCAGCGCCGCCAGCTCGCCGCGGTTGGGCACGAGGACGTCGACCATGCCCGGGCCGAGCGCGCGCGCGGGCGCCGGGTTGAGGACCACCGTGCCGCCGGCCGCGGCGATCGCCGCGGCGACCGCCGCGGGCGAGATCTCGTGCTGGACGAGCGTGACCGCCGCGCCGGCGAGGAGCTCGCGCGCCGCGTCGACGTCGCCGCCGTCCACCCGCGCGTTGGCGCCGGGGCTGACGACGATCGTGTTCTCGCCGGCGGGGTCGACGGCGATGAACGCCATCCCGGTCGGCGCGTCGGCGTCCTCGCGCACGTGCGCGACGTCGACCCCCTCGCCGGCGAGGCCGTCGCGCAGCCGGCGCCCGGGCTCGTCGGCTCCGACGCGGCCCACGAGCGCGACCTCGGCGCCCAGCCGCGCGGCCGCCACCGCCTGGTTGGCGCCCTTGCCGCCCGGCAGCTCGCTGCGGTCGCCGCCGACGACCGTCTCGCCGGGCGCGGGATGGCGCTCGACGCGCACGACGAGGTCGAGGTTGATCGACCCGACGACGGCGACCCGGCCGCTCACAGCCTGCCGATCGCTCCGATGACGAGGTCCCAGAAGCCGACGACGTCGAGCTCGAGCGCCACGCGCGCGTTCGGCGGCTCGCCCAGGCGCCCGTGGAGGTCGACGACCGTCGCGCCGCGCGTGTGGCGACCCTCGGTCTCGATCGCGACGTAGGCGTCGACGCTGCGCAGCAGCTCCGGCTCGATCACCGCCGCCAGCGCGCACGGGTCGTGGACGGGCGGCCCCGGCAGCCCGTAGAGCTCGCGATAGCTGTCGGCGAAGAAGCCCAGCCAGCCGACCGCCGTGCGCGCGGCCTCGTTGCCGATCGCGGCCAGGCGGTCAACCACCTGCGGCGTCGCCAGCGCCTGGTGGGTGAGGTTGAGGCCGACCATCGTCAGCGGCACCCCGCTGGCGAAGACGGCCGCCGCGGCCTCGGGGTCGACGAAGGCGTTGAACTCGGCGTAGGGCCGCGTGTTGCCGCGCCCCGTCGAGCCGCCCATCCACACGATGTCGCGCACGGCCTCCGGCGCGCGCTCGAGCAGCAGCGCGACGTTGGTCAGCGGGCCGGTGGCCACCACCGTCGCCGGGCCGCGCGCGGCCATGAGCTCGACGGCGCCGCGCGGATCGAGCTCCATCGCCGGCTCGGGCATGGGCGCGCCGTCGAGCCCGCTCTCGCCGTGGACGTCGAGCGCCGTGACGAGCGCGTCGCCCCGCAGCGGCCCGGCGGCGCCCGCGGCCACCGGGACGTCGCGCAGCCCGGCGAGCGTCATGACGCGCCGCGCGTTGTAGGTCACCTTCTCGAGGTCGGCGTTGCCGCCCACGGTGGTCACCGCGCGCAGGTCGACGGCGTCGCGCCGGCCCGCCGCCAGGAGGATGGCGATGGCGTCGTCGTGGCCGGGATCGCAGTCGAGCAGGACGGGATGGGGCGGCATGCGCGGACCCTAGCCGCCGGGTCCCGCGCTCAGACGTGCGCCGGCGGCAGCACCGGATCGACCAGGCCGGCGGCGAGGCCGCGGGGCGCCGCCAGCGCCTCGAGCATCGCCGCCGTGTCGGCGATCCGCACGCCGGTGAGGTGCTCGTCGCGCGCGGCGAAGTCGGCGACGATCGTCTCCAGCGCGGCGCGGTAGGCGTCGCCGTCGTGGCCGGCGAGGGCGGCGAGGGCGTCCGCCGCGCGTCCGAACGGCGGCGATCCGGCGCGCATCTCGTCCGCGTGGCGCGCGGCCGACGCGTCGTCGCCGGTCAGCAGCGCCGCGACGGCCAGGGCGTACGCGGCGGGCGGCGAGGGCTCGGCCTCCCCGGCCAGCTCGCCCTGCACGTACCGGGCCGCGTCGTCGGGATCGCTGGCGAGGATCGCGGCCTTGAGCATCCCGACGAGGCGCCCGTAGCTGGCGGGTGGCGCCGCCTCCCACGACGCGCGGTACAGCCCGGCGGCCTCCCGGTAGGCGTCGGCCGCGCCGGGGTCGGCCTCGAGCGCGGCGCGGTGGGCATCGCCCTCGCGGGCGATGGCGCGCAGCATGAGGTCGCGGTGTGGGCCCTCCTGCACAGCGCGAGCATCCCACGCGGCCGCGTCCGCGGCCAGGGCGGGCGGGCGGTCTCAGACGGGCACGACCGCGTTGCGCTTCCACGGGCGCTCGACGACCTTGCCCTCCGCCATCTCCAGCGCCCGGCAGATGACCGGACGCGTCTCGCGCGGGTCGATGACGTCGTCGATCATGCCGTTGCGCGCGGCGACGTACACGTCGATGACCTCGCGGTAGGCATCGATCAGCTCGGCCTTCTTGGCCGTCGGGTCCTCGGCCTCCTCGACCTGGCGGCGCATGACGATCTCGACCGCGCCCTCGGCGCCCATGACGCTGATCTCGGCCGTCGGCCACGCGACGATCTGGTCGGGCTCGTAGGCGCGGCCGTTCATGACGTAGTAGCCGGCGCCGTAGGCCTTGCGCAGCACGACGGTGATTTTCGGCACCGTCGCGTGGGCGACCGCGTGCAGCATCTTGGCCCCGTGGCGGATGATCCCCGCCTGCTCGACCTTCGTCCCGACCATGAAGCCCGGGACGTCCTGCAGGAAGACCAGCGGCAGCCCGAACGCGTTGCAGAGGTTGACGAAGCGCGCGGCCTTGTCGGCCGAGTCGTTGTCGAGGATGCCGCCGAGCTGGCGCGGCTGGTTGGCCACGATCCCGACCGGCCGGCCGTCGAAGCGCGCCAGGCAGGTGACGATCGTCCTCGCCCACTGCGGCTTGAGGTCGAGCCACTCGCCGTCGTCGACGATGCGACGGATGACGTCGTACATGTCGTAGGGCTTGCGGTTGGACTCGGGCAGCACGTCGAGCAGCTCCTCGTCGCGGCGCTCGACCGGGTCGGAGGTCGCGCGCCGCGGCGGGGCCTCGCGGTTGTGCGACGGCATGTACGAGAGGTACTGCTTGATGCGGGCGATGCACTCCTCGTCGTCGGCCACCTCGAGGTCGCCGACGCCCGACGTGCGGCAGTGCACGCGCGAGCCGCCGAGCTCCTCCTGGGTGACGTCCTCGCCCACCGCGGCGCGCACGAGGTGCGGCCCGGCGAGCGCCATCGACCCGCGGCCCTTGACCATCGGCACGAAGTCGGCCAGGCCCGGGATGTAGGCGGTGCCGGCCGCGCACGGCCCCATGAGCGCCGCGACCTGCGGGACGACGCCGCTCATCACCACCTCCTCGCGGAAGAGGTGACCGGTGCCGGCGAACAGCGATCCGACGGCCTCCTGGATGCGCGCGCCGGCGCTGTCGAGCAGCCACACGAACGGAAGGCGCTTGGTCAGCGCCAGCTCGCGCAGGCGCGCGACCTTGATCTCGCCGGTCGTGCCCATCGAGCCGGCCATGACCGTGAAGTCGTAGGCGGCCACGGCCACGAGCCGCCCGTCGACCTTGCCGTAGCCGGTGACGACGCCGTCGGCCGGCGCCTCCCTGCCCTCCAGGCCGCGGACCGAGTGGTGCACGCCGGCGTGGATCCCGAGCTCGGTGAACGTGTCCGGGTCGATCAGCAGGCCGATGCGCTCGCGGGCGGTGAGCTTGCCCGCCTCGTGCTGGCGGGCGATGCGCTCCTCGCCGCCGCCCAGGCGCGCGCGCTCGCGGCGCTCGCGGAGGTCGTCGACGAGCGGGCGCAGGATCGAGGGCGGCGCCTGGGTCACGGCAGCAGCGGCTCCACGATCGTGGCCACGCGGCGCGCGAGCGCCGGGGCCGGCAGGTCGGTGACCTCGACGCCGACGACGTCGGCGGCTTCGGCGACCTCGGCCAGCAGCGTGCGCAGGCCGCCGTCGCTGAAGCCGCCCTCGGCGGGCCAGCGCAGCCCGGGCAAGTAGCGCGGGTCGAGCACGTCGAGGTCGAGGTGGACGTAGACCTCGCGCTCGGCAAGCAGGTCGGCGAGCTGCGACGGCCGCTCGACGAGCCCGACGCCGTGGGTCTCCAGCAGCACCCGCTCGCCGGCGTCGACGTCGCGGATGCCGCACATGACCACGCGCGCCGGGTCCAGTCGCCCGTCGCCGAAGCCGGCGTCCCACGCGCCGCAGGCCGCCGACAGGCACATGCCGCCGAGGAAGCCGCTGGGCGTCGTCTCGGGGTTGTTGAAGTCGGGATGGGCGTCGAGCCAGAGGACGAGCGCGTCGGGGCGCAGCCGCGCCAGCGCCGGCAGCGTCGTGATGCAGATCGAGCAGTCCGACGCGGTCAGCACCGGGAAGCGCCCGCCGGCGAGCGCGTCCTCGAGCTGGCCGCCGGCCTCGAGCAGGCAGCCGTGGGCCTCGCGCAGGTCGTCGTCGAAGCGCGTGTCGGCCGCTTCGCCCGGCGTGCCGACCATCCGCGCCTCGACGCCCACGCGCTCGGCCACCGCCTCGGCCAGCGCCCGCGCGCCCTCGGCGGTCGTGGCGAGACGATCGGAGGTCCGGCACAGCAGCGCCGTCACCGCCCCTTCCACTGCGGCTCCCGCTTCTCGAAGAAGGCCCTGACGCCTTCCTGGATGTCCTCGGTGGCGAACGCGATGGTGAGCTGCGAGCGCAGGAAGTCCCAGGCGTCCTCGAGCGCCATGTCGCCCTGGCGCCACAGCGCGTCCTTGCCGAGCTTCATGAGCACCGGCGACTTGGCCGCCAGCTTGCGGGCCCAGTCGGCCACCGCGGCGTCGAGCTCCTCGGCGGGGACGACGCGGTTGACGACGCCCAGGCGCTCGGCCTCGCGCGCGTCGAAGCGCTCGCCCATCAGCAGCATCTCGACCGCCTTCTTGCGCCCGACGTTGCGCACGATCAGCGCGAGGATCATGAACGGGAAGACGCCGACGTTGATCTCGGGGGTGCCGAACGTCGCCTGCTCGGAGGCGACGACGAGGTCGCAGGCCAGGGCGAGCCCGAGCGCGCCGGCCAGGCAGTGGCCGTTGGCGGCGCAGACCACAGGCTTGCCGAGCTCGCCGATGAGCGTGAACAGGCGCGGGAAGCGCTCGGTGGCCGCGTGCTTGTGGACGAGCGGGACGTCGGCCGCGAAGCCGGCGAGGTTGCCGCCCGAGCTGAACGTCGTCGCGTGCGTGGAGGCGAGCACGACGCAGCGTACGGCGCCGTCGTCACGGGCCGCCTCGAACGCCGCGATCAGGTCGTCGAGCAGCTCGTCGGACAGCGCGTTGCGCGTGTCGGGCTGGTCCATGGCGATGGTCGCGACGCCGTCTTCGGCGACGTCGTAGCGCACGGTGGCGTAGGGCACGGCGCGGACTGTATCGCCGGGCGGTTGCAGTAGAAAGTGGGAAGTCCTACTGTCTACTCATGAGCCCCGCGGACGCCGTCCTCAAGCCCGACTTCGCCGCCAAGCGGCGGCACTTCATCTTCACCGACGAGCACGACGCGCTGCGCGAGTCGATCCGCGCGTTCGTCCTCAAGGAGCTCGCACCCCACGCGGAGGAATGGGAGGAGACGACGTTCCCCGACTCGGTCTTCCGGCGGATGGGCGAGCTCGGCTTCCTCGGACTCGACAAGCCCGAGGCGTACGGCGGCCAGGGCGGCGACTACTACACCGCGCTCGTGCTGGCCGAGGAGATCGTGCACTCGCGCTCGGGCGGCCTGGCGATGGGCGTGGCCGTCCACACGGACATGGCGATGCCGCCGATCCTCGCCTTCGGCACCGAGGAGCAGAAGCGCGAGTGGGTCGTGCCGGCCATCGCCGGCGAGCGGATCCTGTGCCTGGGCATCACCGAGCCGGACGCCGGCTCGGACGTCGCGGGCATCAAGACGCGCGCGGTGCGCGACGGCGACGAGTACGTCATCAGCGGCTCGAAGACCTACATCACCAACGGCCACCGCGCCGACGCGATCGTGCTCGTCACCAAGACGGACCCCGAGGCCGGCTACGACGGGTTCACGCTGTTCCTCGTGCCGATGGACCTGCCGGGCGTCGTGCGCGAGGCGCGCCTGGAGAAGCTCGGCATGCACGCGTCGGACACGGCGCTGCTCGCCTTCCAGGACGTCCGCGTGCCGGCGAGCGCCGTCCTCGGGCAGATCGGCAAGGGCTTCTACCACATCATGTGGGAGCTCCAGGGCGAGCGGCTGATCGGCGCGGCGGGATGCGTCGCCGGCGCCCAGCGCGCGTTCGAGCAGACGCTGCAGTACGCCAGCGAGCGGACCGCGTTCGGGCGGCCGATCGGGCGCTTCCAGGTCACGCGCCACAAGTTCGCCGAGATGGCGACGAAGATCGAGGCCGCGCGCCAGCTCGTGTACGCGACGGCGTGGCGGTTCCGCAACGGCGAGTACCCGGTGCGCGAGATCTCGATGGCCAAGCTCTACGCCGCCCGCATGGCGGTCGAGGTCGCCGACGAGTGCATCCAGATCCACGGCGGCGCCGGGTACATGAAGGAGTACGGCATCGAGCGCGTGTGGCGCGACATGCGCCTGAACCGCATCGGCGCGGGGACCGACGAGATCATGCTCGACGTGATCGGGCGGTCGTACGGGCTGTAGTCGGCGGTTGCGCTCGGGCGCGGCGCGCGCGTGCGCCGGCGCACCCACCACCAACGCCCGCGGCCGAGCATCCAGCGCCGCGACCCGCCGCCGGTGGCGAAGCTGGGCTTCGCGTGAGCGCGTGAGCGGCCGCTGGCCGAGGGCCGCCCCACCCCCGCGTCGGGACCCATCGCGCCCCCGGCGGCGTAGTAGGGGCATGACCGCCATGCGCCCGTCCGCCCGCGTCGTGCTCCCGCTCCTCGTGCTCGCCGGAGCCGCCGTCGGCTGCGGCGGCCAGCGGGCCGCCGCGCCGCCGCCGGCGAGCGGCGACCTGGCGCTGCTGCGCGCGGGCGGCGAGCGGACGCTCGTCGTCGGCGCCGGCGGCGTGCGCGCGCTGCCGGCGGGCGACGTGGCGCCGGGCGGCCGGCGGCTGTTCACGGCCACGGCGGCCGGGAGCGACACCGTGGTGGCGGCGCTCGACGTGCGCACCGGGCGGACGCTGGCCGCGCGGCGGCTGGCCGGGCGCTGGACGCTGCCCGCGACGGTCGCCGGCGGCCCGCCGGATGCGTTCGCGCCCGGCGGCGGGACGCTCGTCCTCGCGCGCAGCGGCGCCGCCGCATCGAGCTTCGCCCTGCTCGACGCCGGGCTGCGCTCGCCGGCGCGCGTCGTGACGCTGCCGGGCCGGTTCTCCTACGACGCCTCGGGTCCCGCGCAGGCCGGGCTGCTCTACCTCATCGAGCACCACGCCGGCGCGCAGTACAGCGTGCGCGCCTACGACCTCGCCGCGGACGCGCTCCGCGACGGCGCGATCGTCGACAAGCGCGAGGCCGGCGAGCCGATGCAGGGCCTGCCGACCGCGCGGGCGACGACGGCCGACGGGAGCTGGGTCTACACGCTCTACCGCCGCGCCGACGACGTCCCGTTCGTGCACGCGCTGAACGCCTCCTACGGCGTCGCCCAGTGCCTGGATCTGCCGCGCGCGACGCGCTCGGATCCCGCGAGCGCGCGCGAGTGGGGGCTCGTGCTGGGGCCGCGGCGCGACACGCTGCTCGCAGCCAACCCGGCGCTGGGGATGGTGGTCTCGCTGTCCACCGGCGCCGGCGCTCCCCGGGTCGCCCACTTCCCGCGCGGAGCGATCGGCGCGACGCCGCGGCTCGCCCTCTCGCCCGACGGCCGCGCGCTGTACGTCCCCTCGGCCCGCGGCGTCCTCGTGCTCGACACGGCGACGCTCCGCGTGACCCGGACCCTGCTCGCCGGCCACCCGGTCAGCTCGGTCGTCGCGTCCGGAGGCCGCCTCTACGCCCAGGACGGCGCGGTCGTCACCCTCGACGCCGCGACCGGCCGCGTGCTGCGGCGCGTGCCGACGTCGGCACCCGCGGGGGCGCTGGCGACGGTGGCTCGCGCCGGCGTCTGAGGTTCCTCGGGCGGCGCGGGGCGCGGCGGG
>JAXDHQ010000004.1:0-3829 GCA_034664395.1 Solirubrobacteraceae bacterium | reverse complement strand
CTCGGCGACACGGCGACCCCCGTGCCCGTCTTCATCCCCGGCGCGCAGGGCAGCTCCGCCACCGGCATGAAGATCCTCGGCGGCCGGCTCTACGTCGCCGGCGCGAGCACCGGGACGATCAAGGTCTACGACGTCGGCAGCGGCCAGCTCCTGGCCATGTTCGACACCAAGGGCGCCAGCACGGCGCCGACGTTCGTCAACGACCTCGTGGTCACGCGGCGCGGCGACGTGTACGCCACCGACTCGCTCCGGCCCGTCATCTACCGCCTGAGCGCCGCCGAGATCGCGGCCGGCACGCCCGCGGGCGCGCCGATCGCCGCCGGCGACACGATCTCGACCGCTCCGGAGATCCCGTTCGACGCCACGCCCGGGACGGTCAACCTCAACGGCATCGTCGCGCTCGGCGGCGGCCGCGGCGACCGCCTCGTCGTGGTGGACACCAACACCGGTCGGCTCTTCCGCATCGGCGTCGACCCCGCCTCGCCCGCGACCCGCCAGATCGCCGAGCTCGTCGTCAGGGGCGGCCCGTTCAAGGGCGGCGACGGCCTGCTCGTCGACCGCGGGCGCCTGCTCGTGGTCCAGGGCCAGACGACGGCGTTCCCCCACGGCGTCGTGAACGCCATCAAGCTCCGGCGCGGCGGGAGCGTCGGGCGGCTCGTCGACCAGCGCACCGACGACCACCTGCGCGGCCCCTCGACGATCGCGCGGGCGCGCGACGAGCACCTCGTCGTCAACGCCGACTTCGCGACCAGCACGAAGCCGTTCACCGTGGTCGGCCTGTCGCGCGACGACAGCGGCCACTAGCCACCAAGCTCGGGGAGGATCGGACGCGGTCGGCGGGGTGCCGGCCGCGTCCGTCGTCTTCAGCGCCGGCGCAGGCCGATGCCCTCGAGCACGTGGGCGACGTGCTCGCACGCGTCGACGCTGGCCTCCAGCGCCGCGAAGATGTCCTTCCAGCGGATGACGACCATCGGGTCGATCCCGTTGACGAAGAGCGAGGCCACGGCGTCGCGGCTGACGCGGTCGCCCTCGTTCTCCAGCCGGTGGATCTCGACCAGGTAGGGGGACATGTCCGAGCCGGTGCGCAGGGCGCGCAGCGCGCGGGCGAGCTGGTCGCCGGCGCCGACGAGGACCTCGCCCATCTGGACCGCCTGCTCCATCGGCGCCTCGACGCCGTAGAGGCCCATGTTGTCGGCTGCCTGCTCGGCGAAGTCGACGACGTCGTCGAGCGTCTTGGCGAGCTGGTAGCCGTCGATGGGGTCCAGCGGCGGACGGGCGCCGTTGCCCTTGAGGCGGTGGATGATGTCGTGGGTGATGCGGTCGCCCTCGTGCTCGCACAGCACGAGGTCGCGGGCGAGGTCGGCGCGCTCGGGATAGTCGAGCAGCAGATCGCGCAGCAGCAGCGTCGCGCGCTGGACGTTGCGTCCGGACTCCTCCAGCAGCTCCAGGACCGCGACGTCGACGGCACGGCGCAGCAGGCTCATGGGGCCAGCGTAGATCGGCGCCCGACCGCGCGGACCGCGGGTTCACGGGTCTTTCACACCCGGTTCACGGACGGGTAACGACCGGCGCCACGCCCGGCGCGATGCTGCGCCGGCCATGGAGATGGCGGAGAGGGCATACGACGACGTGATCCGCGTCGGGGCGCTGGAGATCCGCACCGACGACGGCCTGGTGCTCGCGGCCGGCCGCGCCGTCAACCTGTCGGTCCGGGAGTTCGGCCTGCTCGTCGCCCTGGCCAGCAGCGGTGGGGGCATCGTGCGCCGTCACGACCTCTACGCGCGCGTCTGGGGCGGCCCGCTGCGCGGAGGCGACCGCTCGATCGACGTCTACATCCACAAGCTGCGGGTCAAGCTCGAGGAGGCGCTGCCGGACTGGCGCTTCATCCACACGCACGTGGGCTTCGGCTACCGCTTCGCGGCCGAGCGTTCACACGCTTTTCACATCGCGGCGACGAGCCGGTAACAGGCTGGGGGACCACGGCGCGCGAGCCTGCCGACCGCACCCATGGAACGACATCGAGGAGCTTCACTGTGAGGTCGAACACCTGGCTCGCCGCCGGGGCGGTCGCCATGCTCGCGCTCGGCGTGGCCGCCTGCGGCAGCAACGACTCCAATCCGTCCGGCGGCGGCACGAGCAGCGCCGCGAGCTCGTCCGCCAAGCAGGGCGGCACGATCAACGGCGCGGGCGCCACGTTCCCGCAGCCCGTCTACAGCGAGTGGGCCGCGCGCTTCAAGAGCCAGACCGGCACCACCGTCAACTACCAGGGCATCGGCTCCGGTGGCGGCGTCGCCCAGTTCACGGCCGGCACCGTCGACTTCGGCGCCTCGGACGCGGCGATGAAGGACGAGGAGATCGCGGCGGCCAAGAAGAAGGGCGACCCCGTCCACGTGCCGACCGTGCTCGGCGCCGTGACGGTCTCCTACAACCTCTCCGGCGTCGACAAGGGCCTCAAGCTCGACGGCAAGACCGTGGCCGACATCTTCCTCGGCAAGGTCAAGACGTGGAACGACCCCGCGATCGCGGGCCTGAACGCCGGCGCCAAGCTGCCGTCGAAGGGCATCACGGTCTGCCACCGCTCGGACTCGTCGGGCACGACGAAGAACTTCACCGCGTTCCTCGCCGACTACTCGGCCGCCTGGAAGAGCGGCCCCGGCGTCGACAAGACGGTCAAGTGGCCGGTCGGCACCGGCGCCAAGGGCAACGACGGCGTCGCGAGCTGCGTGAAGCAGACCGACGGGGCCGTGGGGTACGTCGAGCAGGCCTACGCCCTGCAGAGCAACTTCACGACCGCGGCGATCAAGAACAAGGCCGGGCAGTTCGTCGAGCCCACGCTCGCGGCCACGTCGGCCGCCGGCGTCGCCGCCAAGCCGCCCGCCGACCTGCGCTTCTCGACCATCGACGCGCCGGGCGCGCAGACCTACCCGATCACCGCCGTCACGTTCCTGCTCGTCTACCAGGACATGTGCAAGGCGGGGATGACGCCGGGGAAGGCCAAGCTCGTCAAGAGCTGGCTGGACTACGCCCTCGGCGCCGGGCAGCAGGTCGCGCCCGAGCTCCAGTACGCGCCGCTGCCCGACGCCATCGAGGCGCAGGCCAAGTCGAAGGTCGACGGCCTGCAGTGCAACGGCCAGGCGATCGCCGGGAGCTGATCGCAGACGATGGAAGCCGGGAGCCTGCTTGCACGCGGTGGCCGCTCGATCCTCGAGCGGCCATCGCGCTCCCGCGCGCTGGACCCGGCGCTGCGCTACGGCCTGACCGGACTCGCCGGGCTGATCCTCGTCCTCATCGGGTTCTTCTTCATCCGCCTGTTCGTCGAGGCCCAGCCGGCGTTCGACCGCTTCGGCTACTTCGGCTTCGTCTTCCACAACGACTGGGACGTCTCGCGCGAGATCTTCGGCGCGTGGCCGCTGCTGGTCGGGACGCTGATCACCTCGACGATCGCGCTGGCCATCGGGGTGCCCGTGGCCATCGCCACCGCGGTGTACATCACCGAGCTCTGCCCGCGCCGCGCGAGCCAGCCGCTGACGATCCTCGTCGAGCTGCTCGCGGCGGTGCCGTCCGTCGTCTACGGCCTGTGGGGCATCCAAGTCCTCGCCCCCAAGCTCCAGGGCCCCGAGCAGTGGTTCGCGAGCACGTTCTCGTTCCTGCCCTTCGTCGGGGGCACGGTCTCGATCCCCAACTGCTTCGTGGCCGGGCTGATCCTGTCGATCATGATCCTGCCTTTCATTTCGGCGGTGACGCGCGACGTGTTCGAAACCGTGCCGCCGATGCTGAAGGAAGCGACCTACGGCCTGGGCTGCACCACCTGGGAAGTGATGTGGCGGGT
>JAXDHQ010000003.1:0-6071 GCA_034664395.1 Solirubrobacteraceae bacterium | reverse complement strand
GAGGACGACCTCGTCGGCACCGGTGGCCGCAAGCGTCCCCTCCAGGCCGGGCTCGAGGCCGATCTGCTTGAGGTAGTGCAGGAGGTCCTCGGCCTCGTTCTCCAGGCGCAGGACGCGCACGGAGGCGCCCACGGCGACGTCGGCCAGCGGGACGCCCTCGATGCGCGTCCCGGCCACGATCGGATGGCCGTGCGGGCACGTCTTGGCGTCGCCGATGGCGGCGAGCATGCGCTCCTCGAGGACGGGCGACATCGCGTGCTCGAGCCGCTCGGCCTCCTCGTGCACCTCGTCCCACGGGATGCCCAGCACGTCGGTGAGGAAGCGCTCGATGAGCCGGTGGCGGCGGACGATCCCCTCGGCGTGCTCGGAGCCGGTGCCGGTGAACGAGATCGACTTGTCCGGGGCGCGCGTGATGTAGCCGTCGCGCTCCAGGCGACCGATCATCTCGTGCACCGTCGGCGGCGAGAGCTGCATGGCCCGGGCGACGTTGGCCCCCGTCATCGGGAGTCCCGCCTCCTGGAGCCAGAACAGCGTCTGCAGGTACTCCTCCTCGGCGACGGTGGCGTGCTCAGTGGCCATGAGGGCCATCGTAATAGGCTCCGGCCCCATGCAGGTGACGCCTGGCACGCGTGCCCTGGTCACGGGCGCGTCGCGCGGCATCGGCCGCGCCCTGTGCCGGGCCCTGGCGGCGCGCGGCGCGGTCCTCGGCCTGGCGGCGCGCTCGACCGACGAGCTCGACGCGCTGGCCGCCGAGCTGCCCGGCGAGCATCACGTCCTCGCCTGCGACGTGACCGACGCCGACTCGACGCGGGCCGCGGTCGAGGAGTTCGTCGAGCGCGCCGGCGGCCTGGAGCTGCTGGTCGCCAACGCCGGGATCACCCACTACCAGCCGTTCCGCGACCAGCCGCTCGCCGACGCCCTGGCCATGAGCGCGGTCAACTGGCACGGGACGCTGCACACCGTCCACTTCGGCCTGCCGCCGATGCTCGCCGCCGGGCGCGGGCACGTCGTCGTGGTCTCCAGCGGCGCCGGCCTGCGCTCGTTCCCGGGCGCCGCCGTCTACGGCGCGACGAAGGCCGCGCAGCGGATGTTCGCCGAGGCGCTGCGCCACGAGCTGGCGGGGACCGGCGTCTCGGTGACGACCGTCTACCCGGGCGAGATCGCCACCTCGCTGCACGACCACGAGAAGGACCGGATGCCCCCGTGGTACCGCGGCGGCGAGCGGGCGGCGGCGCCCGAGGAGCTGGTGCGGCGCGTGCTCGCGGCGATCGAGGCCGACGCGCGCCACGTCTTCTATCCGCCCTTCGTGCGCGCGCTGGGCGTGGCCCACGGCCTCAGCCCGAAGGTGGGCGACGCGCTGCTGCGCCGCCTGCGCGGCGACAGCGCGGCGCCGCGGCGCGGATGACCTCGGCCGCGCGAACGCACCGGCGGGGCGTCGCGCTCTGCCTCCTGTCCGCCGTCGGCTTCGGGCTGATGGCGATCTTCGCCAAGGAGGCGTATCGCAACGACGTCCCGGTCCTCACCCTGCTCGCCCTGCGCTTCGGCCTGGCGGCGCTCGCGTTCTGGGGCATCGTGGCGGCGCGCGGGCCGCGGATCGTGCTGCCGTCCCGCCGCGTCGTGCTCACCGGCCTCGGTCTGGGCGCGTTCGGCTACACGCTGCAGTCGGCGGGCTACTTCGGGGCGCTGACGCGGATGGACGCGTCGCTGACCGCGCTGCTGCTCTACACCTATCCGGCGCTGGTCTTCGCCGGAGCGCTGGCGCTCGGCCGCGAGCGCGCCGACCGCCGGCGCGTGGCCGCGCTGGCGCTGGCGACGACGGGGACCGGGCTCGTCCTGGCCGCGGGCGGCGGGGGCGGCCTCGACACGATCGGCGTGGGCCTGGCCATCGGCGCGGCCTCGGTCTACGCGGTCTACATCCTGGTCGCCGACCGCGTCGTCGGCCGCCTGGACCCGTTCCTGCTCAGCGCCCTGGTGACCACCGGCGCGGCGGTGGCCCTCTGGGCCGTCGGCCTGACCACCGGGTCGCTGCACCTCGGCTTCCCGGCGGCCGGCTGGGCCTGGATCGCGGCCCTGGCGCTGGTCAGCACCGTGCTGCCGATCAGCGCCTTCCTCGCCGGCTTGCCCAAGGTCGGCCCGGCGACGGCCTCGATCGCCTCGACCTTCGAGCCCGTCGTCACCGTCGCCGCGGCCATGCTGGCGTTCGGCGAGCACCTCGCGCCGGTGCAGATCGCCGGCGGGGCGCTGGTGCTCGCTGCCGTCGCGCTGCTGCAGGCTAAGGTGGGCGCGAGTGTCCCTCCCGCTGACGCCCCCGTTCCCGCCTCAGCTCGCTCGCTCGCGCACCAGCCTTCCCGAGGGTGACGGCTGGGCCTACGAGCCCAAGTGGGACGGCTTCCGCGCGATCGCGTTCGTCGACGGCGACGAGGTCGACCTGCAGTCGCGCAACGGCAAGCCGCTGACGCGCTACTTCCCTGAGCTGCGCTTCCCGCCCGGGCGCTACGTGCTCGACGGCGAGATCGTCGCCGCCTCGTTCGACACCCTCGGCCAGCGCATCCACCCCGCCGCCTCGCGCATCGCGCGCCTGGCGGCCGAGACGCCCGCGACCTACTACGCCTTCGACCTCCTCGCCCGCGACGACGAGCTGCTGCTCGATCTTCCCTACGACGAGCGCCGCGCGGCGCTGGAGGCGCACGTCGCCGAGCCGGTCGCGCTCACCCCGATGGTGCGCTCGGCGGCCGAGGCCGAGCACTGGCTGCACGAGGCCGAGGGCGTGATCGCCAAGGAGACCGCGGCGCCGTATCTCTCGGGCGAGCGCACCGGGATGGTCAAGGTCAAGCGCGTGCGCACGATCGACGCCGTGGTCATGGGCTGGCGCCCGGGCAAGGCCGAGGGCACGGTCGGCGCGATCATCCTCGGGCTCTACGGGGGCGACGGGCGCCTGCACGAGGTCGGCCACTCCAGCGGGTTCAGCGCCCGCGAGAAGCGCGAGCTCGTCGAGCGCCTGCGCCCGTACGAGACCGGCGAGCGCGGCACCGGCGAGCCCAGCCGGTGGTCGGCGGGGCGCGACCTCGAATGGGTCGCGCTGCGCCCCGAGCTCGTGGTCGAGGTGACCTTCGACCACGTCTCCGACGGGCGCATCCGCCACGGCACGAAGGTCCAGCGCTGGCGCGACGACAAGCCGCCGGCCGCGTGCACGGTCGAGCAGCTCGACTCCTGAGCCGGTAGGACCGCGCGCATGGAGCGCTCGCCAGAGGACGCGGACCGGGGGCTTCTTTATCCCCTACCGGTGATCCCCGTATCACCGCCTACGACGGCTCTGGCCGGGCGCGGCTCGGCTGCACGCGCCTGGGCTCGCCGGCCTGCTTGGCGAAGTGCGGCGGCCACGGCGCGTCGCCCAGGCCCTCCTCCTCGTCGCGGCGGGCGAGCTCGAGCAGGGGGTCGAGCGAGTGGTGGACGTCGTCGATGGTCGCCGCCGGGTCGCCGACCTCGCGCAGGCGGGCGGGGACGGTGTCGAGGCGCAGGTCGCCGGGCTCGACGTCGGCGACCTCGTCCCAGCGCAGCGGGCACGACACGCGCGCGTCGGGCAC
The DNA here is from genome assembly GCA_034664395.1 of Solirubrobacteraceae bacterium. Taxonomy (GTDB): domain Bacteria; phylum Actinomycetota; class Thermoleophilia; order Solirubrobacterales; family Solirubrobacteraceae; genus JAOPZW01. Next base: position 2,487 of record JAXDHQ010000003.1, on the reverse strand, counting down.
CGCGCGGACCGAGTACTGCGAGGCGACGGTGCGGTCGCGCGCGTTCTGGTTGTAGTCGAGGAAGACGCCGACGCGCTCCTCCTTCCACCACTTCGAGGTCGCGCGGCCCGGCATGCGGCGCTCGACCTCGCGGGCCAGGGCCAGGGCGGCGCGGCGGACCTCGGTGAAGCTCCAGCGCGGCTCGATGCGCACGTTGACGTGGATCCCTCGCGAGCCGCTGGTCTTCGGGTAGCCGGTCATGCCGTGCTCGCGCAGGACGTCGCCCGCGCACAGGGCCACGGCGCGGACCTCGCTCCACGCGACGCCGGGCGTCGGGTCGAGGTCGATGCGCAGCTCGTCGGGGTGGTCGAGGTCGGCGCGGCGCACCGGCCACGGGTTCCAGTCGATGTTGCCCAGGTTGACGCCCCAGACGAGGTGGGCGGCGTCGTTGGGGACGAGCTCGGTGGCGCTGCGCCCGGACGGGAAGTGCACGGTCGCCGTCTGCAGCCACTCCGGTCGCTTCTCGGGGACGCGCTTCTGGAAGAAGACCTCGCCGGTGATCCCGTCCTTGTAGCGCTTGAGCACGGTGGGGCGGTCGTAGAGCCCGCGGACGGTCGGCTCGGCGCACTCCAGGTAGTAGTGGACGAGGTCCAGCTTCGTCCATCCGCCCTCGGGAAAGAAGACCTTGCTCGGGCTGGAGATCCGCAGCTCGTGGCCGGAGACCTCGATCGTCGTGTACTCCTTCGCGGCAGCCATGGCCCCAACAAGCATGACCGACCGACCGGTGCTCGTCGCCCCCGACTCGTTCAAGGGCACGTTCCGCGCCACCGAGGTCGCCGCCGCGATCGGCCGCGGCCTGGAGTCCGCGGGGCTGGCGCCGCCCGACCTGTGCCCGGTCGCCGACGGCGGCGAGGGGACGATGGAGGCGCTGCTCACCGCGCTCGGAGGCGAGACGACGGCCGCGACCGTGCACGACCCGCTCGGGCGCGAGGTCCGCGCCGGGTTCGGACTGCTCGAGGACGGCGGCGCAGCGGTGGTCGAGATGGCGCAGGCGAGCGGGCTCGCCCTCGTCGCCCCGGACGAGCGCGACGCCGAGGCCGCGTCGACCCGCGGGACCGGCGAGCTCATCGTCGCCGCCGTGGACGCGGGCGCCCGGGTGGTGCTCGTCGCCTGCGGCGGGAGCGCGACGACCGACGGCGGCGCCGGCGCCATCGCCGCCATCGAGGAGGCCGGCGGACTCGACGGCGCGCGCATCGTCTGCCTGTGCGACGTGCGCACGCCGTTCGAGCGCGCCGCCGAGGTCTTCGGACCTCAGAAGGGCGCCAATCCCGAGGCGGTGCGCCGGCTCACCGCGCGGCTGCGCGCACTGGCGCGAGAGCTCCCCCGCGACCCCACCGGCGTCGAGCGCACCGGCTGCGCCGGCGGCCTCAGCGGCGGGCTGTGGGCTCGATACGGCGCGGCGCTCGAGCCCGGCGCCGGCTTCATCCTCGGCGAGCTGGGCTTCGACGCGCGCATGCGCGCCGCCCGGGCCGTGATCGTCGGCGAGGGCCGCATCGACGAGCAGACGCTGCAGGGGAAGGTCGCGGGCGAGATCGCCACCCGCGCGCGCCAGGGCGGCGTGCCCTGCTTCGCGATCGTCGGCCGCAACGACCTCGACCCGTTCGGGGCGCGGGTCCTCGACCTCCAGCGCATCGTCGAGGCCGGCGACCTCGCCGCGATCGCGGCGGCCGCGGCGTCGCTGGCCGAGGTGATCTAGGCAGCGACCTACCCGCGCAGCAGGGCCAGCACGGCCGCGACGTGGCGGTCGCGCGCCGCCGGCGCGAGCGGTCCCGGTGGCAGCTCGACCACGAACGCCGAGCCGGGCCTGATCCGCGCGTTCTCCCAGCGCGAGAGGCTGCCCGGGCGCGGGGCGAGGCGGCGCAGGGGCAGGCCGGAGATCCGCGCGTAGCGCCGCGACGGCGCCGGATCGCCGGTCTCGGGCAGGTCGACCAGGCCGAAGGGCTGGTGGTAGTAGATCGTCAGGGTCGGGCGCTCGCGCAGGATCAGCGCGCGCAGCGCGCGCGTCTCGGGCTCCGACCACGGCCTGCGTCCGGCGCCGGCCCAGCCCACGGGCGAGTTGCGATTGAGGTCGACGCCGTCGGCGTTCGCGCGCGTGCGATGCGCGAAGCCGTCGGGGTTGAGGTCCTGGACGAGCAGCAGCTCGGTCCCGGGCGGCGGCGTGGCGAGCCGCAGCGCGGCGACGATCCCGCGCCCGGCGGGCTCGTTGCCGTGCACCACCCCGACGACCAGGATCGTCCGCGTCGCCGCCGGGTCGCCGACGTGGGTCACGCCGATCGGGCGGCCCTGCACTGAGTGGCCGAACACGACCGGGGCCGGCGGATGGAGCCAGGCCAGCGCGAGCGCGAGGAGCAGCGCCCTCATCGGCCCTGCGCCAGCGTCGTCATCACCGCCTCGTAGACGCCGGGGCCGAAGGCGGCCTCGGCCACGCGCGCGTTGGGATGGCGGGCG
>JAXDHQ010000002.1:0-6860 GCA_034664395.1 Solirubrobacteraceae bacterium | reverse complement strand
TCGTCGACCGCCTGACCGTGCTCGGTGGCGGCGTCGACCGTGCGCCCGAGGAAGCCCTGTCCGGGCACGACGTCGCCGGCGCGCAGCAGCCCGCCCACGTGGTCGACCATCTCCGCGGCGCTGCGCACCAGCCGCCCGACCGGCGCCTGGGCGATGACCGGGCTGTTGAAGAACTCCACGAGGTCCATCGACCAGCGCATCAGCGGCGCGGCGTCGCCCCGCGGCATGCCGAGCAGGTGCGCGAGCACCTGGCCGGCGAACGGGAAGGCGTAGTCGGCGGCGGCGTCGAAGGCGGGCCGCGCCAGCGCCTCGTCGAGCAGCTCGTCGGCGATCGTCCGCATCGCCGCCTGCGCCGGCTCGCCGACGGCGTCGGCGATCCCGGCGTGGAAGACGGGGCGGATCCAGTCGAAGTCCGAGTCGCTCTCGGTGACCAGCCACGGCACGCGCCGGCGCAGCTCGGCGACGGCCTCGGCCGGAGCGTCGTCGGCGAACGTGAGCATCCGGTCGGCGCTCAGGCGCGGGTCGACCAGGCACGCGCGGACGGCTTCGTAGCCCGTCACCCGTGCCTGGTCGACATCCGCTCCGGCCATGATCCGGAGATCCAATCACCGAATCGCCGGATGATCAAGCCGTCAGGCGGCCACGGGATACGCGACGCGCACGTCCAGCGCGATTCCGTCCGGCCCCGCGACGGCCAGCACGCGGTCGCCGTCGGCCAGGCGGCCGTCCACCAGCGCGCGCGTGAGCTCCTTCTCCAGCGTGCGCCGGATGTGGCGCTGCAGCGGCCGGGCGCCGTACTCCTCGTCGAAGCCGTCGGCGGCGAGCCGGTCGACGAGCGCGTCGTCGACCTCGAGCTCGATCTCGCGCTCGTCGCGCAGGCGATCGGCGACGCGGTCGACCATGAGCCGCGCGATCAGCCGCACGTGCTCGTGGGTGAGCGCCCGGAACGAGACGATCTCGTCGATGCGGTTGAGGAACTCGGGCAGGAAGGCCTGCTTGGCGGCGTCGCGCATGCGCTCCTCGTCGGCGGGCGCGTCGCCCGCGGTGAAGCCGAGCCCGCGCCGCGCCCTGCCGGCGCCGAGGTTCGACGTCATCACGAGGACCACGTTGGAGAAGTCCACCGTGCGGCCCTCGCCGTCGGTGAGCCGGCCGTCGTCCATGACCTGGAGGAGGACGTTCCACACCTGGGGGTGCGCCTTCTCGATCTCGTCGAGCAGCACCACCGAGTACGGGCGCCGGCGGACGGGCTCGGTGAGCTGGCCGCCGTCCCCGTAGCCGACGTAGCCGGGCGGCGAGCCGATCAGCCGCGCGACCGTGTGCGGCTCGCGGTACTCGGACATGTCGATGCGCACGAGCGCCTTGTCGCTGGCGAACAGCCGCTCGGCGAGCGCCTTGACCAGCTCGGTCTTGCCGACGCCGGTCGGGCCGAGGAACAGGAACGTCCCCAGCGGGCGGTCGCCGTCGGCCAGGCCGACGCGGGCGCGCCGCACGGTGTCGGCCACGAGCTCGACGGCCTCCTCCTGGCCGACCACGCGCCGGTGCAGGTCGCCCTCGAGCCCCTGGAGGCGCTCGAGCTCGGCGGTCACCAGCTCGCCGACGGGGATGCCGGTGCGCGCGGCGACGACCGCCGCGACCTCGGCCTCGCCGACGACCGCGGGGGCCGCCTCCTCGCCGAGCTGCGCGAGGCGCCGCTTCAGCCAGGCGGCGTGCTCGTAGTCCTCCTCGACCACGGCCTCGGCCAGCGCCGCGTGCAGCTTCGCCGCCTCGCCCCCGCGAAGGCGGACCTTGGCGGCGGCCTGGTCGACGAGGTCGATGGCCTTGTCGGGCAGGTGGTGGTCGGTGACGTAGCGGTCGCTCAGGCGGGCGGCCGCCTCGAGCGCGGCGTCGTCGATGTCGAGCCGGTGGTGGTCCTCGTAGGCGCCGCGCAGGCCGCGCAGGATCGCCACGGTGTCGTCGACGCTGGGCTCCTGCACCATCACCGGCGAGAAACGCCGGGCCAGCGCGCCGTCGCGTTCGACCGCGCGGTACTCCGACAGCGTCGTGGCGCCGATCATGCGCAGCTCGCCGCGGGCGAGCAGCGGCTTGAGGATGTTGGCGGCGTCCATCGCGCCCTCGGCGTTGCCGGCTCCGAGGACGGTGTGCAGCTCGTCGAGGAAGAGGACGACCTTGCCCTCGGCGTCGACGACCTCCTTCAGCGCGGTGCGCAGGCGCTTCTCGAACTGCCCGCGGAACTGGCTGCCGGCGACCATGCCGGGGAGGTCGAGGGCCACGACGCGGCAGCCGTCGAGCGTGACGGGGACGTCGGCGCGCGCGATGCGCAGGGCCAGGCCCTCCGCGATCGCCGTCTTGCCGACGCCGGCCTCGCCGATGAGGACCGCGTTGTTCTTGCGCCGGCGCGCGAGGATCTCGACCGTCTGCTCGATCTCGGACTCGCGGCCGATGACGGGGTCGATGCGCCCGGCGGCGGCCTCGGCGGTCAGGTCGCGGCCGAACTCGTCCAGGGCCGGGGTGGCGGAGCGCTGCGGCGCCTCTGCCGGCTCCGGCGGCCCGGTCGGAAGGTCGGATCCCGCCGTGCGGCGGGAGACGAGGTCGTGCGCGCAGCGATCGCAGATCGCGCCCGTGACGTTCTCGCCGTCAGCGGCGTAGACCACCTCGACGGTGCCGGGTCGTCGGCCGCAGGAGAGGCAGGGCGGAAGGCCCGCGCCTGCGTCGGAAAAGGGTTCCATGTGGCTCTTTCGCTTCGGAAGATCTCAGTGCTTCTAACTGAGATCTTATTCGATCGAGCCGTGAGTTCCGCGGGGTTCGCGGCGCCGCGGCGGGCCGGCGCCGCAGAGCCGGCCCGCCGATGTGCGGCCGCGACAGGGTGCGGTCTACGCGCGCGCGGCGGCGGGCGGAACCGCGGCCGCGGAGGCGGTGCGCTGCGAGTACGGATACGGGTACATCGGCATCTGCTTGCCCGCCATCACCGAGTTGAGCGCGAGCCCCATGCCCAGGTACCAGGCGGCGAGGCCGTCGGCGAGGAAGACCCAGCCGCTGAGCTTGCCCAGGAGCGTCGCCGGATCGGCCGGCCCGACGATGTTGGACAGACCGAGCAGGAGGAACCCGACGGCCAGCAGCACGAACGCCAGGAACGCCGGGAGGTTGATGTAGTACGTGCCGACCGCGAGCCCCGTCGTGAAGACGGCCCACACGAGCAGCCACGCGCCGAACGCGTCACCGAAGGCGCCGGCGCCGGCGGCGCCGATGACGATCGGGGCGAACCACTTCAGGATGAGCGCGGTGGTCAGCAGGAAGCACGCGTACAGCAGGGAGAACGTCCCGCCGAACACGTTGTTGGCCCGGAACTCGACCAGGCCGCCGACGATGAGCCCCAGCGCGCCCGTCGCCATGGCGATCGGGATGAACAACGCCAACGCGTTGGGGCTGACGATCCGCGACAGGATCAGCCCGAGCATGAGCACGGAAAAGCCGAAGACCGAAACCGACAGCGAGAGACCAGTGCCCGGAGCGGGCGCGAACCCCGCAGGAGCGGTTTGTTCAGACATCACATCCTCCTTCTGCGCGCCGCCTCGGCGGGCACGCGTGGACCTGTTTTGCCCTGGCGCGAGCGCCTTGCGCCCGCTGATCGAAGGCGCCGGCCAGCGTGTCCCGGGGGACGTCCATGCCGCGGCGGATCGCGTTCGGGACCAGACCAGGCTCCGTCGGGCGTCCCGCCACAGCTCGCTCCGTGTGATGCGGCTGCTGACCCATCTCTCCTCGACCCACGTGCGACACTACACTTGACGGTGACCGCTGTAAAGGTTGACCTTTTAGCCGCCACACCTACTCCCTGGGCGTCATGTTCCGCAGCAAGACCGATAGTCCTGCCGAGCCCTCGGTGTCCAGCGAGGCGTTCGTCCCCGAGCCCGTCAAGACCTCGGTCGACCAGGTGCGGGTCAGCATCCTCGACGCGATCGTCTCCGGTCGCGTGCGGCCCGGCGACCGCCTGCCGTCCGAGCTCGAGCAGGCGCGCGGCTTCCGCGTGAGCCGGACCGCCGTGCGCGACGCGCTGCGGTCGCTCAACGACATGGGCCTGATCAAGACGGTCCGCGGCCGCGGCGGCGGGTCGTTCGTCAACCGCATGGAGGTCGCGCCGGTCGAGCGCAACCTCAAGGAGGCCGTCGAGCTGCTGCTGCACTTCGACGCCGTCGGCCTCGGCGAGATCCTCGAGGCGCGCCGCGCGCTCGAGGGGACGTGCGCGCGCCTGGGCGCCCGGCGTCGCCCGGAGCGCGAGCTGGCGCAGCTCTCCGAGCTCGTCGAGCGCGCGCAGGGCGACGGCCTCTCGCAGGAGGGCTGGCTCGAGCTCGACGTCGGCTTCCACCGCGCGGTTGCGCGCTCGGCGGGCAACCGCGTCCTGACGCTGCCGCTCGCCGCGCTGCACGCCATCGTCCAGCCGCGCCTGAACGAGGCGGTCCTGCCGCTGCTGTGCCGCGAGGAGGTCGACGAGCAGCACCGCGGCATCTACGAGGCCATGCGCGACGGGGCGCCCGACGCGGCGGCCGCCGGGGTCGATCGCCACCTGGACTACCTCGAGGGCCTGTACGCGCAGGCCGGCCTGCTGTAGCGGCTCAGAGCGCGAAGCTCGGCAGCGACCACACGCGCTGGGCGAGGTCGTCCTGCACGCGGACGGCGTAGGCGTCCGCCGCCGGCACGTGCCAGCGGCCGGCGAACCACAGGCCCACCGCACCCCACAGGTCGCCCGCCGTGTACGGGGCGCCGTTGTCGGTCACCGTGTCGAGCCAGGTCTGGCGGCCGTCGAACGCCGAGCGCAGGGCGGCGCCGTAGTAGTCGGCGTTGAACGCGGCGTCGTGGCGGAAGAGCCCACAGACCAGGCGACCGCGGCAGTGGTAGGGGCGGCGCACCTGGAAGAGGCCGAAGCTGTCGCCGTGGTCGCCGACGTGGCCCATCACCCACCAGGTCTCGATCGCGGCCACGCTGCGCACCAGGTCGGGCGCCAGGCCCCACTTGGCCGCGGCCCACTGGATGACCTCGTCCGTGGTCCCGCGGAAGCGGCCGGTGACGCGGCGCGCGTAGGGGAGGTCGCTCTGGCGGTGGAACGCCCGCAGCGCCGCGGCCGACGGCACGCGGTGGGTGGCGCGAGCGTTGCGCGGTCGGGGCTCCCACGGGCTGCGCGCCACCGCGGCGGCCGCGGCGCGATCGGACAGCGGCGGCTGACCCACGGGGACGAGCACGAGCCCGGTCGGGTCGGCCCCGGCGGCCGGGGCGAGGAGGGCGAGGGTCGCGAGCAGCGCGACCGCGAGCGCGAGGAGGGCGCGGGGCATCGGAGGCTCTGGGCGGGGAGGGTAGCTCTGCGGGCGGCGCCGGGCCCGCCGAGCGGTCTGCCGCGGGCGTTTCTGCCGCGGGCGCCGCGCGTGGGTGCGCGGCCAGGGCATCGAGGGCAGAGGGCCTGCGCAGACTCGTGACGAATCGGGTGTCCGCCGTGGCGGGTGGCGGAGACGCTCCCGACTCCGCTTCCCCTCGGTGCCCTCGCCGCGCAGCACCGCGCACGCCGGCGGCAGGCCCAGCGCGCCGCCGCCACGCACGCCGGCGGCAGCCCCGGACGGCGCCGCCGAAGTCCCCACGTACCCGCCTCCACGTCCCCCCGACCACCCCCTAGGCCGGACCATCTGACCTTTCCAGTCCATAGCCGAATCGACATGAATTGATCATGGAATCGGTATTGCGGCTATGGCCAAGGATCGCCAGGATGGCGCCCATGGGCATGGGAGGGCCTTCTCTCGTGGGTCTGCCCGGCGGCACCCGGGCCAAGCACGTCAGGCGCTCTGGATGCGGAGGAGAGACATGGGGACGATCGGGCAGTCCAACGGGATGACCACGGCGACAGGCGGGCGATCGGCGCCCTGGCGCCTGCTGGCGGTGGCGCTCGTCGTCGTCGGCGCGCTCGGGCTGGCGGCCTGCGGGTCGTCGCTGCGCTCCGAAGGCGGGCAGAAGGCCGCGCAGAAGGCGGGGGCGGGACCGCGCCCGATCAAGATGGCGGGCGTCTTCTGCATCTGCTTCATCGGGCCCTACGTGGCGATGAAGCAGGGCTTCTTCGCCCAGCAGGGCGTGCCGGTCAAGCAGTACGTCGCGACCAAGGGCGGCGCCGACACGTTCCAGGCGCTGGCCAGCGGCGACGTCGACTTCGCGCTCAGCGGCCTGGACGCGATCATCCGCGGCCAGTCGAAGGGCATCAAGGTCCGCTCGGTGGCGACGGTCTATCCCGAGTTCTACGCGCTGACCGTGCGCAAGGGCCTGGAGGGCGCCATCCACGGCGTCGGCGACCTCAAGGGCCGCACCGTGGCGATCAGCAAGATCGGCTCGGCCTCGTGGGCCTTCCTGCAGTTCCTCATCCACGGGGCGGGGCTGAAGCCGAGCGACGTCAAGATCCTGCAGCTCGGCGGCATCGACACGATCGTGGCCGGGCTCAAGGCCGGCAAGGTCGACGCCGCGATCACGTGGGAGCCCGGCACCGCCCAGGTGCAGGACAAGGGCATCGGCGGCGTGGTCGTCAACGTCCTGCGCCCGGCCGACCACCAGCGCGTGCTCGGATCGTCGACGAGCATGGGCATGACGCTCGCCACCCAGGACGCGCTCATCGCCAAGAACCCCGACCTGGTGCGTCGCGCGGTGCGCGCGCTCAACCAGGCCGACGCGTGGATCAAGGGCCACTCGGCCGCTCAGGTCGCCGCCGTCGTGGCGCCACTCGCGCCCGGCGTCGACCGCAAGGTGCTGACCGACGCCGTCCAGGCCAGCATCACGATGCAGCCGAGCTCGGCCGCGATCCGCCAGGACGCGTTCCGCTCGAGCGCGACCGTGCTCAA
>JAXDHQ010000001.1:0-8191 GCA_034664395.1 Solirubrobacteraceae bacterium | reverse complement strand
ATAGCGTGACGTTCGCTGTCCACCCCCCGGCCCGCGCGGCAATTCGCGACGGAGGACACCCAGAGCGTCACGACTCTCCGCGACTCTGCTTTCCCTCGGTGCCCTGCGTCGCGCAGTACCCCACGCGCTCACGTTGCTCGACGAAAAGTCACCTCACAGGTGACACATTCGTCGAGCACGACGAAAGCGCCGGTTTCCGGGCACCTGTCGCCGCCCGTGGGCTGCCACCCGACCGCAGACGCACGCAGCAACGAGCGCCCGCGGAAACCAGCTAGCTCAGGCTGGCCATCACGTGCTTGATCTGCGTGTAGTCCTCCAGCGCGTACATCGACAGGTCCTTGCCGTAGCCCGACTGCCCGTAGCCGCCGTGCGGCATCTCGCTGGCGAGCGGGATGTGGTCGTTGATCCAGACGCAGCCGAAGCGCAGCGCGTTGGAGACGCGCAGGGCGCGGCCGACGTCGCGGGTCCAGACCGAGGCGGCCAGGCCGTAGGGCGTGCTGTTGGCCCACTTGATGGCCTCGGCCTCGTCGGTGAACGGCTGCACGGTGATGACCGGCCCGAAGATCTCGCGCTGGATCATCTCGTCCTGCTGCTGCAGGCCGGCGACGACGGTCGGCGCGAGGAAGAACCCGGGCAGGTCGGGCTCCGTGCCGCCGGTGACGATCTCGGCGTGGCTGGGGCGGCGCTCGAGGAAGCCCTCGACGCGCTCGCGCTGGCGCGCGGAGTTCAGGGGGCCCAGGGTCGTGTCGGCCGAGCGGGTGTCGCCCATCACGTAGCCCTCGGCCTGCTTGGCCAGCCCGCTGACGACGTCGTCGAGGATCGCGCTGGAGGCCAGCACGCGCGTGGCCGCGGTGCAGTCCTGCCCGGCGTTGTAGTAGGCGGTCCCGGCGATCGTCTCCAGCACGCCCTCGAGATCGACGTCGTCGAAGACGACCACGGGCGCCTTGCCGCCGAGCTCGAGGTGGACGCGCTTGAGCGTCTTGGCGGCGTGCTCGGCGATCCACTTGCCGGTCTCGACCGAGCCGGTCAGCGAGACCATGTCGACGTCGGGGTGCTCGACCAGCGCGGCGCCGGGGTCGTTGCCGCCGGCGACGACGTTGAGCACGCCCTTGGGCAGGAACTCGGCCGCGAGCTCGGCGAGCTTCAGCGTGGTCAGCGGCGTCGTCGGCGCCGGCTTGAGGACGATCGTGTTGCCGGTCGCCAGCGCCGGGCCGATCTTCCAGATCGCCATCATCAGCGGGTAGTTCCAGGGTGAGATCTGGCCGATGACGCCGACGGGCTCGCGCCGGATGATCGAGGTGTAGCCCTCGAGGTACTCGCCCGCCGCCTTGCCCTCCATGCAGCGCGCGGCGCCCGCGAAGAAGCGCAGGTTGTCGACCATCGCCGGGATCTCGTCGCTCTTGAACGCCTCGATCGGCTTGCCGGCGTTGGCCGACTCGAGCTCGGCGAGCTCGTCGGCGTGCTCCTCGATGGCGTCGGCGAGGTGCAGCAGGGCGAGCGCGCGCTCGGCCGGCGTGGTCGTGCCCCAGCCGCCGTCGAAGGCGGCACGGGCGGCGCCCACGGCGCGGTCGATGTCCTGCGTCGTCGAGCTCGGCGCCTGGGCGATCTCCTCGCCGGTGGCAGGGTTGATGACGGCGTCGGTCCGGCCCTCGGCCGGATCGACCCATTCGCCGTCGATGAAGTTCTGCAGGGTCTGCGTGGCGGTGGCCATCGCGTGATCTCCTTCCCCGGTGGGCGGCTGGAGGCGCCCAGCCGTGTCAAGACGCGGGGCGCGGGGCCCCGCGGCGGTGCAACGTGCGGAACGTAGCACCGCACCACCCGCCGTTCGGGCGCATCCGGGGCCGGCGGGTGCTCCGTCGCGGCGCGCGGAGCAATGACCAACGGCGGCGGTCGGGATTGTGTATGGTGCCGCCACCGTCCACGTATTAGGGAGCCCTAACTAGCCATGAACGCCCGTCACGCCACGGTCTCGCTCGCCGTCGCCATGTCCCTTGCCGCCGCCGGTTGCGGCGGATCCGACGAGAAGCAGAAGACCTCCGAGGCCGGCTCGACCCCGGCCCAGGCCGTGGTGGAGATCGGCAGCGTGCGCGACGCGCTCGACGCCGGCGTCGCCGCGCTGGCCGGCGGCGACCGCCAGAAGGCGGACGACACGATCGCCGAGGGCTACGTGGAGCACTTCGAGAAGGTCGAGGGCCCGCTGGAGAAGGTCGACCACGAGCTCAAGGAGGAGCTCGAGGAGACGCTCTCGACCAAGATCCGCGGCAGGATCAAGGATGGCGGCTCCGTCGACGAGGTGCGCAAGATGGTGGAGGACGCCAAGGGCGACCTCGCCACGGCGGAGGCCAAGCTCAAGCAGTCATGAGCCGCCGTCTCGCCGCCCTCCTGCTCGTCCTCGCCTCGCTGCTCGCCGTCGCCGCGCCGGCGTCGGCGGCCGACGCCTCCCTGGAGCGCGGCCGCCAGGAGATCGCCAAGGCGCGCGTGATGGTGAGCAAGGCGCTGGAGGCGTACAAGAAGGGCGATCGCGCCCAGGCCTACAAGCTCGCCCGCACCGCCTACCTCGACCACTTCGAGTTCGTCGAGATCCCGTTGCGCCTGCGCAACCCGAACCTCGTGCTCGACAACGAGTTCAAGTTCGCGCGGCTGCGCAACGACATGCGCGACGGCGACTCGCTGTCGACGGTCCGCGCCGACGCGGCCGCGGTCCGCGCGGGGCTGCTCGACGTCGATCGCGAGCTGGCCCGCAAGGGCCTCGCCGCGCCGGCGGTCGCGTTCGGCTTCTCGTTCGCGATCCTCTTCCGCGAGGGGGTCGAGGCGGTCCTGCTCATCGCGATCCTGCTCGGCTCGCTGGCGGCGGGCAGCGCCCAGAACTACAAGCGCCCGCTGGCGTGGGGCGTGCTCGCCGCCCTCGGCGCCACCGCGGTGACGTTCGCCCTGGCGACGCTGGTCATCGACATCGCGCCGCTCAGCCGCGAGCTGCTGGAGGCGGTCACCGCGCTGCTGGCGGTGGTGGTGCTCATCGGCGTGAGCTTCTGGCTCATCTCGCGGCTGGAGCATCGCCGCCGCATGGAGTTCATGCGCGCGCGCGTGGCGGCGGCGATGGCCGCGGGGACGACCGCGGCGTTCGCCGGCCTCGGCTTCACGTCGGTCTACCGCGAGGGGTTCGAGACCGTCCTCTTCTACCAGGCGCTCGCGCTCTTCGCCCGCGGGCTGGAGCTGTGGGTCGTGCTCGGCGCCGTGGCCGCCGCGATCGCCCTCGGCGGGGTGGGCTACGCGATCCTCAAGCTCGGCCGCCAGCTCCCGCTCAAGCCGATGCTCGTCACGGGGGCTTCGGTCCTGCTGCTGCTGTCGGTGGCGTTCGCCGGCAACGCGGTGCGCTCGCTGCAGTCGGCCGACCTCGTCGCCGCCAACCCGGTGTCGTGGCCGCGGCTGCCGGTCTTCCTGGCCGAGCTCACCGGCGTGCACCCGACGACGCAGGGGCTCGTGGTCCAAGCGGTCCTGCTCGCCGTCTTCGGCGTCAGCGCGCTGTGGGCGCTGGCGTGGCAGCCGGCCCGGCGGCGGCGACGATTGGAGACCACCGCCGCATGACGGACGAACCAATCCGCGTCGGCGTCGACGTCGGCGGCACGTTCACGAAGGCCGTGGCGGTCACCGCGCACCCGCTGCGCCTGTGCGCGCACGCCGTGGTGCCGACGACGCACGCCGCGCGCGACGGCGTCGCCGAGGGCGTGGCCACGGCGCTGCGGGCGCTGCTCGGCGACCTGGGCGACGCCCGCGATCGCGTCGAGCTCGTCGCCTACTCGACCACCCAGGCCATGAACGCGCTGCTCGAGGGCGACGTCGCCCGCGTCGGCGTCATCGGCATCGGGATCGAGCCCGAGCTGCGCCTGGCCCGCAAGCGCACGAACGTGGGCGACGTCAAGCTCGCCCCGGGGCGCGTGCTCCACACCGAGCACGCGTTCCTCGACGCGACCGGCAGCCTCGACGCCGGCGACGTCGACGCCGTGCTCGAGCGCCTGAAGGCCGCCGGCTGCACTGCGGTGGCCGTCAGCGGCGCGTTCGCCGTCGACGCGCCCGAGCACGAGCGCTCGGTGGCGGCGCGGGCGCGCGAGCTCGACCTGCCGGTGTGCGCCGGCCACGAGCTCACCGGCACCTACGGGCTGGAGACGCGGACGATCAGCGCGGCGGTCAACGCCTCGATCCTGCCGGTCGTCCAGCGCACCGCGACCGTCGTGGCGCGCGTCCTGCACGAGGCCGGGGTCGACGTGCCGCTGCTCGTCCTGCGCGGCGACGGCGGTGCGATGTCGGTCGAGGCGTTCCGCCGCGCCCCCTCGTTCACGATCGGCTCGGGCCCGGCGGCCGGCGTCGCCGCGGCGCTGCACCAGCTCGAGGTCGCCGACGCGATCGTGCTCGAGTGCGGGGGGACGAGCTCGAACGTCTCGGTCGTGAAGGGCGGGCGCACGGTCATGCGCACGCTGCGCGTCATGGGCCGTCCGACGGCGATCCGCTCGGTCGACTCGTGGGTCGTGGGCGCCGCCGGCGGGTCGATGGCGCGCCTGGGCCGCCGCCGGGTCGACGAGGTCGGCCCCCGCAGCGCCCACGTCGCCGGCCTGCCCTACGCGTGCTACGCGCCGGCGGGCGCCTTCGCCGGCGCCCGGCTGGCGCTGCTCGCCCCGCGCCTCGGCGACCCCGAGTACGCGGCCGTCGAGACCGCGGGCGGCGAGCGCTACGCGCTGACCGCGACGTGCGCGGCGCAGGCGCTGGACGGGTCGGAGACGGCGCTGGCCGCGTTCGCGCCGCTGGGCGAGCGGCTGCGGCGCACGCCCGAGCAGGCCGCGGGCGCCGTGCTCGAGGCCGCCGTGGCCAAGATCGCCCAGGCGGTCGCCGAGGCGGCGCGCGCGCACGACTTCGGACCCGAGGTCCCGGTCGTCGCCCTCGGCGGCGCCGGCGCCGCGCTAGCGCCCGCGGTGGCGCGGGCGCTGGGGCGCGAGTGCGTGCGCCCCGCCCACCCGGAGATCCTGTCGTCGATCGGCGCGGCCCTGTCGCTCGTGCGCGCCGAGATCGCCCGCCACTGCTCGGGGCCGGGCGCCACGGTGGAGCTCGCCCGCGAGGCCGAGCGCGCGTGCGTGCGCGCTGGCGCGGCTCCGCCGACCGTCCGGGTCGAGACGCGCTTCGAGGCGAGCGAGGGCATCCTGCGCGCCGTGGCGACCGGTGCGGTCGCGCTCGAGTCGGGCGCAGCGAGTCGCGAGCCGGTCGGCGAGGACGCACAGCGGCGCGCGGCCGCCGCCGCGCTCGGCGTCGGCGAGGGCGAGCTGGGCGTCGTGGCCCGCAACGACTTCTATCGCGTGTTCAGCCAGAACGGCTCGGGCGCGGTCGCCGTGGTCGACGGCCTGGGCTCGGTGGCGCTCGCCGAGCACGCCAAGCGGGTGCTCACCGCCGACGGCGACGGCGTGCTCGGCCCGCTGCGCGAGGCGGTGCGCGAGACCGCGGTCAACCTCGGCGTGGCGACGCTGCTCCCGCGCGTGTCGCTGGTCTGCGGCCCGCACGTGGTAGACCTGTCGGACGCCCGGCGACCGGAGGACCTCATGGCGACCGCCGAGGAGGTCCTCGACGGCCACGAGGGACCGGCCGTCGCGGTGGTCTCCTGATGTCCCTCTACCGACAGCCCGGCCGGAACTCGATGCGCACGCTCGCGCTGGTGGCGGCCGGCGCGGCGATCGTCGCGCTGGCGGCGGGCCTGGCCATCGGCCGCGCCACCGCCCCGGCGCCGACGCTGGCCGACAAGATCGGCGACCTGCGCATCGGGCTCAAGCAGGCGCAGGAGGGCGTCGAGCTCGTCGCCACCGAGTACCCCCAGGGCGTGCGCAAGGGGGGCGGCGTCGTCGCTCCGACCGAGTACCAGGCCGCCGTGGACGACCTCGCCCGCGCCCAGGACGCCATCGATGTGCACATGGCCGACCTGCGCGCCATCGGCCGGGCAGACGCCGTCGTCGCCGCCGTCCGCCAGCTCTCGGACGCGGTCAACGCCAAGGCCGACCCGGGCGAGGTGCAGCGCCTCGCCGACGCCGCGAGGCGGGCGCTCGGCACGGTCGGGCGGTAGCGCGGCGCGCCGCTACTGCAGGTAGCGCTCCACCGTCGAGTCGTCGCGCAGGGACGCGTCGTCGGGGTCCAGTCCGGCGCGCTCGCGGGCGCGGCGCTGGCGCAGCAGGTCCCAGTACTTGTCCAGCTCGACGCGGATGCGCTCCAGGCGCCCGTGCTCCTCGGGGCCCAGGCCGTCGCCCTCGGAGTGCGCCTCGAGCAGCCGGTGCTCCTCGCTCACGAGCTGCTCGATGTGGTTCATCACGCTCGTGTCATCCATCGACCGAGCGTACTCCTCAGACGAAGCGTGGATAGAGCGTCATCCCGCCGTCGACGAACAGCGTCGAGCCGACCACGTACTCGGCCTGATCGGAGGCGACCCAGGCCACCGCGCGGGCGACGTCGGAGACCTCGCCCCAGCGTCCGAGGGGGATCTCGTCCTCGACTTCGTGCCGCTGGGCCGGGTCCGCGAGGACGGCCTGGTTGATCGGCGTCGCGATCGCCCCCGGCGCGACCGACACGACGCGGATGCCGTGCGGCGCGAGCTCGCGCGCGACCGACTGGGCGAAGAGCTTCATCCCGCCCTTCGAGGCGCAGTAGTGGCTGAAGCGCTTCCACGGGATGACCTCGTGGACGCTCGACATCATCACGATCGCGCCGCGCGCGCCATCGGCGCGCATGATCCGCGCCGCCTCGCGCGTGCACAGGAACGTCCCGGTGAGGTTCACGGCGAGGACCCTCTCCCACTCGGCCAGCGGCATGTCGACCACCTCGAAGGGCTTCTCGATGCCGGCGTTGTTGACCAGCAGGTCGAGGCCGCCGAAGGCCTCGCGGGCCGCGGCGAAGGCGCGGTGCACGTCGTCCTCGGCGCTGACGTCCATGTCGACCGCGACGGCGCGGCCGCCGGCGCGCTGGATCGCGGCGGCCATGCCGGGCGCGTCGCCGACGCCCGGCAGGTTGCTGATGGCCACCGCCGCCCCGTGGGCGGCGAGCTCGAACGCGACGCCCTGACCGATGCCGGTCGTCGCGCCGGTGACCAGGGCGCGACGGCCGTCGAGCAGGCGGGCGTCGGGGGTGTGGAGGCTGAAGCTGTTGTCGGACACGCGCTGATGCCTACCACTAAGCTGCCGGCCGATGCCCTACTTCAAGGACGCCGACGAGGTGTACGCGCACCTCGGCAAGCTCTTTCAGGACATCGTGGCCGACGACGAGCTGGGCTCGCGCTTCCAGCGCACCGACACCGTCGTGCAGTACCGCCTGCGCAATCCCGACTCCCAGCTCACCGTCAGGATGCTCGAGGCGGGCGAGCGCCAGGTCGAGCTCGGCGCCACCCAGACCGAGCCCGAGGTGGTGATGGCGATGGAGGCCGACACCGCCCATCGCCTGTGGCTGGGCGAGGTCAACGTCACGATCGCGCTCGCCCGCGGCGAGATCACGGCGCGCGGGCCGGTCGCCAAGATCCTCAAGCTCGTGCCGCTGGCCAAGCCGGTCATCCCGCGCTACCGGGCGCTGCTGGAGGCCGCCGGGCGCGAGGACCTCACGCAGGCCTGACGCGCAGGCGCTCGCTTGTCCCGCCGGGGGCGGGGGTAGGACCGCCGCCGTGAAGCTCCTCGTCCTCGCCACCGATCCGGTGTCCGCCGACGACGTCCGCGGCGCCCTCCCCGACGACGACCTCGAGGGCGCCGAGGTGCTCGTCGTCTCGCCGGCCGTCAACGAGTCCGCGGTCGCCTTCTGGGTGTCCGACAGCGACGAGGCGATCGCCGACGCCGAGTCAGCCGCGGAGCGGACCGCCGCCGCCCTGCGCGAGGCCGGAGCGGCGCGGGCGCGGGCGACGACGGGGGAGAGCGAGCCGCTGCTCGCCCTCCAGGACGCGCTCGCCACCTACCCGGCTGACCAAGTCGTCGTCTTCATGCGCGACGAGGACGACGCGCGCTACCGCGAGGACGACCTCGCCGGCGAGGCGCAGCGCCGCTTCGGCGTACCGGTGGTTCAGGCTCGGCGCTGAGGCGGCGGCGACGCGCTCGCGCGCTCTCGCCGGCGCGCGGCGCGCGGCTCCCGGCGCAGGCGCTCTCCGCCGGCGCGCGGCGCGCGGCTCCCGGCGCAGGCGCTCTCCGCC